>NZ_JBITFB010000003.1:278612-466026 GCF_044455625.1 Kitasatospora sp. NPDC051164 | reverse complement strand
GTACGGGGGGGGGGGGGGGGGGGGGGGGGGGGGGGGGGGGGGGGGGGGGGGGGGGGGGGGGGGGGGGGGGGCGGGGGGGGGGGGGGGGGGGGGGGGGGGGCCCCCCCCCCCCCCCCCCGCCGGGAGTCGTTCACCAGATCCTCCTCGCGGCGTATCCCGGAATTTTTGCCAAGCCATTACCCTTATGCGTGGGCGGTGCAGTGCCGCCACGGAGGGAATGAGCAATGAGAAGCAGCAACCCGGTCTTCTCGCGGGAGGGGTCCTTCACCCGCGACTCCGGCTACGCGGGGTTCGGCAACACCGCGCAGCCCGGGAGCCCGTACGGCAACCCCTATGCGGGGACCCAGTACGCCCAGCAGCCGCAGGGTCAGGCCCCGCTGACCGACGAGCAGCTCTACCAGCTGTACAACGGCCCGTCGGCCGGTCCGGCGGCCACCGGGCGGATGACGCTGGACGACGTGGTCGCCCGCACCGCCATGACGCTGCTGACGCTGGTCGCCGCCGGTGCGGTGGCCTGGTTCGCGCTGCCGTTCGAGAACTACGGCTTCGCGATCGCCGCCAGCCTGGTGGCGATGGTCGTCGGCCTGGTGGCCTCCTTCAAGCGCAGCGTCAGCCCGCCGCTGATCCTGACGTACGCGGCCCTCCAGGGCTTCGCGATGGGCGCCTGGTCGCACGCGCTGAACACCATGCTGAACGGCATCGTGATCCAGGCGGTGCTGGGCACGGCGGCGGTCTTCGCAGCAATGCTGTTCGCCTACAAGAGCGGCAGGATCCGGGTCACCCCGCGCTACACCCGGATCGGCATCGCGATCGGTATGGGCTTCGTGCTGCTGATGCTGGTCAACCTGGTCGCGTCGCTGGCCTTCGGCGCCGAGATGGGCCTGCGCTCGGGTCCGCTGGGCATCGTGGTCGGCCTGGTCGGCATCGGCCTGGGTGCCTTCTTCCTGTCGCTGGACTTCGCGGAGATCGAGACCGCCATCGCCCAGGGCGCCCCGCAGCGCGAGTCCTGGCGGGCCGCCTTCGGGCTGACCCTGTCGCTGGTCTGGATCTACATGGAGATGATGCGGCTGATCGCGATCCTGCGCGGCGACGACTAACCGTCCCCCTGCCGTGAACCACTGCCGCCGGGCCCCGGAGCCACCCGCTCCGGGGCCCGGCGGCTTTTCGCCTAGGCTCGCTGGCATGCATGACGTACAGCCCCCGGACGTACAGGCCCTGGTCGAAGCCGTCGATTCCCTGGCGGATCGTTTCCGCTCGCTGCCGCAGAGCAAGCTGCTGGGCTCCGTGCCCGGGCACGCCTCGCGGGCGGCGGCCGCGCTCGACCTGGCGCGGCGACTGGCCGCACTGGCGCTGACGGTGGAGGGCGGGCCGGAACGGGACTTCCCGGACGCCGGGGCGTTCGCGGTGGGGGACCAACTGGCCGTCGCCGGCCACGACCTGGCGGCCGCGCTCGCGGCGCTGCCCGAAGGCGCGGAGGTGGCGCTGCCGGACGGTGCCACGGTGGTGGGCGAGTTGCTGGCGGGGGCGGTCGCGGCGGTGCGCGAGACGGCGGCGCTCTGCGCCTGAGGCCCCCGGAGTCGGACGTGCCCGGACCCGGACGTGCCGAAGGCCGACCGGGTCGGTAACCCTGTGACCCGGTCGGCCTTCGGCGCGTGTGCTGCTGAGGAGTGTCGGCGAGTGTCGGTGAGCCGACGTCAGATGCTGGCGACCACCCGGTCGGCGAGCACGTAGACGGCGTCCTCGTCGGTGGAGAAGGTCAGCGAGTACGAGCCGGAGAAGCGCGAGCCGCCGAGCAGTCGGACGTGCTCACCGGCGCGGACCGCGTCGATCAGCCGGTAGGCGGCCTCCCGGTCGCCCGGGGCCACGCAGAGGGTGGTGCCGTCGGCGAAGGCGTACACGTCCAGGGTGCCCAGCGGGCCCGGGCGGACGTCGATCAGGGCGACGCCCTCCTCGGCGAGGGTGGCCAGCCGGCCGTCGGTCCACTCGCGGGACGGCGCCTGGCTCGGCACGAAGTCGGGGTGCGAGGGGTGGCGGCGAGGGTCGGGCGCGGCGACCGGGGCCTCCTCGACGGCCGCTTCGGCGTCCAGCAGCCCGGCCTCCAGGCCGGTGGCCAGCAGGTCGGCCTCGCGGCGGGCCCGGACGTCCTTGGTGGCCTCGCCCAGCGGGTGGCCGGGGCGCAGCGGCGCGCCGCCGTCGGTGCCGGGGTCGGCCGGGCCGGTGACGCCCTCGTCGATCAGGTCCTCCAGCGCGGAGCGCAGCGCCTCGCCGAACTCCGGGTCCATCGTCCCGGCGTTGTCGGCGGCGTCCTGCGGGCCGGTGGGGCGGGGGAAGAAGAGCGGCCACTCGTCGGTGCCGGAGAACACTCCGGTGAACGGGGAGTCGAACAGCGGCGCGTCCTCGGCCGCGCGGGCCTCCTGCTCGGCCCAGAACGCGCGGGCCTCGGTGATCTCCCGCTCGCGGTCGGCGGCGAGTGCCTCGGCGACGGCCCGGCGTATCGCGGCCTCGTCCACGGGTGCGGGCGTGGCAGGGGCCGCTGCCTGCGCGTCCAGTCGGCGGGAGATCCCGCGGAGCCGGAGCAGCACGGCGGTCGACACGGTGATCAGGATCAGCAGCAGGATGGCGTAGACGGCGCTCACGGAACGTACTCCTAGCGAGGAGCGGAACGGGGTTACGTGTCCACACTGCCCCATCCGGGGGTGTTACCGCAGTGGCGAATGTCTAATTCGTCCGGGACTTTCGCTCTTGTCCCCAAATTGTTAGGTAACACCGTTCTACGCAGTGGAGTTGATCCGCTCCGCAGTGTCGACTTCCGGGCCGAAAATGAACGGAAAGAGGGCCGGATCGACCTCGCGGTGTGATCCGGCCCTCAATTACGTAGCGTGACTCCAAATGGGTGGTCCAGACCCTTCGGAGGGTGCGGGGATGGTCAGCTGAGGCGCTCGATGACCATCGCCATGCCCTGGCCGCCGCCGACGCACATGGTCTCCAGACCGAACTGCTTGTCGTGCCACTGCAGGGAGTTGATCAGCGTGGTGGTGATCCGGGCGCCGGTCATGCCGAAGGGGTGGCCGACCGCGATGGCGCCGCCGTTGACGTTCAGCCTGTCCAGGTCGATGCCGAGGTCGCGGTAGGACGGGATCACCTGGGCCGCGAAGGCCTCGTTGATCTCGACCAGGTCGATGTCGTCGATGGTCAGGCCGGCCCGCTTGAGGGCCTGCTTGGAGGCCTCGACCGGGCCGTAGCCCATGATCTCGGGGGAGAGCGCGCTGACGCCGGTGGAGACCACCCGGGCGAGCGGGGTGATGCCGAGCTCGCGGGCCTTGGTGTCGGACATGATGACCAGCGCGGCCGCACCGTCGTTCAGCGGGCAGCAGTTACCGGCGGTCACGGTGCCGTCCGGGCGGAACACCGGCTTCAGGCCCGAGACGCCCTCCACGGTGACGCCGGCGCGCGGGCCGTCGTCCGTGCTGACCACGGTGCCGTCCGGGAGCGTCACCGGGGTGATCTCGCGCTCCCAGAAGCCGGCCTTGATGGCGGCCTCGGCGAGGTTCTGCGAGCGGACGCCGAACTCGTCCTGCTCGGCGCGGGTGATGCCCTTGAGTGCGGCCAGGTTCTCGGCGGTCTGGCCCATCGCGATGTAGGCGTCGGGCAGCAGCCCGTCCTCGCGCGGGTCGTGCCACTCGCCGCCGCCCTCCTCGGCGCGCTTGGCGGTGCGGGCCTGGGCCTCGCCGAAGAGCGGGTTCATGGTGCCCGGCATGCCGTCCGAGGTGCCGTGGATGCTGCGCGAGACGGTCTCCACGCCGGCCGAGATGAAGATGTCGCCCTCGCCCGCCTTGATCGCGTGCAGCGCCATCCGCGTGGTCTGCAGCGAGGAGGAGCAGTAGCGGGTGATGGTGGCGCCGGGCAGGTAGTCCATGCCCATTTGGACGGCCACGATGCGGGCCAGGTTGTGGCCCTGCTCGCCGCCGGGCAGGCCGCAGCCCAGCATCAGGTCGTCGATCTCGCGCGGGTCGAGCTGCGGCACCTTGGCCAGCGCGGCCTGGATGATGTGGGCGGTCAGGTCATCCGGGCGGACGTCCTTCAGGGAGCCCTTGAAAGCCCGGCCGATCGGCGAACGGGTGGCGCTGACGATGACGGCTTCGGGCATGAGGGGCTCCTCGCTGGGTGACGGCGGACCTGACGTCCGGGAGGAAAGTTACCGCTTGGTAGGTCAAGCGTCACCCGCCCCAGCGTGTGAGCTGGCCGACGTATTCCCGGGGCCCGGACGGGACTCTCCGGGCACGCCCGAGGGGGGCAGCCCGATCCGCAGGCGCTGGCGCAGCAGCGCCCAGCGGTGGCCGGCGCCCTCCGCCTCCACGGCCGCCACCTCGGTGCCCGCCTGCGCGGCCGCGGCGGCGGCGGCCACCGCGACCGGCAGCACCGTCTCACCCGGCACCGGCGCGGTCGGGCGCTCCTCCTCCGGCCAGAGGCCGAGCGCGGCGCAGACCGAGGGCAGTATGGCCATCGCGGCGGTCGCGTAGCCCTGGGCCGAGGGGTGGTAGCGGTCGGCGGCGAACATCTCCGGGCGGGCGGCGAACTCCGGGCCCAGCAGTGAGCCCACCGAGACCGTCCGGCCGCCCGCCTCCACCACCGCGATGGTCTGCGCGGCGGCCAGCTGTCGGCTCAGCCGGCGGGCCACCCAGCGCAGCGGCGGGCGCACCGGCTTGATCGTGCCGAGGTCCGGGCAGGTCCCGACGACCACCTCGCAGCCGTTGGCGCGCAGTGCGGCGACCGCCTCGCCGAGGTGGCGGACGGCCACCTGGGCCGGGCTGTGCCGGGTCACGTCGTTGGCGCCGATCATGATCACCGCGATGTCCGGGTGGTGCGGCAGCGCCTGCTCCAGCTGGCCGGAGAGGTCGGCGGAGCGGCCGCCGGAACGAGCCACGTTGACCAGCCGGACCGGGCGCTCGGCCACCGAGGCCAGACCGGCGGCGAGCAGGGCGCCGGGGGTCTCCCGGCCCCGTGCCACGCCGAGGCCGGCGCCGGTGGAGTCGCCGAGGACGGCCAGCACGAGCGGCTGCTGCGGGGCGGCGGCGCGGTCGGCGAAGGCCTCGCCGTAGACGCCGTCGGCCCTGGGCGGGACGGTCTCCAGGGCGCCGATGGCCTGGACGGCGAGCTTGCTCTCGGTCAGCAGCAGGCCCACCACCCCCACGCCGAGCAGCCCGAGCCCGCCGCCGCCGTACGCCGCCGCGGTGGCGATCCGCCGGGCCACCCGGGCCCGCGAGTCGTGTGCGCCTGGCATCCGGTGCCCCCTTCGCGTCCTCGTGCCGCCCCCGGCGGGGTCGTACACCCCTCCTACCCGCACGGAGGGCGCGAGTACCGGCGGGGGTGGTCCATTGGGGGAGACGGGGGGCCGCGGGGGATGCGGGGTCGTGCCTCCCGGGACGGACGGGCGGCCCGGGGTGCGTGCCACGCCCTAGGCTTTGCAGTACCGAAAGCACTCGCATGCCCATAGACCGGGAGGACCCCCGTGCGGTACTACAACTCGATCATCGACCTGGTCGGCAATACGCCACTGGTCAAGCTGAACAAGGTCACCGAGGGCATCAGCGCGACAGTGCTGGCGAAGGTCGAGTACTTCAACCCCGGCGGCTCGGTGAAGGACCGCATCGCGATGCGCATGATCGAGGCCGCCGAGGCCTCGGGCGCCCTGAAGCCGGGCGGCACCATCGTGGAGCCGACCTCCGGCAACACCGGTGTCGGTCTGGCGATCGTGGCCCAGCAGAAGGGCTACAAGTGCATCTTCGTCTGTCCGGACAAGGTCTCGACCGACAAGATCAACACCCTGCGCGCGTACGGCGCCGAGGTGGTCGTCTGCCCGACCGCCGTCGCCCCGGAGCACCCGGACTCCTACTACAACGTCTCCGACCGCCTGGTCCGTGAGACCCCGAACGCCTGGAAGCCGGACCAGTACTCGAACCCGGACAACCCGGCCTCGCACTACCACTCCACCGGCCCGGAGCTGTGGGAGCAGACCGACGGGAAGATCACCCACTTCGTGGCGGGCGTCGGCACCGGCGGCACCATCTCCGGTACCGGCAACTACCTGAAGGAGGTCTCGGGCGGCAAGGTCAAGGTGATCGGCGCCGACCCGGAGGGCTCGGTCTACTCGGGCGGCACCGGCCGGCCGTACCTGGTCGAGGGCGTCGGTGAGGACTTCTGGCCGACCGCCTACGACCGCAGCGTCGCGGACGGGATCGTCGCCGTCTCCGACAAGGACTCGTTCCAGATGACCCGCCGCCTGGCCAAGGAGGAGGGCCTGCTGGTCGGCGGCTCCTGCGGCATGGCCGTGGTGGCCGCGCTGGAGGTCGCCCGCGACCTCGGGCCGGACGACGTCGTGGTGGTGCTGCTGCCGGACGGCGGCCGCGGCTACCTGTCCAAGATCTTCAACGACGACTGGATGGCCGACTACGGCTTCCTGCCCTCGTCCACCGACGAGGCGCACATCAGCGAGGTGCTGGCCCGCAAGGAGGCCATCGAGCAGGGTGGCATCCCGCAGTTCGTCCACATGCACCCCAACGAGACGGTCGCCGAGGCGGTCCGGGTGCTGCGCGAGTACGGCGTCTCGCAGATGCCGGTGGTCTCCCCGGGCGCCGGGCACCCGGACATCATGGCCGGCGAGGTGATCGGCTCGGTGGTGGAGAAGCTGCTGCTGGAGGGCATCTTCGCCAAGGAGATCGAGCTGACCGACACCCTGGACAAGGTGATGTCCAAGCCGCTGCCGGTGGTCGGCTCGGGCGAGACCGTCACCAACCTGATGACCGTGCTGGAGAAGGCCGACGCGGCCGTCGTGCTGGTCGAGGGCAAGCCCCACGGCATCGTCACCCGTCAGGACCTGCTGGGCTACCTGACCGTTCGCGTCGCGCACTGACGCACGGTCACCGGCGCTTCGCCCGTGGACGGATCCGGAGGATTCGCCCACGGGCGAAGTGGTACACCGGCGTCACCTGCCCGCAGCATGTGGTTAACAAGCGTCCGGCATCGTAGTGGTCAACGGCAGCACGCCGAACGAGGCGACGGCAACCGTCCGGGAGCGGCTCCCCGGCGATCGCGGTCGACTCCGGACACATCGGGTGGCCCTGACACGGCCGCTGTGTCCTTCCTCCGCGGGAGGTGCCGTCGTCCCGCCCCTGTCCGGCTCCGGCCGATCGACAGGGTGTGGCGGCTCCCGCGGCCGCACCGCGCCGTACGGCGCGTCCCCGCGGCTCCCGGGTGGGGGAGCCGATGCGGGGGAACGGTGGGGCCGGTCCTTCTTCGAGGGACCGGCCCTTTCGTTCGGCCCCCGTCCTCTCTGGCCCCCGTCCGCTCGGCCTCCTTCCGTCCGGCCCCCTTCCGCCCGGCCTCCGTTCGCCGCCGGTCCCGGGTCCGCCGGCCCGCGGCTCCCGCCGTGTGCGCCGGGCGGCCCGCCGTTCCCGTACGCTCGCACGCATGACCAGCACTGAAACGACCGACCAGGACGCCCCGCGCTACGTCCGGGTCAAGATCGAGCTCATCGCGGAGATCACCGACGAGGGCGCCCTCAAGGCGGCGGCCCTGCAGGCGGTGACCGAGGACGAGTACCTCGACGACGAGGAGCGCGCCCAGTCCGTCGAGGCCATCGAGGTGGACCCGTCGGGTTCGCTCGCCCACTTCATCGACCCCGTCGCGCTGCTCGGCGACGTCCCCGGGGTGGAGCTCGCCTCGGCGACCTGGGAGTCGGCGCAGACCGAGTTCGACCCGGCCGACGAGGAGTGGGACGAGTACTCGGTGGACGAGTCCGCCGAGTAACGACGGCACTCCGTCACCGCTCGGGAACGCCCGGTCTGCCATGGCAGGTCGGGCGTTTTGTCCTTGTTCGGGGGCACGTTGGGTCATCTCATACGATCGCTTACCCTTCGGTGATGGAACCGTGAACGGGCGGATTGCGTTTTTGTATCCGTAAATGCCCGGGATGATCAGCAGGGAGACGCGACGTGACGGCACGGGACGGTCAGGGGCGGGCGGCCGGAGGAAGCTGGAGCCGACGCGGTGTTCTCGCAGGACTGATCGGGGCGCCCGTCCTGCTTCTCGCGGCCTGCAACGACAACAGCGGCAGTGGCGGTGGCAGCGGCTCCGGTGGCAGCGCGAGCGGCGCCCCGGGCTCGGGCGGCGGGAGCGGCACCCCGAAGACCTCGGCCGCCGTGATCACCGTCACCCCCGCCGACGGGGCCACCGCCGCCAGCTTCAGCGAGCCGGTCAAGGTCACCGTCGGCAACGGCACGTTGAGCAGCGTCAAGGTCACCGACTCCACCGGCAAGGAGCTGGCCGGCCAGCTCTCCGCCGACAACACCGGCTGGACCTCGGCCGCGGCCCCGGCCAGCGGCACCAAGTACACCGTCGCCGCCGTCGCGGTGGACAAGGACAAGCTGGAGGCGGACTCCAACGCCGTCTTCACCACGGCGACCCCGGCCAACACCTTCGTCGGCTACTTCACCCCCGAGGACGGGTCGACGGTCGGCGTCGGCATGCCCGTCTCGATCAACTTCAGCAAGCCGATCACCGACCGCAAGGCCGTCCAGCAGGCGATCACCGTGACGGCGGAGCCGGGCGTCGAGATCGTCGGGCACTGGTTCTCCAGCACCCGCCTCGACTTCCGGCCGCAGGAGTACTGGGCCAAGGGCACCACCGTGACCCTCAAACTCCGGCTCAAGGACGTCGAGGGCGCCAAGGGCGTGTACGGCACCCAGTCCAAGGACGTCCGCTTCACCATCGGCCGCGCCCAGACCACCGTCGCCGACCTCGGTGCCAAGAAGCTCACCGTCACGACCGACGGCCAGGTCAGCGCCGTCTACAAGATCTCCGGTGGGTCGCCCGAACACACCACCTGGGGCGGCAAGATGGTCATCTCCGAGCAGTACACGCAGACCCGGATGAACTCGCAGACCGTCAACCTGGGCAGCGAGTACGACATCGCGGACGTGCCGCACGCCCAGCGCCTCACCAGCTCGGGCACCTTCATCCACGGCAACTACTGGTCCCCGGCGTCGATCTTCGGCGGCCAGAACACCAGCCACGGCTGTGTCGGCCTGCAGGACGCCAAGGGCGCGCAGGACGCCGGTACCGACGGCTACAAGTTCTACAAGTCCTCGATGATCGGCGACGTGGTCGAGGTCGTGAACTCCGGTGACAAGACCGTCGCCCCGGACAACGGCCTGAACGGCTGGAACATGGGCTGGGCCGACTGGAAGGCCGGCAGCGCCGTCTGACATCCCGCCCGCACGCCCGGCAGGGGTGCGCGGATCAGCGCTTCGCGTAGTCCGTGAACCCCTGCCAGTCGATGACCACGCACGGCTCGTCGCCCAGGATCCAGGCGTCGTGCCCGGGCGGGCAGATCATGTAGTCGCCGGGGCCGAACTCCTCCGCCTGGCCGTCGTCCATGACGATCTTCATCCGGCCGGAGATCACGTACCCCGCGTGGGCCGCCTGGCAGCTGTCGGTCTTGGCGATCGGTTTCACGTGCTTGGACCACTGCCACCCCGGTTGGAACACGGCTCGGCCGACCGGGCCGGCGTCCAGACTCACCAGGCGCAGTTCCCCTGTGCCCTCCTCGAAGGGGCGGACCTCCTCGGGGTCGTCGAAGCTCTTGCGGACCAGACCGGACATGGCGGACTCCTCTCCACGAGAGGCGGCCCGGCCACCGGTGGGTGGCCGGGCCGCCCCTGCTGGCCCTTCCAGTCTGCGCCCGGAACCCGGCGCGGGTCACATGGAGTCGCCGACGCCCGGTCAGCCCTGGGTGCGGGCCACGCCGATCGGGCAGGAGGCGCCCGTACCGCCGAGACCGCAGTAGCCGTTGGGGTTCTTCGCCTCCGACAGGTACTGCTGGTGGTACGGCTCGGCCGGGAAGAACGGGCCGGCCGGGGCGATCTCGGTGGTGATCGGGCCGTAGCCGAGCGCGGTCAGGGCCGGCTGGAAGGCGTCCCGGGAGGCCGCGGCGGCCTCGGCCTGGGCGGGCGAGTGGGTGTAGACCGCGGAGCGGTACTGGGTGCCCACGTCGTTGCCCTGGCGGTTGCCCTGGGTCGGGTCGTGCGCCTCCCAGAACGTCTTCAGCAGCCGCTCGTAGGAGACCACCGCCGGGTCGTACACCACCCGGACCGCCTCGGTGTGCCCGGTCAGCCCGCTGCACACCTCCTCGTACGTCGGGTTGGCGGTGAAGCCGCCCTGGTAGCCGACCAGCGTCGTCCAGACGCCGGGCAGGCGCCAGAACGTCCGCTCGGCGCCCCAGAAGCAGCCCAGCCCGAAGTCGGCCACCTCCAGGCCCTCCGGGTACGGGCCGGACAGCGGGTGCCCGAGCACGGTGTGCGGTTCGCGCAGCTCGAAGGACGGGGCGGCCCGGCCGGGCAGCGCCTGGTCGGCGGGGACGAGCGAGGTCTTGTGGCGGTTGAACAGCACGGCCTGCTCCATCGGGTCGGGAAACCTGGTGCAGGGTGCAACGCGAACGGCCGCCCCCGGATTCCGGGAGCGGCCGTCGGGTTCCGTCCGTCGTGGCCCGCTGCGGCCGCGACTGCGGGCGCGGTCAGGCCTGCGGCGGTCAGGCCTGCTGTTCGGCTGCCGCGACCGCGCCCCGGACCGCGTCGATCCGCAGGTCGACGAAGGCCTGCCGGGGATCGTTGAAGATCACGGTGAACGGCTGGGGGATGTACCGGCCCAGCGCCCGGTACTGCTCCAGCGCCTCGGTCGACCGGCCGGCCCGGGTCAGGCCGTACGCGAGCCAGCCGCGCGCGTACCGGATCCGGTGGTGGTCCGGATCCGCGGCCGCCAGGTCGGCGAGCGCGGCGTCCAGGGCGGCACCGACCTCCGGCCGCTCCCAGGCGGTGAGCTTCTCCCGGTCCTGGCCGAACTGCTCGTAGTACGCCTCCAGCTTCATCGGCGCGAGCAGGCTGCCGGCCGGCGCGGCGGCGACCGCCGCGTCGACGAACCCGTGCATCAGCTCGTGGCTGCCGTGCCACTTGTCGCACCAGTACTGCAGCGCCCGGTTGTGCGCCGCCCAGTGGTGCGGCTCGCGCTTGGCCAGCTCGGCCCAGAGCTCCCGGAACCGGTCGTTGGACCAGTTGAGGCCCATGGCGACGGAGATCTGCGCGGCCCACGGGTTGGGGTCGTCGTCGGCAGCGAGCTCGACGGCCGCCACACAGGCCTCCTCGGCCTCGGCCAGGACCCGGTGGAAGCCTGCGGCCTGCTCGCGGCTGACGTGCTGGGACCGGGCCGAGGTCCGGATGTTCCAGGCCAGGTACACCAGGGCGTCCGCGTGCACCAGCGCGGCGGCCGGGTCCTGCGGCCGCTCCGCGCGCCAGGCGCGCAGCCAGCCGTCGTCCTCGGCCGCCAGCCGGGCCAGCGCGCGCTGCCGCATCCAGCGGACGTCGGCGGTGGCCTCGGTGGTCAGGTAGGCGGCGGCCGGCCGCCAGTCGCCCGCCTTCGCGGCGGCGAGCGCGGCCGCCTCCTCGGGGCCGGGCTCGTCGTCCAGGACCAGCTCGCTGCCCAGCAGCAGCCCGTGATCGGCCGGGGTGATGGTGTTCTTCGCCCGCGCCTCCTCGGTGAGCCGCGCCTCGTAGGCCGCGATGGTGGCCTTGGCCCGCTCCAGCTGGGCCAGCTTGCGCTTGGCCAGCCGGGTCATGACGACCGGGAACAGCAGGACGAGGCCGACGACGACGAGCACGATGATGCCGATCAAGGAAGCTCCTTCCGAGGTGTGGCGGTCGGTCCGCCCGGTGGGTCGGTCCGCCGGGCGGATCAGAGAGCCGGGCGGGGTCAGGCAGCCGGGTGGGTCAGACGGCCGGGGCGGTGGGCGACGGGAGGCCCGCGCCGGCGAGCAGCGCGCGCAGCGGCGCGGTGTCCGGGGTGTCCGTGCAGGCGGCGTCGAGGGCCGGGTCGAAGGCGTCCTCGAAGCCGTCCGGCAGGCGGAGTTCGGCCGGCCCGGACCAGGAGAGCTCCCAGTCGGCCCGTCCGGCTTCGGCCAGGGCGACGACGGCGGCGTGCGCCAGCTCCTCGCGCAGCGCCGGGCGGGCGAACTCGCGGGCGGCCCGGCCGGTGGCGGCGGCGGCCTGTTCGCTCTTCGGCAGCCGGTCGGTGAACTCCCAGGCCCGGCCGGCGTCGACGGCGTCGAGCAGGCCGTGGACGGTGGGCGGCAGGCCCAGTGCCGTCAGTGCCCGGCCGGCCGGGGCGGCCGCCTCGCGGGCGTGCGTCAGCATCGCCCCGCGGACCAGTGCGGGCCACTCGACCCGCTGCTTGCCGGCCGCCTCGGGGATCAGCGAGACGACCTCCAGCTCGGCCAGCACCCGCTCGGCGTCGTGCAGCAGCGCGAGGGCGGGTGCGTCGGCGCCGGGGCCGCGTCCGTCGTCGGGCAGCGCCTCGATCGCGGCGACCCGGCGGTCGATCGGCGGGTGCGAGTCGTACGGGTCGGGCTCGTGCTCGGGCAGTTCGAGCGCGTACTCGGCGAGTTCCTGCCGGCGCTTCGGGTCGCTCAGCAGGTGGAGCAGGCCGCCGTAGACCTGGCCGGGCGGCGGGAGCAGGCCCGCGTCCCAGCCGATGGTGGCGTAGCGGCCGAGGTAGAAGTCCTGGGCGGAGTCCAGCACCGGCATCTTGCGCAGCGCCGAGGCTGTGGCGTCCCGGCCCGCCAGCCGGGCGGCGACCAGGTCGGCGGCGTACTCCTGGCGGCGGCCGACCGCCTCGGAGACCCGGAAGTAGAGCTTGGCGTACAGGGTGAAGAGCTTGGCGAGGGCCCGGTCGACACCGCCGCCGGCCTCCTCGCCGGCGGGCTTGCGGCCCTTGGCCAGCCGCTTCTCCGACTTGGCGGCGAGCTTGGCGGCCTCCTCGGCCTGGTGCAGGTCGGCGCGCTGGTGGAGACCGCCGATGGTGTGCAGGACGGCGCGGCGCCCGGCGACCGTCACGGCGGCCAGCCGTACGTCCCGGTTGCTGTAGTGGCCGAACTCGTGCGCCAGGACGGACTCCAGCTCGCCCTCGGTGAGGCCCATCAGCAGCGGGGCACCGATGACCAGGTGCCGCTTGCCGGGGACCAGGCCGAGCAGCTTGGTCTCCTCCAGCACGCCCGCGTTGACCTCGGGCACCAGGCGGATCTCGGCCGGTCCGCGGACGCCCGTCCGCTCGGCGATCCGGTCGACCATGCCCCAGACGGCGGGCTGCTGCTCGCGGGTGAGGCGGACGCCGGGCAGCTCGCCGTCGTCGGTGCGGCGGCGGGTCAGGAACACCACCCGGAGCACCGGGTAGCCGATGACGGCGGTCACCCCCCAGATCTTGATCAGCCCGGGGTTCAGGTGGCCCGAGGCCTGGAACAGGGCGATGTCGAGGGTGAGCAGGCCCGCGACGATGCCGAGGGCGAGCAGGTAGAAACCGGCGAGCAGGGCCACGGCCGTGACGGCCCGGACGGATGTGCTCATGCCGGTGGAACGCTGGGGCGCGCCCATGCGGTGGTCCTCCCGGGGCGCGACGGCAGGACGGCGCGCGGTTGTTGCGTGGTGAACATGTGTACGGCAGGTGGGGATCGTAGCGGCTGCCGGTGCCCCACGCACCGCAGTTCGTGCCCGCCGTAGCCCTGCCCCGTCCACGGGTCCGGCCCGGCTTCCCGTTCCGGGGGGCGCGCGGGCGTACGGCCATTAGGCTCGGACTCATGACCGAGCACCAGCTTCCCCAGGGCTTCGAGACCCTCGCCATCCACGCGGGTCAGGAAGCAGACCCCCAGACCGGGGCCGTCGTCACGCCGATCTACCAGGTGTCCACCTACAAGCAGGACGGGGTGGGCGGCCTGCGGGGCGGCTACGAGTACAGCCGCAGCGCCAACCCGACCCGCACCGCACTGGAGGAGTGCCTCGCCGCGCTCGAGGGCGGCGCCCGGGGCCTCGCCTTCGCCTCCGGCCTGGCGGCCGAGGACACCCTGCTGCGCACCATCCTCAAGCCGGGCGACCACATCGTGATCCCCAACGACGCCTACGGCGGCACCTTCCGGCTCTTCGCCAAGGTGCTGACCCGCTGGGGCGTCGAGTTCTCCGTGGCCAACACCCAGGACCTGGCCACCGTCCGCGAGGCGCTGCGCCCCAACACCCGCGCGGTGTGGGTGGAGACCCCGTCCAACCCGCTGCTGGGCATCACCGACCTGGCCGCGCTCGCCGAGATCGCGCACGGCGCCGGCGCGCTGCTGGTGGTCGACAACACCTTCGCCAGCCCGTACCTGCAGCAGCCGATCGCGCTCGGCGCGGACGCGGTCGTGCACTCCACCACCAAGTACATGGGCGGCCACTCGGACGTGGTCGGCGGCGCGCTGGTGCTGGCCGACGCGGCCCTCGGCGAGGAGGTCGCGTACCACCAGAACGCGATGGGCGCGGTCTCCGGCCCGTTCGACGCCTGGCTGGTGCTGCGCGGCATCAAGACGCTGGGCGTCCGGATGGACCGGCACAGCGCCAACGCCGAGAAGGTCGCCGAGCTGCTGGCGAGCCACCCCAAGGTCAGCCAGGTGCTGTACCCGGGCCTGCCCGAGCATCCCGGCCACGACATCGCCGCCAAGCAGATGAAGGCCTTCGGCGGCATGGTCTCGTTCCGGGTCGCCGGCGGCGAGGAGGCGGCCGTCGAGGTCTGCAACCGCGCGCAGCTGTTCACCCTCGGTGAGTCGCTCGGCGGCGTCGAGTCGCTGATCGAGCACCCGGGCCGGATGACGCACGCCTCGGTGGTCGGGTCGGCGCTGGAGGTGCCGTCCGACCTGGTGCGCGTCTCGGTCGGCATCGAGTCGATCGACGACCTGCTCGCGGACCTCAAGCAGGCGCTGGGCTAAGTCTGTTGGCCCTGCTGGTCCGCCGTGTACGACTCCATTGCGTGGTTGAAGCGGGCCAGCAGGGCGCAGAACGCCTGTTGCTCCTCCGGCGGCCAGTCGGCCACCAGGCGGCGGGTCAACTCGGCCCGTCCGTCCCGGACTTCGTCGAGTCGGCCGGCGCCGAGGGAGGTCAGCGCGAGCCGCACGGCGCGGCGGTCGGCCGGGTCCTGCACCCGGCCGACCAGTCCGGCGGCGACCAGCGGGGCGACCTGGCGGGTCACCGTGGAGGAGTCCACGCCCAGTGATTCGGCCAGTGCCTTGACGTTGGCGGGCCCGTGCCGCTCCAGCCGGTCGAGCAGCAGGTAGGCGGCCCGGTCCAGTGTCCCGACCCCGCCGCCGGAGGTCCGGACCTGTTCCATGCGGCGCGCGAACACCGCGAGCTGGTACTGGAGTTGGGTGTGCACGGGGTCGGTGCGGTCGGTGGCCTGGGGCGAGGTCGTCGTCATCGCGGCTCACGATCGTCGTGCGGTGAGTGAGGCTCAGAAGCAGCAGCGTACGCGGGCGCGGCGGACCCGGGAACAGGCCCGGCGTCCCGGATTGCCACCGTCCGGGCCTCTAACCTGGGGGACATGCACAACTGGCCGATCACCCTCGACGACGTCCGCGGCGCCCAGAAGATGCTCGCCGGGATCGCCCGGGTGACCCCGATGGAGGGCAGCCGGCACCTGTCCGGGCTGATCGGCGCGCCGGTCCACCTGAAGTGCGAGAACCTGCAGCGCACCGGCTCGTTCAAACTGCGCGGGGCGTACGTGCGGATCGCGGGACTCTCACCGGTGCAGCGGGCCGGCGGGGTGGTGGCGGCGAGCGCCGGGAACCACGCCCAGGGGGTGGCGCTGGCGGCCTCGCTGCTGGGGGTGCGTTCGACGGTGTTCATGCCGGTCGCCGCGCCGCTGCCGAAGGTCGCGGCCACCCGCGAGTACGGCGCCGACGTACGGCTGCACGGCGCCACCGTGGACGAGGCGCTGCAGGCCGCGCAGCGGTACGCGGACGCGACCGGCGCGGTGTTCATCCACCCCTTCGACCACTGGGACGTGGTCACCGGCCAGGCGACGGTCGGGCTGGAGATCCTGGAGCAGTGCCCCGAGGTGCGCACCATCCTGGTCGGGGTGGGCGGCGGCGGGCTGCTGGCCGGGATCGCGGCGGCGGTCAAGCCGCTGCGGCCGGACGTGCGGGTGGTCGGGGTGCAGGCGGCCGGCGCGGCCGCGTACCCGCCCTCGCTGGTGGCCGGGCGGCCGGTGTCGCTGGAGCACTTCGCCACCATGGCCGACGGGATCATGGTCGGGCGCCCGGGGGACATCCCCTTCGAGGTGGTCAACACGCTGGCGGACGGCATCCGTACGGTCTCCGAGGACGCGCTGTCGCGGGCCCTGCTGCTCGGCCTGGAGCGGCTGAAGCTGGTGGTCGAGCCGGCCGGGGCGGCCCCGATCGCGGCGCTGCTGGAGCAGCCGGACTCCTTCGAGGGCCCGGTGGTGGCGGTGCTGTCCGGCGGCAACATCGACCCGCAGCTGATGCAGCGGGTGCTGCGGCACGGGCTGGCGGCGGCCGGGCGCTACCTGTCGCTGCGGGTGCGGCTGGCGGACAAGCCGGGCTCGCTGGCGGACCTGCTGGGCGTGCTGACCAGGTTGGACGCCAACGTGCTGGACGTGGCGCACGTCCGGATCGACCCGAAGCTGGGGCTGACCGAGGTCGAGGTGGACCTGCACCTGGAGACCAAGGGCCCGGAGCACTGCGCGGCGGTGGTCGGCGAGCTACGGGACTCGGGGTACGTCGTCTCCGGCTAGCCGCCGGGTCTCCGGTCGGGGCGTCGATCGGGTGTCGTTCGGGCCGTCGGAGGGGCGTCGGGCGGGGCCGGTGGGGCGGGAGTGACCACCGGGTTTCCAGTTGCCGGTGGTTCGGGGCCTGATTGCCGGTCGTTGCTGCGGTGGGATGTCGGTTCTCCCTGGAACGATGGCGGAGCTGCATCCCTTGACGCGATATATCGCATCCTGGGAAGCTCGCGATACATCGCGTTCGAGTCCCGCGGGTCGAGAATCGGGTCGCCCGTGCGCCCGAAAGCGGGGCAAAGTGGGACAGATCGCTCCAGACGTCCGAGGAGATGAGGCAGGCCATGGCGCCAGCCATCCAAGCCGAGAACCTGGTGAAGACCTTCGGCGACGTACGAGCCCTGGACGGCGTCAGCCTCGACGTCCCCGAGGGCACGGTGCTCGGGCTGCTCGGCCCGAACGGCGCCGGGAAGACCACCACCGTGCGGGTCCTCACCACTCTGCTCCGCCCCGACTCCGGCCACGCGGTGGTCGCCGGCGTCGACGTGCTCAAGCACCCCGACCGGGTCCGCAGCCTGATCGGCCTGTCCGGTCAGTACGCGGCGGTCGACGAGTACCTGACCGGCTTCGAGAACCTCACGATGGTCGGCGAGCTCTACCAGATGAGCACCCGCGACGCGAAGGCCCGCGCGCTGGAGCTGCTGGAGTGGTTCAACCTGACCGAGGCCAAGGACCGCACCGCCAAGACCTACTCCGGCGGCATGCGCCGCCGCCTGGACCTCGCCGCCGCGCTGGTCGTCCGCCCGCCGGTGATGTTCCTGGACGAGCCGACCACCGGTCTCGACCCGCGCAACCGGCTCGGGCTCTGGGAGGTCATCGAGACCCTGGTCGAACAGGGCACCACGCTGCTGCTCACCACCCAGTACCTGGAGGAGGCCGACCGGCTCGCCCACGACATCGCGGTGGTCGACCAGGGCCGGGTGATCGCGCGCGGCACCGCCGACCAGCTCAAGGCCCAGATCGGCGGCGAGCGGATCGAGGTCGTGGTGCACGAGCCCGGCCTGGTCGCCGACGCCGTCGCGGCGCTGTCCGGCTACGCGCTGAGCGAGCCGGCGGTGGAGAAGAACACCCGCCGGATCACCCTGCCGATCAGCGGTGGCGCCCGGGTGCTCGCCGACGCCATCCGCGAACTGGACACCCGCGGGATCGAGATCGACGACATCGGGCTGCGCCGCCCGACCCTGGACGACGTCTTCCTCACCCTCACCGGCCACGTCGCCGAGCAGGCGGACCAGGAGGGCGGCGCCGACCCCAAGGGCCGGGGCGGCCGGGGCAAGGGCAAGGCCGACGACGCGGACGACGCCGGCAGCCGGGGGCCGGACAGGCAGGCCGTCGCGGCCGGGAAGGAGAGCTGAGATGAGCACCGCCACCGAGCACGCCATCGGCGCGCCGATGCCCAGACAGCGCCGGGGGCCGGCCGCTGCCCTGCACGACTCCTGGGTGGTCGCCAAGCGCAACCTGCGCCGGATGACCCGCATCCCGGAGATCGTCGTTTTCGGGCTGATGCAGCCGGTCATGTTCGTGCTGCTGTTCTCGTACGTCATGGGCGGGGCGATCAAGATCCCGGGGGCGGACTCCAGCTCTCACACGTACATCCAGTACCTGATGGCCGGCATCTTCGCCCAGACCGTCACCTTCGCCACCGCCGGGGCCTCGGCCGGCATCGCGGAGGACATGACCAAGGGCCTGGTGGACCGCTTCCGCTCACTGCCGATGGCCCGCTCGGCGGTGCTGGTCGGCCGCACCCTGGCGGACCTCGTCCAGACCGGGTTCATCGTGATCGTGCTGGGCCTGGTCGCGCTGCTGGTCGGCTGGCGGATCCACGACGGGGTGCTCAACGCGCTCGCCGCCTTCGGCCTGCTGCTCCTGTTCGGCTACGCCTTCTCCTGGATCGGCGCGTTGATCGGCCTGTCGGTGCGCAGCCCCGAGGCGGCCACCTCGGCCGGGCTGATCTGGCTGTTCCCGCTGACCTTCGTCTCCAACGCCTTCGTGCCGGTCACCTCGATGCCGGGCTGGCTGCAGGGGATCGCGTACTGGAACCCGTTCAGCGCCACCGTCCAGGCCTGCCGAGTGCTGTTCGGCAACCAGGTCGGGCCGGTGGACAGTGCCTGGCCGATGCAGCACGCGGCCCTGGTGTCGGTGCTGTGGTCGGTCGTGATCACGGCGGTGTTCTCGTGGCTGGCGGTGCGCAAGTACCGCTCGTCCACCGGCTGAGCCTGCACCGCCCGGACAACGGAAAGGGCGGCCGCGGAGTCAGTCGACTCCGCGGCCGCCCTCGGCCTCGTGGGGGGCGGATCAGCCGGCGTGCGGCACGACCTTGACGATCTTCACCATGGCCGGCTTGCCGTTCGGCAGGTCGTAGGTGGCCTCGTCACCGATCTGCTTGCCGTCGATCGCGCGGCCCAGCGGCGACTGCGGGGAGTAGACGTCCAGGTCGTCGGCGCCCGCGACCTCGCGGGAGGCGAGCAGGAACTCCATGAGGTCGTCCTCGTCGCCGTCGAAGGCGACCGTGACGACCATGCCCGGGGCCACCACGCCCGAGTCGGCCGGGGCCTCGCCGACCTTGGCGCGCTCCAGCAGCTGGGTCAGCTGGCGGATGCGCAGCTCGTACTTGCCCTGCTCCTCCTTCGCCGCGTGGTAGCCGGCGTTCTCCTTGAGGTCACCCTCCTCGCGCGCCGCCTCGATCTTCTGGGCGATCTCGATGCGCCAGGGCCCGGTCAGGTGATCCAGCTCGGCCTTGAGCTGGTCGTAACCGGCCTGAGTGAGCCAGGTCACGTTCTCGCTGGTCTGGGTCACGGGTGCTCCTCGTCGGTGCTGGGGCTGCGCTGAGCGTGTGGGTCGTCAGCAGGGTTGGTGGTGATATCGGTCTCAACTACAAAGCAACGCCCGCTCCCGTACCATCCGGTGCGGAAGGGGCGAAACCACGAGCCTAACAAGTCCTGCCGACAAGCGGGAGAGGCGCCGGCGCGCCATTGACGGTGGCGTTACGCCGCGGTGTACAGGATGGAGAGCGGGACCTTCTACGGATGCCCGCTCGCCCGATCGAATATGCGCCCCACCCGTATCCGCGCCACTCGTATGCGCCCCGCTCGGCTTGGGCTTACTGGGCTTGGGCTTGGGCTTACTCGGCTTGGGCTTACTTGGCGGGCGTGCAGCCCAGCAGTTCGGCGGTGGTGCCGCGCGACGTGGTGCGCAGGGTGACCGTCGCGTCGTAGCTGGAGCCTGCCGCCGGGACCGGGAAGTCGGCCACCCCGACCACCGCGTGGTCGTCGCCCTGCGAGCGGACCGTGCAGGTGCCGGCCTGTCCGTCGCTCTTGCTCACGGTGAGGTGCAGCTGCACCTCGGAGTCGGAGAGCACCTGGAAGGTCGGGACCGAGCCGTTGATCTTCGTCTCGCGCAGCAGGTAGGAGCCGCCCAGCCAGGCGATCAGTCCCAGGCCCAGCACGCCGCAGACCGCGCCGACCACCCTGAGGCGGCGGTCCGAGTCGCGGTTGCCGCCACGTCCGTAGCGTCCCTCGGGCAGCCGGGCGGCGGTGGTCTCTGCGGTCATCGGACTCTGTCCTCTCCTGGGGAGGGGCCGTGCGGGGTGGTGCGGGGAATGCGACGGACCTCCAGTCCGTCACTATAGGAGGGACACGCCCGCGGCCGGTCCGGCGGGGGCGGGGCTCGGCCGGGATCGGCGACTTCCGAAGGCCGGCCGGCCCCGCGGCGACGCGGTCCCGTAGTGAGCGGTTGGTGCCCGATGATGTGGAAGGAACGCAAGGCGTTGACTGAGCAGTTGCGACTGATGGCGGTGCACGCCCACCCGGACGACGAGTCCAGCAAGGGCGCGGCCACCATGGCCATGTACATCGAGCAGGGTGTGGACGTGCTCGTGGCCACCTGCACGGGGGGCGAGCGCGGGTCGGTACTCAACCCCAAGCTCCAGGGGGACCCGTACATCGAGGAGAACATCCACGAGGTGCGGCGCAAGGAGATGGACGAGGCGCGGGCGATCCTCGGCGTCAAGCAGGCCTGGCTGGGCTTCGTGGACTCCGGCCTGCCCGAGGGCGACCCGCTGCCGCCGCTGCCGGAGGGCTGCTTCGCCCTGCAGGACGTCAAGGAGGCGGCCGAGCCGCTGGTCCGGCTGATCCGCGAGTTCAAGCCGCAGGTCATCACGACCTACGACGAGAACGGCGGATACCCGCACCCCGACCACATCATGACCCACAAGATCACCATGCTGGCCTTCGACGCCGCGGGCGACCCGGACGCCTACCCCGAGGCCGGCGAGCCCTGGCAGCCGCTGAAGCTGTACTACAACCACGGCTTCCCGATGGGCCGCATCCGCGCTCTGCACCAGTACCTCACCGAGCACGGCCACGAGTCGCCGTACGGCGAGTGGATCGCGGGCTGGGAGAAGAGCGGCCGCAAGGAGCGCGAGATCACCACCCGGGTCCGCTGCGACGACTGGTTCGAGACCCGCGACCGCGCGCTGATCGCCCACGCCACCCAGATCGACCCGGACGGCCCGTGGTTCCGCGTCCCGCTGGACGTCCAGCGCGAGGTCTGGCCCACCGAGGACTACGAGCTCGCCCGTACCCTGGTCGACGTGGACCTGCCGGAGGACGACCTCTTCGCCGGCCTGCGCACCCCCACCCTGGCGGCCGAGGCCGCCGACACGCGCGACTGAACCACCCCCCGATGGCCCGGCTCCCCGTGAGCCGGGCCACCATAGAGATATGAGTGCCTCCGTGAACCTCCTCCACCTCGCCGCTGACCTCGCCGTCGACGACGCCAAGGTCACCCCCGGCCTCCTCGGCTTCGTCGTCTTCGCCGCCCTCGGCGTGGCGACCTGGTTCCTGGTCAAGTCCATGAACCGCCAGTTCAAGAAGGTCGACTTCGCGGAGGAGCCGGAGGCTCCGAAGGAGTGAGTCACCGGCGCCCCGCCGCCCGCTGATGCGCGAGGATGGGGGCATGCCGAACCGTCTCGCGGACGCGACCTCGCCGTACCTGCTGCAGCATGCCGAGAACCCGGTCGACTGGTGGCCCTGGGCGCCGGAGGCGTTCGAGGAGGCACGGCGGCGCGGAGTACCGGTGCTGCTGTCGGTCGGGTACGCCGCCTGCCACTGGTGCCACGTGATGGCGCACGAGAGCTTCGAGGACGCCGGGCTCGCCGGGTACCTGAACGAGCGCTTCGTCGCGGTCAAGGTGGACCGGGAGGAGCGCCCGGACGTCGACGCCGTGTACATGGAGGCGGTGCAGGCCGCGACCGGGCAGGGCGGGTGGCCGATGACGGTCTTCCTCACGCCCGACAAGGAGCCGTTCTACTTCGGCACGTACTTCCCGCCGCAGCCCCGGCACGGGATGCCGTCCTTCCGGCAGGTCCTGGAGGGCGTGGACGCCGCCTGGCGGGACCGCCGGCAGGAGGTCGGCGAGGTCGCCGGACGGATCCGCGCCGAGCTGGCCGAACGGGCCGCCGTCTACTCGGCCGGCACCCACAACCCGCCCGGCGAGGCCGACCTGCACCAGGCGCTGGTGACCCTCAGCCGGGAGTTCGACCAGGCGCGCGGCGGCTTCGGCGGCGCGCCCAAGTTCCCGCCGGCCATGGTGGTCGAGTTCCTGCTGCGCCACCACGCGCGCACCGGCTCCGAGGCAGCCCTGGAGATGGCCGTCCGCACCGGCGAGGCGATGGCCCGCGGCGGCATCCACGACCAGCTCGGCGGCGGCTTCGCCCGGTACGCCGTGGACGCCGGCTGGGTGGTGCCGCACTTCGAGAAGATGCTGTACGACAACGCCCTGCTGCTGCGTGCCTACCTGCACCTGTGGCGGGCGACCGGCTCGGCGCTCGCGCGGCGGGTCGCACTGTCCACAGCGGACTTCCTGCTGCGTGAACTCCGCACGCCCGAGGGCGCGTTCGCCTCCGCGCTGGACGCCGACAGCCTGGACGAGGAGACCGGGAAGCCCGCCGAGGGCGCCTACTACGCGTGGGAGCCCGGCCAGTTGGTCGACCTGCTCGGCCCCGCCGACGCGGCCACCGCCGCCCGGCTGTTCACCGTCACCGCCGAGGGCACCTTCGAGCACGGCACCTCCGTTCTCCAACTCCTCGCCGAACCCGAGGACTTCGCCGAGTACGAGGCGATCCGCGCCCGGCTGTCCGAAGCCCGTGCGGCGCGGCCCGCACCCGCCCGGGACGACAAGGTGGTCGCCGCCTGGAACGGCCTCGCCATCGCCGCGCTCGCCGAGACCGGCGCGCTGCTGGAGCGGCCCGACCTGGTCGAGGCCGCCGAACGCGCCGCCGACCTGCTGCTCGCCGTCCACCTCACCTCCGACGGCCGGCTCCTGCGCACATCCCGGGACGGCCGGGCCGGCGCCAACGCGGGCGTGCTGGAGGACTACGCGGACACCGCCGAGGGCTTCCTCGCGCTGTACGCCGTCACCGGCGAGGCGGAGTGGCTGCAACTGGCCGGCGGCCTGCTCGACACCATCCTCAAGCACTTCACCGACGAGGTTTCCGGCGCGCTCTACGACACCGCCGACGACGCCGAGGAGCTGATCCGCCGCCCGCAGGACCCGACCGACAACGCCACCCCGTCCGGCTGGACGGCCGCCGCCGGCGCCCTGCTCACCTACGCCGCGTACACCGGCTCCGATCGGCACCGGACGGCCGCCGAGCGGGCCCTCGGCGTCGTCGGCGCGCTCGCCGGGCGGGCACCGCGGTTCATCGGCTGGGGCCTCGCCGTGGCGGAGGCGCTGCTCGACGGGCCGCGCGAGGTCGCCGTGGTCGGCCCGGCCGGGGACCCGGCCACCGCCGCGCTGCGGCGGGCGGCACTGCTCGCGACGGCCCCGGGCGCGGTGGTCGCGGTGGGCGAGCCGGGGGAGACCGAGGTGCCGCTGCTGGCGGACCGGCCGCTGGTCGGCGGGGCGCCCGCGGCGTACGTCTGCCGGCACTTCGCCTGCGACGCGCCGACCACCGACCCGGCGGCGCTCGCGGAGCGGCTGGGTACGGCGGTCCGATAGCGGCGACCACGGGGCGAAGGGGGCTCGGCGCGGCGGCCGGATAATCGTTGGCGGGAGCGGACGGGCCGGGGCGACCATGGTCCATGACCTGGACTTTCAGTACCTCCCTCGACGATTTCCGCGCCCAGGCGGGTGCCTTTCTCGCCGCCCGCCCCGCCGAGAACACCGTCCTGCTCACCATTGCGCACCGGCTGGCCGAGTCCGGGCTGGACGTGTTCGGCGAGCCGCCGGTCTTCGGCTGGTGGCGGGCCGAGGAGGGCGGCCCGGTCGCGGGCGCCTTCCTGCAGACGCCGCCGTTCGACCCCCGGCTGTCCTTCCTGCCGGAGGCCGCGGCCGCCGAGCTGGCGGTCGAACTGGCCGCCGCCGGGGCCGGGTTCACGACGGTCAACGGGATCGGCGGGGGCGCCGGAGCGGTCCGCGCCTTCGCCGCCGCGTGGACGGCGGCCACCGGCGCCGAGCAGTCCGTCCGCTTCGAGGAACGGCTCTACCGGCTCGGCCGGCTGACCGACCCGCCGCGCCCGCCCACGGGCCGGCACCGCCTCGCCGAGCCGGCCGACCGCGAGCTGGCGATCCGCTGGTACGAGGAGTTCCGGGCCGAGGCCAAGGTCCGACTGCCGGACGTGCCGCGGGCGGTGGACGAGAAGACCGCGGCCGGCGGACTGCACCTGTGGGAGGACGGCGGCCGGCCGGTCGCGCTGGCCGGAACCAGTCCGGTGCTCGTCGGGATGTCCCGCATCGGCCCGGTCTACACCCCCGCCGAGCACCGCGGCCACGGCTACGGCAGCGCCGTCACGGCTGCCGCCTCGGCCCATGCGCTGACCTGCGGGGCCGACGAGGTGCTGCTGTACACGGACCTGGCCAACCCGACCAGCAACTCCATCTACCGGCAGATCGGGTACCTGCCGGTGGAGGACTGCCTGATCATGGACTTCCCGGCGCGGTAGGGGAGTTGCGGCGGCCGACGATCGCTCGCAGCCGGCCCCCGTCGGCGCCCGCCCGTCACTCCCAGTCCCAGCGGATCCCCAGGATGCACGGCCGCAGCGCGATGGCGACGAGATGGACGCAGTGGTGGCCGTCGAGGGTCAGCTCCTCGGTCTCGTACGGGGCTTCGCCCGGGGAGTGGAGGGCGAAGCGGTGGCAGCGCACGGGGAGGGCGGCGGGGTGGAAGGTGACCTGGAGGACGTACTGGCCGGCGCCGGAGTTGAAGCCGCGGACGTACTCGCAGCTGGGGTCCGGGGAGGGCGCGTCGTCGAAGCCGTAGCCGAGCAGGTGGGTGTCGCCCGCGCGTAGCCGGCGGTCGAGGAGCAGTTCGGCGGCGAGCAGGTGGTGGGCCTGGTCGCGGCGGATGCGGCCGGGGCGGCAGTTCTCCTCGGCCCGGACGCCGACGCGGGTGATGTCGCTGCCCGGGTCGCCCTGGTAGAGGGCGAGGTAGCGGTCGATGCCGTCGCGGTGAGCGCGCAGCGCGTGCTGGGAGTCGCGGCGGGCGAGTTGGCGGTCGGGGCCGATCCGGATGCGCTCGATGTGGGTGACGGTGTGCAGGCCGGTGTCGCGCGGCCCGGCGAGGGCGGAGAGCAGGTCGTCGACGGCGGCGGCGGGGGAGATCAGGTCGCGGTACGGCCGGACGGGTGGGCCGGCGGGCGCGGTGCCGACGGCGCGGCGGGGGCCGAGCAGCCGGGTGAGGGAGTGCTCGGGCAGGTCGAGGACGTTCTCCAGGGCTGCGACGGCGCGCAAAGACTCGGGGCGTTCGGGCCGGCGGCGGCCCTGCTGCCAGTAACTGAGGCTGGTGAGACCGACATTGACGCCGCGCAGCGCGAGGTGGCGGCGGATCCGGTGCAGCGCGAGGCCCCGGACGGCGATGGCGGTGCGCAGGGCGAGGTGGAACGGGCCGGTGCGCAGGGCGGCGGCGAGGTCGGCTGGGTCGCTTCGGTGGATGGCGGCCTCCTGAGGCGCGGACGGACCGGCTTTTGACCGTGAATATTCACATCGGTACGGCGGTTTGTCACCGGTCCGCGCCTGCTGCGCGGGGGTTTCCCGGGCGGCGTTCACATCCGCGCCCGGCCGTTCACACTCCGACCCGGGCCCGTCCGAAGGCCGTTGACCCGCCTGCGGTCAGGCGCGATGCTCGGGGCGCGATCCGGACCGCGCCCCCACACAGCACCTCGCTCCACTCGTGCAAGGAGGCATTCCCCCATGCCAGTTCCACGGATACGGCTGCGCCGCGCGGTCTCGCTGCTCGCCCTCGGCGTGCTGGGCCCGGCGCTCACCGCCGCGGTGGCCGCGCCCGCGATCGCCGCCCCCGCCCAGGACCGGGCCCCACACCAGGTCCGCCAGGCCGCGGCGCCCGGCAGCACGGCCGATCTGGCCGGCACGTACAAGAAGCTCAACATCACCATGCAGCAGCAACAGCAGACCAACTGGTGCTGGGCGGCGAGCGGGAACACCATCGCCACCTGGTTCGGCTACAACTACAGCCAGAACCAGTTCTGCAACGCCGCGTTCGGCCGCGCCTCCGACTCCGGCTGCCCCAACAGCCAGGCCACGCTGGCCGATGTGCAGAACGGGCTGGACTGGGTCGGCATCAACCCGGGCTCGTACGTCACCGGCTACCTGCGCTACAGCACCGTGCAGGCCGAGGTGGACGCCAACCGGCCGGTCGAGACCCGCATCCAGTGGAGCTCCGGTGGCGGGCACATGCACGTCCTCTACGGCTACGACACCGGGAACAACTGGGTCTACTGGGGCGACCCGTGGCCGTCCAACTACCGCTACAACTGGGCGGATTACTGGTACTACGTGAACAACGACACGTTCTCGTGGACCCACTCCCTGTACCGGATCGGCGCGTGAGGGCGACCATGACCGAGAGCCGTAACCTCCGTCGGGCCGCCGTCGGCGCCCTGCTCACCGCCGGCCTCGCGCTGGCGCTCGCCCCGGCCGCGCATGCCGCCGCCCCCGGGTCGGCCGCCCCGGCCCCAGCGCCGGTGCCCGCCGCCGAGCTCGACCAGGCCCGCAGCGCGGTCCTGGACCCGGCCGTCCTCGACAAGGTCGGCCACTTCTTCGCCCGCAAGGGCGTCCCGCCGACCCAGCAGCTGACCCTCGGTGCCGCCGAGGAGGCGCGGGTGGCGAGCGCGTCCGCGCCGCGGCTGGCCGGCGACACCGTGCCGGTGTACGTCCTGGACGCCGGCTTCGCGGCCGGCACCCCGGGCGCACCGGTGGCGAAGGCCGAGTTCACCGCCAGCAAGGTGGTCGCGGCGGACGGGCAGACCGCCTCGGTCTGGACGGTCCGGCAGGGCGAGGCCTGGCGGGTGGTGAACATCGCCTCCGGCGGCGACGAGAGCGACTACGCGGCGAAGGCGGCGAGCGGCGGCGGCACCGCCTTCCGCGAGCCGCAGGTCAACGCCTGGTACGTGCTGCGCGACGGCCGGGTGCTGCCGCTGGACGACGAGGCCCGGCGCTCGGTGGGCGCGGACGGGGTGACGCTGGCCGCGTACCAGCAGCTGGTCCACCAGCGGTACGGGGACAAGCTGCCCGGCTCGGCGTACGACCGGGCGGGCAAGGGCGGCGGCTACCAGGCGGACGCCGCAGCCGGCACCGCGGACGCCGCCGCGGACGCCGCCGTGCAGCAGGTGGCCGCGCCGGAACCGGCGGCGGAGTCGGCTACGGGCGGCGGCGCGGCGCTGCCGGCCGTGACGGCGGTCGCGGCCCTCGGCGCCACCGCGCTGGCGGGCGCGGGCGCCGTCCTGCGGCGGAGGACGGGCGTCCGCCGCGGGTGAGGGGGAGCGGGGCCCGGCCGAGCGGCCCGGGCCCCGCTGCCTGTCCCCTCTTACCGCGACCGCTCACACTCCGGTTACCGCGACCGCTCACACCCCGGCGAAGCCGCTCTCCAGCATCGCGAAGGTGCGGTCGACCAGGTCCGCGATGTCCTCCCGGCCCCCGCCGGCGGCCCACTGCAGCAGGGCTTCGGCGGTGGCGGCGGCGATGGCGGCGGAGGTGACCCGCATCTCGTACGTGGGCTCCTCGACGCCGGCCCGCCGGGTGAGCACGGTGAGGAACAGCACCTGCGGGTTGTTGCTGCTCCGGTGCAGTCCGGCCCGCAGCGCGGGGACCTCGGTGACGAGCCGCATCCGGGTGTACAGCTCGTCGCGCTCGTGCTGGAGCAGTTCGCGGATCAGGCCGATCATGGCTTCCCGGCAGGAGGTGAGGAAGGGCTCGTCGGCGGGCCGCTCCAGCAGGGCGGCGATCACCGCCGGGTCGTACTCGTCGGAGAGGACCAGGTCCTCCTTGGTGGCGAAGTACCGGAAGAAGGTGGACGGCGAGACCTCGGCGGCGGCGGAGATCTGCTCCACCGTGGTGTTCTCGTAGCCCTGCTCGGAGAAGAGCCGGTAGGCCTCACGGCGGATGCTCTGGCGGGTCTTCAGCTTCTTGCGCTCGCGCAGCGACGTCGGGGCGTCCGGGAGGGCCGCGGCCGGTTGCTGGGGAGTCATGCGTCCGATTGTCCGTGATCTCCGGTGCCGGTCGAGGTGGCGGCAGCGGGCTCCGTGGGCATCCGGGCCGCTAGCAGCGGACCTCCAGGGCTCCCAGCCGGGAGTTTCTGTCAAATGACAGTAACTCTCAAAAGATGGTCACCGTCAATATGATGGTGCTGTCATCGCACGTACGCTCCGTGATGTGTCCTGTAAGTGCTGCTTCCACACAAGGAATTGACGCAACGTTGATCTGTCGTTCGCCCCCCGTGGGCAGTCGGGAGTGACTGACGGTAGATACCATGTGGCAATCGGTCAGTGCTGGCCGACGCGTGCCGAGAGCGGAGAAGGGGTGGGGCGGCAGGCGCCGACCACGAGCCCGGCACCGGGGAAAGGGGAGCCGAAGTGGCCGACACGGACGACAAGCAGGCGAGCGCCCAGGTGTGGGGTGCGGCGGTGGTGGTGGCCTCCGCGCTGGCCGTGGTCGCGGCTTATCTGATCAACGGGGCCCTGTTGGTCCTGGGGGTCGCCGGGATCGAGACCGTGTTGCTCATGGTCTACGTCGGCCGTCGCTGGCGCGCCCAGCACGGTCGGCCCTCCCCGGTTCGGCACCGCCCGCGCCGCGGCATCCCGGACGCCGCGCACTGCGAGCGCTGCCGCCGGGCCCGGGAGGCACTGGACGCCCGGCAGTCGCGCGGCCGCTCGGCCCGGACGGTTCGGCCGGAGCCGATGGCGCGGGAGTCGTCGGCGTCGGAGTCGTCAGCGCCGACGCGCGCGGGAGCCCAGGGGCACCCGGCGGAGCACGGGCAGCACGAGAGTCACGAGCACCAGGAACCCGGCCTCCGGCCGGAGGCCGGCGCGGCCGACCGCCAGCCGTACGCGCGCCGCCCGCAGGGCCGGGCGCCGTACGAGCGGCCCTGGACGGCCGAACGGGCGGCCGCCCGGTCCGTGGACCGTTCGACCGCCCGTCGGGGGGCGCCGGGTTCAGCCGGCCGTGCTGTACGCCACCAGTGAGACGCCGATGTACTGCACGATGAACGCCCCGAGGGTGAAGGCGTGGAACACCTCGTGGAAGCCGAACCAGCGCGGTGAGGGGTTGGGCCGCTTGAGCCCGTACACCACGCCGCCGATGCTGTAGAGCACCCCGCCGACGATCATCAGCACCAGGACGGCCACCCCGCCGGTGTGCAGGAAGTCCGGCAGGAAGAACGCGGCGGCCCAGCCCAGCGCGAGGTATACCGGCGTGTACAGCCAGCGCGGCGCGCCGACCCAGAACACCCGGAACGCGATCCCGGCGAGCGCGCCGCCCCAGACCGCCCAGAGCAGCAGTTGCTGGTTCGCGCCCTTGAGCAGCAGCATCGTGAACGGCGTGTAGGTGCCCGCGATGATCAGGAAGATGTTCGCGTGGTCCAGCCGGCGCAGCACGGCGTCGCCGCGCGGTCCCCAGTTGAAGCGGTGGTACACCGCGCTGACCCCGAACAGCAGCCAGGCGCTGACCGAGTAGATCGCGCAGGCGATCTTGGCGGGCGTGGAGTCGGCCAGGCAGATCAGCACGATCCCGGCGGCCACCGTGGCGGGGAACATCGCGGCGTGCAGCCAGCCGCGCCACTTGGGCTTGCTCTCCCTGTTCTCGGCAGGGCCCTCCGCGAGGCTCTCAGCGAGCGCAGCAGCAGTCATGGGCAGCATGTTACCGGCGACCTACGGATCCGTAGGTTACTCGCGCGTAGGAAGTGGCGATCATCACTCTTGGACGTTTTGGAGTATTTGGAGTGTGGCCCCGCGCACTCCGTCCGGGGCGTGAGCGACCTGTTACCGATGGGTAACCGTACTTACAGTAGTAAAAGATGCGTCAATTTCGACGCTTCGGGGCGTTCCGGCCTTGAGCCCGGAGCTACGCTGCAAGCACCCTCAGACCCCCGCAACGCCGTCTCTTCGCCGAGATGGCGTGAAACGGAGCGATCGTGTCGTACGAGATCTCTGCTCTCAGCGCATCCGCGCCCACCCACCACAAGCAGCTGCTGGCTTGGGTGAGCGAGATCGCCGAGCTCACCCAGCCGGACCGCATCGAGTGGTGCGACGGTTCCGAGGACGAGTACCACCGCCTCGCGGACCTGCTGGTGGCGCAGGGCACCTTCAAGAAGCTCGACGAGGAGAAGCGCCCCAACTCCTACTACGCCGCCTCGGACCCGACCGACGTCGCGCGCGTGGAGGACCGCACCTACATCTGCTCCGAGCAGGAGAAGGACGCCGGACCGACCAACAACTGGAAGGCCCCCGCCGAGATGCGGGCCGTCTTCCAGGGCGAGCAGGGCCTGTTCCGCGGCGCGATGAAGGGCCGCACGATGTACGTCGTGCCCTTCTCGATGGGCCCGGTCGGCTCCCCGCTGGCCGCGTACGGCGTCGAGATCACCGACTCCGCCTACGTTGCCGTGTCGATGCGCGTGATGACCCGCATGGGCCAGGCCGTGCTGGACCAGCTCGGCGAGGACGGCGACTTCGTCAAGGCCGTGCACACCGTCGGCGCCCCGCTCGCCGAGGGCGAGGCCGACGTGGCGTGGCCGTGCAACAGCACCAAGTACATCTCGCACTTCCCGGAGACCAAGGAGATCTGGTCCTTCGGCTCGGGCTACGGCGGCAACGCCCTGCTCGGCAAGAAGTGCTACGCGCTGCGCATCGCCTCGACCATGGCCCGTGACGAGGGCTGGCTGGCCGAGCACATGCTCATCCTGAAGCTCACCCCGCCGAACGGCGAGGCCAAGTACGTCGCGGCCGCCTTCCCGTCGGCCTGCGGCAAGACCAACCTGGCCATGCTCCAGCCGACCGTCCCGGGCTGGAAGGTCGAGACGATCGGCGACGACATCGCCTGGATGCGCTTCGGCGCCGACGGCCGCCTCTACGCCATCAACCCCGAGGCCGGCTTCTTCGGCGTCGCCCCCGGCACCGGCGTGGACACCAACGCCAACGCCATCGAGACCCTCTGGGGCAACACCGTCTTCACCAACGTCGCCCTCACCGACGACGGCGACGTGTGGTGGGAGGGCCTCACCGAGGAGCCCCCGGCGCACCTGACCGACTGGCGCGGCAACGACTGGACCCCCGAGTCCGGCACCCCGGCCGCCCACCCGAACGCCCGCTTCGCCGTCCCGGCCGCGCAGTGCCCGACCATCGCCCCCGAGTGGGAGGACCCGGCGGGCGTGCCGATCTCGGCGATCCTGTTCGGCGGCCGCCGCGCCACCGCAGTCCCGCTGGTGACCGAGTCCTTCGACTGGCAGCACGGCGTCTTCCTCGGCGCCAACATCGCCTCCGAGAAGACCGCCGCCGCCGAGGGCACCGTCGGCGAGCTGCGCCGCGACCCGTTCGCGATGCTGCCGTTCTGCGGCTACAACATGGGTGACTACTTCGCCCACTGGCTGAAGGTCGGCGCCCAGGCGGACGCCGCCAAGCTGCCGAAGATCTACTACGTCAACTGGTTCCGCAAGAACGCCGAGGGCGCCTTCGTGTGGCCCGGCTACGGCGAGAACAGCCGCGTGCTCAAGTGGATCGTCGAGCGCCTGGAGGGCACCGGCGAGGGTGTCGAGACCCCGATCGGCGTGCTGCCGACCGTCGAGGGCTTCGACCTCGGCGACCTGAAGCTGACCCAGGACGACCTCGACCTGCTCTTCACCGTGGACGCCGACATCTGGCGCCAGGAGGCCGCCCTCGTGCCGGCCCACCTGGAGACCTTCGGCGACCACACCCCGAAGGAGCTGTGGGACGAGTACCGGAACCTCGTCGCGCGCCTCGGCTGAGCCTGAGCCTCAACCGAGCGAGAGGTGGGCGCGCGGCACGAACCGCGCGCCCGCCGATGCGACAGGACGGCCGGAGTTCCTCCGGACGATCTTTCCCCGACCAAGGAGATCGTCCGGACCGGGACTCCGGCCGTAGTGCTGTCCGGGCCCGGGCGCCGATCCGCGCCGGGGCCGTCAGGGCAGGACCAGGATCAGAGCGCCTTGGCGTTGACGATGGTCCAGTACTTGTTCCAGCCCAGGCCGCCACGCCACTGCCGGACCGGCGCGCCGTTGTCCAGGCGGTAGTCGGCGACCTCCAGGTAGCTCATGGAGTTCCAGTTGATCAGGCCGACCTCCTTCGGGCCGGTCTGGACCTCGCCGGCACTGCCCAGCTCCCAGGCCTGGTTGTCGCCGCCGGTGCAGTCCCACTGGCGGGCCGGGGCGCCGTCCTCGGTGCTCCAGTCGGCGATCTCCAGGCACTTGCCCGAGTTCCGGTTACGCAGGAAGTACGCGGCCTTGCCGGGCGCCTGGATCATGTCGAAGAGCTGGTTGGTGCCGCCGGTGCAGTCCCACTGGCGGGCCGGGGCGCCGTTGGCGGTGCTCCAGTCGGCGATCTCCAGGCACTTGCCGCTGTTGGAGTTGACGAACGGGCTGGCCTTCGGAATCTGCAGGCCACCGAGGGCCGAGGCCGGCGTGGCCGGCAGGGCGGTGGTCAACGCGATGGCGGCGACGGAGACGGCCGCGGCGGCGCGGGCACGGGTGAGCGGAATGCGGATGGTCAAGGCGGACCGGTCCCTTGCGGAGGAGTGGGGGCAGGGGAGCGGAGCCTTCCGGGCGGTTGAGCGCTCCGGTGTCCGCGTCGGCCCGGGCCCCGGCATACTGCCGACCGGCCCGTTCCCCCTACGGCCCGGAGAGGAGCCCGGGCCGCCGACGCGCGGGAATCATATGGTCCGCCCGGTGGTCCGTGGTTAAAGGAGAGGTCAAGGCTGGGCGTAGCCGCTGAGGAAGTCGCCGATGCGGGTCACGGCGTCGGTGATCTCCTCGGGGCGGGGCAGGGTGACCACCCGGAAGTGGTCCGGCTCGGGCCAGTTGAAGCCGGTGCCCTGGACCAGCAGGATGCGCTGGGAGCGCAGCAGGTCGAGGACCATCTGGGCGTCGTCCTTGATCTTGTGGACCTTCGGGTCCAGCCGGGGGAACGCGTACAGGGCGCCCTTGGGCTTGACGCAGCTGACGCCGGGGATCTGGTTCAGCAGCTCGTACGCGGCGTCGCGCGAGGCGAGCAGGCGTCCGCCGGGCAGCACCAGGTCGCGGACCGACTGCCGGCCGCCGAGCGCGGCGGCCACCGCGTGCTGGGCGGGCATGTTGGCGCACAGCCGCATCGAGGCGAGCACGGTGAGGCCCTCGATGTAGCTGCGGGCCCGGGACCGGTCGCCGGACAGCACCATCCAGCCGGAGCGGAAGCCCGCGACGCGGTAGGCCTTGGACAGGCCGTTGAAGGTGACGCAGAAGAGGTCCGGGGCCAGGGTGGCCAGCGGGATGTGCTCGACGTCGTCGTAGAGGATCTTGTCGTAGATCTCGTCCGCGTAGACCACCAGGTTGTGCCGACGGGCGATCTCGACGATGCCGTCCAGCACCTCGCGCGGGTAGACCGCGCCGGTCGGGTTGTTCGGGTTGATCACCACGATGGCCCTGGTCCGGTCGGTGACCTTGGCCTCGATGTCGGCGAGGTCCGGGTACCACTCGGACTGCTCGTCGCAGCGGTAGTGCACGGCGGTGCCGCCGGCCAGCGAGACCGAGGCGGTCCACAGCGGGTAGTCCGGCGCCGGGACGAGCACCTCGTCGCCGTCGTCCAGCAGCGCGGTCATGGCGAGCTGGATCAGCTCGGAGACGCCGTTGCCGAGGAAGACGTCGTCGACGGAGAGTCCGTGCAGCCCGCGGTCCTCGTAGTGCATGACCACCGCGCGGCGGGCGGAGAGCAGGCCCTTGGAGTCGCCGTACCCGTGCGCGTTCGCGAGGTTGCGCAGGATGTCCTGGAGGATCTCCGGGGGAGCCTCGAAGCCGAAGGCGGCCGGGTTGCCGGTGTTGAGCTTGAGGATGCGGTGGCCCTGTTCCTCCAGCCGCATCGCCTCGTCGAGCACCGGGCCACGGATGTCGTAGCAGACATTGGCGAGCTTGCTGGACTGGATGACCTGCATGCCTGCCTACTTTAGGGGTACGGACGACCCCTGCGGCGGCTCTCCGGGAAGGTGCTCCGGAGGGCTCGGTAGGGGCTCCTTGGATCGGCAGGCGGGGGCCTCGGCGGGCCTTCCAAAGGGGGAGCGCGGTGTCCGGAATGCTCCCGTACGCGAGGAACGCGGGCGGGTCGTGCCCCGGAACGAGACGGACGGCACATCGGACGGCGACAGACGCCGGCGGACGGCGGACCGGACCGCCCGCCGGACGGCACCCCGCTCGGCGCGGGAGGATGGGGCCGGTGCGTCGATCGAGGAGGGGGTGCGCCGGTGGTGCCGGTCGTGGTCGCGGCGGTGCTGGTCGGTCTCCTGGCGGCTCCGCCGCTGCGCGGGCTGGTCGCCCGGTTCGCGGTGCCGGAGGGCGAACCGTGGCGTGAGGCCTGCCCGACCTGCGGGCGCGCGGCGCGCCTGCTGCCGCCGACCGGGCGCTGCCCGGGCTGCCGGGAGCGGCTGGGCGCGGGCCCGTGGTCGGTGGAGTCGGTCGCGGCGGCGGTCGCCGTCGCGGTGGCGTACGCGGCGCACGGGCCGGTGGCCGCGGCGCTGGGCTGGGCGGCCGCGCTCGGGGTGGCGCTCGGTTTCGTCGACGCGCGGGTGCGCCGGCTGCCGTACCGGCTGACGCTGCCGCTGCTCGGTGGGGTGGCCGCGCTGCTGGTGGTGGCGGCGCTGGCCGAGGGGCGCACGGGGGTGCTGCTGCGCTGTCTGCTGGCGGCGCTGACGGTCGGTGCGGTGCTCGAACTGGCCGTCTGGGCCCGGGCGTTGGGGCCCGGGGACTCCCCGCTCGGGTTCACGCTGGGTGGACTGCTCGGCTGGTACGGCTGGTCGGTGGCGCTCGGCGGGATGGTCGCCGCGGTGGTGCTGGCCGGTCTCTGGGCAGTGCTGCGGGCCGTCGCCGCCCTGGTCCGCCGGCGCCCGGTGCGCGGACTCGACGTCCCGGTGGGCCCGTTCCTGCTGCTCGGCGCGCTCACGGCGGTGCTGGCCGGGTAGCCCTTCCGGGCGTCGGCGGACGCGGCAGGGCCCGCCGTACCGGAGTGGTACGACGGGCCCCGCCGCCGGCGCGCGGCCCCACCCTCAAGGAGCGGCGCGCCGGGGAAGGTGAGTTCTTACGGCATCTTGTGGACGAACGGGCCGACCGCGTCGGAGAACGCGTTGCCGTTGGCGGCGTCCCAGTTGGTCGACCAGGTCATCGCGCCGCGGATGGTCGGCCACTTGGCCGGCGGTACGAAGCTGCCGCAGTTGTTGCCGGTGGCCAGGCAGTCCAGCGCGTTGTTCACCACGGTCGGCGGGACGTAGCCGCCGCCCGCCGCCTTGCTCGAGGCCGGCACGCCGATGCCGACCTGGTCCGGCCGCAGACCGCCCTGGATGTGGGTGCAGACCTGGGAGGTGATGAAGTCGACGGTGCCCTGGTTGTAGACCTTGCCGTCGCAGCCGTTCATGCCACCCGAGTTGTAGAACTGGGTGTTGACGACGGTGAGGATGTCCTTGGTCTTCAGCGCCAGCTGGAAGTAGGCGCCGGAGGTGCTGTATATCCCGATGGTCTCGGGCGCCATGGTCAGGACGAAGCCGGCGCCGACCTTGGCCTGCAGGGCGTGCAGGGCGTCGCCGAGCGGGCCGGCCTGGACGCCGTTCTCCAGGTCGACGTCGATGCCGTCGAAGCCGTAGTCCTTGATGATCGCGTAGGCGCTGTTGGCGAAGTTGGCGCCGGCGGTGGCGTCCCCGACGGTGATCGCGCCGTTCTGGCCGCCGATGGAGAGGACGACCTTCTTGCCGGCCGCCTGCTTGGCCTTGATGTCGGCGCGGAACTGGGCGTCCGTGTAGCCGCCGAGCGCCTTGGACAGGCCCGGGTCCAGGGCGAAGCTGATCGCGCCGGTCCGGGTCGGCACGGCGTCGGCGAAGGAGACCGCGATGATGTCGTACGCGTTCTGGACGTCGCTCAGGCGCTGCGGGGTCGAGTTGTTGTCGAAGTTCTGCCAGTAGCCGGTGACCGCGTGCGCCGGCAGGCCGGTGGCCGGCGGGGTGGTGCCGGACGCCGTGGCGGTGGGAGTCGGGGTCGCCGTCCGGGTGGGCGTGGCGGTGGCCGTGGGGGAGGCGGTGGCCGTCGCGGTCGGCGTGGCGGTCGGGGACGCGGTCGGCGACGGGGTGCCGGTGCCGCCGGGGCCGATCAGCGCGACGTCGTCGGCGAGGTAGGCGCTCTGCCCGTACCAGCCGTGTAGGTAGACGGTGACGCTGGTGGCGTTCGCCCCGGTGGTGAAGGTGGTGGACAGCTGGTTCCAGCTGTTCTGGTTCGACCAGGCGGACGGGTCGGTGCCGCCGGTGCCGCGCGCGCCGAGGTAGACGTACGGGCCCTGGACCCAGGCGCTCAGCGTGTAGCTGGTGTTGGGCAGCACGCTGACGGTCTGGGTGCACTCGGCGGTGTCGCCGGCGCCCGGGGTGGCCTGCAGCGCGCCGGTGCCGGAGTGGGCCGGCGAGGAGACGGCGGTCGCGGCGCCGGTGCAGCTCCAGCCGCCCAGCCCGCCGTCGAAGCCGCCGTTGGTGACCAGGTTTCCGACCGCCGCGCTGGCACCGCCGGCGAAGAGGGCGAGGCCGCCGCCGGCCAGGGCGAGGGCGGTTGCACCGGCCGCGACGGCCGGGAGAGGGCTGCGCCGGCGCTTGTGCGAGGGCTGGTTCAGCGTACGGGCCATGGGGTGGCGCTCCTGGGGGAGGAGCGGCCGCCGCGGTGGGGGTCGCGGCGGCCGCGTGTGGGGGGAGGGGAGGTCCGAAGTGAGCCTGGGGGAGGGGGGCCGGAGGAGGGTCGTTCCGTCCCGGGTCACAAGCTGGACTAGACCATTGCTGGTCGTCAAGCATCGGACGGACGGCTTACGGTTCCGTTAAGGATCCGGAGACCGTTCCGTGTCCGCACCGCTCCGGCTTCCGCATGGCTGCCGCACCACTCCCGAGCGGCTCCCGAACGGCTCCCGCACGGCTCCCGAGCGGCCCCCGTACGCCCCCTCGCGACCCCCGACACGCCCGTCGCGACAGACTTCGTACAGGACCGTGACCAGGCCGCTACCTGCGGCTTTACCGTGTGCCTGCGTGCCGGAGTAGGCTGCGCCGGGGCGGTGACGCACCAGCTGAACGAGCACGGAGGGGTCCGGGAACCATGGGTCTGCGCGATGTCGCCGAACGGACGCCGGGGCTGCGCACCCTGCTGGGCGGGATGTACGGGCTCTACGGCCGCCGGGTCGAGGTCCACCTCGCGCGCACCCCGCACCACATCGGCGTGATCCTGGACGGCAACCGCCGCTGGGCCAAGGCCACCGGCGGCTCCACCGCGTACGGACACCAGCGCGGCGCCGACAAGATCACCGAGTTCCTCGGCTGGTGCGACGAGACCCACGTCAAGGTCGTCACCCTCTGGATGCTCTCCACCGACAACCTGGACCGCCCGGCCGACGAGCTGGTCCCGCTGCTCGGCATCATCGAGGACGCCGTCACCGGCCTCGCCGCCGCCCGCCGCTGGAAGGTCCACCCGGTCGGCGCGCTGGACCTGCTCCCGCAGCACACCGCCGACGTGCTCAAGCGCGCCGCCGACGAGACTGCCGACATCGACGGCATCACGGTCAATGTCGCGGTCGGCTACGGCGGCCGGCACGAGATCGCCGACGCCGTCCGCTCGCTGCTCCAGGAGCAGGCCGGCCGCGGCACCTCGATCGAGGAACTGGCCGAGATCCTGACCGTCGAGCACATCTCCGAGCACCTCTACACCCGCAACCAGCCCGACCCGGACCTGATCATCCGTACCTCGGGCGAGCAGCGGTTGTCCGGTTTCCTGCTCTGGCAGAGCGCGCACAGCGAGTTCTACTTCTGCGAGGCGTACTGGCCGGCCTTCCGCAAGGTCGACTTCCTGCGCGCCCTGCGGGCGTTCGAGCAGCGCAACCGGCGGATGGGTCTGTAGTCCCGGCCCTACGTGCCCGTGGGGCCGGGGCCCCGCTCGCCGGCCCCAGGGCGAAGTGACCGCCGTAGGGCTGGCCTACCCGGCTGCCACACGAGGCCAAACGTTCACCGGCAATGATCCGTCAGTTCGCCGGGGGCGTGAATGCACCGCCCCCCGCCTGGGAATACTCCAGTCAGTCCGGTTCCGAGGCCACCGGGGCAGCGGGGACCGGCTTGCCGCGGATGACGCAGGGTCATCCGCTCTGGAGGCCTAGTGGTCAGTTCCAAGAGCCGCCGGACACCAGACCGGCGCACGTACGTTCTCGACACCAGCGTGCTCCTGGCGGACCCGCTCGCCATGACCCGCTTCGAGGAGCACGAGGTCGTCCTTCCGGTGGTGGTCGTCACCGAGCTGGAGGCCAAGCGGCACCACCCGGAGCTGGGCTACTTCGCCCGCCAGGCACTGCGGTTGCTCGACGACTACCGCATCCGCCACGGCCGGCTCGACGAGCCGATCCCGGTCGGCGAGCTCGGCGGCAGCATCAGGGTCGAGCTCAACCACTCCGACGTCTCGATACTGCCGGCCGGGTACCGCGCCGGCGGCGGCGAGGCGGACGCCAGGATCCTGGCGGTCGCCCGCAACCTGCAGGCCGAGGGCTACGACGTTACCGTCGTCTCCAAGGACCTGCCGCTGCGGATCAAGGCCAGCTCGGTGGGCCTGCTCGCCGAGGAGTACCGGGCCGAGCTGGCGATCACCTCCGGCTGGACGGGCATGTCCGAGCTGCACGTTCCGGCCGACCAGGTCGACTCGCTGTTCGCGGCCGGCCACGAGGCCGCGGTGGACCTCGACGGGGCCGCCGAACTGCCCGTCCACACCGGGCTGGTGCTCACCTCGGAACGTGGCCGCGCGCTCGGCCGGGTCACCGGTGACGGCCGGGTCCGGCTGGTGCGCGGGGAGCGCGAGGCGTTCGGGCTGCGCGGGCGCAGCGCCGAGCAGCGGGTGGCGCTGGACCTGCTGCTCGACCCGGACATCGGCATCGTCTCGATGGGTGGCCGGGCCGGTACCGGAAAGTCGGCGCTGGCGCTGTGCGCGGGTCTGGAAGCGGTGCTGGAGCGGGGGCAGCATCGCAAGGTGATGGTCTTCCGGCCGCTGTACGCGGTCGGCGGCCAGGAACTCGGCTACCTGCCGGGCTCCGAGGCGGACAAGATGGGCCCCTGGGCGCAGGCGGTCTTCGACACCCTCTCCGCCGTCACCACCCCGGACGTGATCGAGGAGGTCATCTCCCGCGGGATGCTGGAGGTGCTGCCGCTGACCCACATCCGGGGGCGCTCGCTGCACGACGCGTTCGTGATCGTGGACGAGGCGCAGTCGCTGGAGCGCAACGTCCTGCTGACGGTGCTGTCCCGGATCGGGCAGGGGTCGCGGGTGGTGCTCACCCACGACGTGGCGCAGCGGGACAACCTGCGGGTGGGCCGGTACGACGGTGTGGTGGCGGTGGTCGAGAAGCTGAAGGGGCATCCGCTCTTCGCGCACATCACGCTCACGCGCTCGGAGCGTTCGCCGATCGCGGCGCTGGTCACGGAGATGCTGGAGGACATCAACCCGTGATCCGTCCCTGATCGGGACATAGTCGGACAATAGGGTCAACTTGCGCCCTGGGGCTCGCTCCTGACGGAGCGGGCCCCATCCGTTTCATCACATCGAGTGCTTTCCGTCCGGAAAACTCCGGGGCGGCGAATGTGACATGCGCCACGCGGATGGGAATTGCGTCGACCGTACCCGGTGCGGCATGGTGAGGGTTCTGTCAGGCCCCGCGTACGGCGCGGCAGGGCTTCCGGACTCCGGGAGTCAGGCCCCGGAACGTCCACCAACTCCGGTCGGTGGACACACAATTGAAGACCGATGAGCCGTACGCCGCCCGATTCCAACGCCCGGTCGCCTCACCTCGGCCGGACGCCGGGCCAGCACCTCCCGTGACCAGAGCACCGTGCGGAGGTCCGTGCCAAGGGGCATGTTGCGTCCGCACGGTCACGCGTGGGCGATGCTGGAAGGAATCCATGTGACTCGGATCTCGGTCCGGGGAGTTGCTGTGGCCTCCGCCACCGCCGTCACCGCTGTCGGTGCCGTCGTGGGCATGGCCTCGGGCAGCGAGGGCAAGACCATGCAGACGGTCGACGTCGCCGGTGCGACCCTGCTTGCCGAAGTCCCCTCTGGCGCCCAGGCGCAGACCATCAGTGACAACATCGGCCAGCAGGCATCCGCCCAGCAGGCCTCCGCCGACGCGGCTGCCAAGGTCGCCGCGGAGCAGAAGGCCGCCGAGGAGGCCGCGCGCCAGCAGGCCGCCGCGGACGCCCAGGCAAAGGCCGACGCCCAGGCCAAGGCCGACGCGGACAAGGCCGCCAAGGCCGCCGACGACCAGCGCAAGGCCGCCGAGGCCGCGAACCGGTCGAAGGCCCGGTCGGCGATGACCGCCGTCGACGACAGCACGCCCCCCCCGGTTTCGGTCAGCCCCGGCTCGGTCCAGGACGTGGCCCGGCAGATCGTCGGCGACGACGCCCAGTTCCAGTGCTTCAGCCAGATCGTGAAGCGCGAGAGCGGCTGGGACTACACCGCGACCAACAAGAGCTCCGGTGCGTACGGCCTGGTCCAGGCGCTGCCCGGCACCAAGATGGCCTCGGCCGGTGCCGACTGGCGCACCAACCCGGCCACCCAGATCAAGTGGGGCCTCAGCTACATGAACAGCCGCTACGGCAGTCCCTGCGGCGCCTGGTCGTTCTGGCAGGCCCACAACTGGTACTAGGAGCGGCAGCCGCTCCGGCGGCGCACTCCGTACGGCCCCCGGCCGCTCGCCCTTCCCGGGCGGGCGACCGGGGGCCGTCGCTTTTCGCGGCGCCGGTTCCGGGGGGCGTCGACGTTCGGCCGGGCCGGGAAAAGGCGAACCGCGCCGCCCGGGCTGCGCTGACCAGTGCGCTCTCGGGCGGTGCGGCTCTGGGTGCGGACGCGGGGCGCGGGAAGGGGTCCTGGTTGCTTCCCGCACCGGCCGGTCCGCCGGCGGTTGGCTGTCGGGTGCCCTCCGGGGGTGTGGCCTCCGGGTCTCGTCGGGTCTTGTCCCGACTCCTCCCCAGCGAAATGAGTCCGAAACCACCTGGAACAGGGCGATTTGTCCATGTTCTCGGGGTGAGGTGTTCGAGTCGAACCCACCGGCGGCCGGACTCGCCGCACCCTCGCCGGGTAGCGTCATCCCTTGACGGCCGCGGCAGGACCGCGGCGTACCGCCGGGCACGGCGGACCGGGCAGGGGATCGGTGGTAGCGAGGATGGCGCGGGGCGGAAAGGCCTTCAAGGCCGTGGCCAAGGGCATGGCCGTGGTGGCGAGCGCGGCCGCCGTGATCGAACGGCGCCGGCGCGCCGCGATGGCGGCGGACCCGCATGAACTCGCCGTCCCCGCGCTCGCCGAGGGACCTGCACTCACCGAAGGGCACGGGCCCGCCGTCGTCGAGGCGCCCGGCCCGGTGCCGGTGCCCCGGACCGATCCCGCCCCGCCGCCGGCGGTGCCGACGGGCACCGCGGTCGCCGCGGCCCCCGCGCCCGCCACCCCGGCCCCGGCCGCACCCGCCGCGCACGCGGGCCTCGGCCGCGAGTACCACCCCGGCCGGCCCGCCACCCCCGCCGAGGCGGTGCCGTGGGGGCTGCGGGTGGCCGCCGAGTCGACCTGGCGGCTGCTGCTGCTCGGCGCCGCGCTCTACGTCGTCTTCTACGTGGTCGACATGCTGCGGCTGGTCGCCTTCTCGGTGCTCGCCTCGCTACTGATCGCCGCGCTGCTGGAGCCCTCGGTGTCCTGGCTGCGCCGGCGCGGGGCGCCGCGCTCGCTGGCGGCGGGCGGGGTGTTCCTGAGCGGTCTGGCCGGGATCGGGCTGGTCGGCTGGTTCGTGGTCTGGCAGGTGAGTACCAACCTGCCGGACGTCACCGCCCAGGTCAAAGACGGCGTCAACCAGCTCCGGGACTGGCTGATCACCGGGCCGCTGCACCTGACCCAGCAGCAGATCAAGGACTTCGCCGACCAGATCACCAAGGCGATCACCACCAACACCGATCAGCTCACCTCGGCCTCGATCACCGGCGCGCAGATCGCCGTCGAGGTGCTGACCGCGCTGCTGATGACCTTCTTCACCACTTTCTTCCTTCTCTACGACGGCGAGCGGATCTGGAACTGGGCGCTGCGCGGGCTGCCCCGGCACTCCCGCTTCGCGATGGCCGGCGCCGGCCCGAAGGCCTGGGCGACGCTCACCGCCTACGTGCGCGGCACCGTCTGCGTGGCCTTCATCGATGCGGTCTGCATCGGCACCGGCATCGAACTGCTGGGCGTGCCGCTGGCCACGCCGCTGGCCGTGATCATCTTCCTGGGCGCCTTCGTCCCGCTGGTCGGCGCGCTGGTCACCGGCACTGTCGCGGTGCTGATCGCCCTGGTCACCCAGGGGCCGTGGACGGCGCTGATGGTGCTGGTGGTGCTGATCGCGGTGATGCAGGTGGAGAGCCACATCCTGCAGCCGCTGATCCTCGGCCGGGCGGTCCGGGTGCACCCGCTGGGCGTGGTCCTCGGCGTCGCGGCGGGCGGCATCATCGGTGGCATCGGCGGCGCGGTCGTCGCCGTCCCGCTGATCGCCGTCACCAACACCGTGATCACCCACTTGCGCCGCCGCAACGAGGCCGGCCAGGCCGTCTTCACCGCCCTCGAAGCCGCCCGCGAAGCCGCCGCCGCCCGCGAAGCCGCCCAGCACACCGCCGCCGCCCAGCCGGCCCCACCCGCCCAGCCGGCCCGGCCCGCCACGGACTGAGCGCGCCTCGGCGCCGGAGGGCCGGAAACGGCGGCGGGCCCCTCGCGGACGTGGTGTCCGGGAGGGGCCCGCGCGGGGTGCCGGGTGGGTCAGGCGGTGACGGCGGCGAGGGCGGCCTCGGAGTCGAGGACGCCGGCCACGGCCTGCAGGACGGCGGCGATCTTCATCGAGGCCTGGACGACCTCACGCTCGACGCCGGCCTTGCGCAGGACGGCCTCGTGCGAGTCGAGGCACTGGCCGCAGCCGTTGATGGCCGAGACGGCGAAGCACCAGAGCTCGAAGTCGACCTTCTCGACGCCCGGGGTGCCGATGATGTTCATCCGCAGACCGGCCCGCATCGTGCTGTACTCCTTGTCGGAGAGCAGGTGCAGCGTCCGGTAGTAGACGTTGTTCATCCCCATGATCGCGGCCGCGCCCTTGGCGGCGGTGTACGCCTCGGGGGAGAGGTTGGCCTTGGCCTCGGGCTCCAGCGCGCGCAGCAGACCGGGGCTGCGGGTGGCCATCGCGCAGGACAGCACGGTGCCCCAGAGCTGCTGGGCGGGGAGGTCGGAGTTGCCGATGACCGAGCCCAGGTTGAGCTTGAGGTCCTTGGCGTAGTCCGGGAGGGCGGCCTTCAGGTCGTCGAGGGCCATGGATCAGCCCGCCAGCAGGGCCTGGGCGTCGAGGGTGTCCTCGCCCTTGGTCCAGTTGCACGGGCACAGCTCGTCGGTCTGCAGGGCGTCCAGCACCCGCAGGACCTCCTTGGGGTTACGGCCGACGGAACCGGCGGTCACCATGACGAACTGGATCTCGTTGTTCGGGTCGACGATGAAGACGGCGCGCTGGGCGGTGCCGTCCTCGCCCTCGACGCCGCAGTCGCGCATCAGGTCGTGCTTGACGTCGGCCAGCATCGGGAAGGGCAGGTCGCGCAGGTCCTTGTGGTCCTTGCGCCAGGCGTGGTGCACGAACTCGGAGTCGCCGGAGACGCCGAGGATCTGGGCGTCGCGGTCGGCGAACTCCTCGTTCAGCTTGCCGAACGCGGCGATCTCGGTCGGACAGACGAAGGTGAAGTCCATCGGCCAGAAGAAGACGACCTTCCACTTGCCCTCGTAGGACTTGTGGTTGATGTCAGCGAAGGCGTTCGCGGCGTCCAGGTCGACACAGGCCTTGAGGTCGAACTCGGGGAACTTGTCACCGATCGTGAGCACGTTCGCTTCTCCTGAAGTGAGATGAGGGGAGCTTTGTCCGGATTCCGGACACCCATCACAATTCCACATCGTGGACTGATCGGGGAAATAGCTACACTGGATGTGTCTGATCGGAGATTGTTATCAGTACCGAATCCCCCACGTCGCGGCCGGGCTCCCGGCGGGGCGCCGCCGCCAAGGCCGACCCGACTGTGACGAGCGCCACGGCCCGCAGTCCCCGCAGCCCGACCATCGCCCAGCTGCGGGCCTTCGTCGCGGTGGCCGAGCACCGGCACTTCCGGGAGGCCGCCGCCGCGACCGGGACCAGCCAGCCGGCGCTGTCCGGGGCGGTCGCGGCGCTGGAGGAGTCGCTGGGCGCGCAGTTGGTCGAGCGTACGACACGCAGGGTGATTATCACCCCGCTGGGGGAACGCGTGCACCAGCACGCCCGCCGGGTGCTCGCCTCGCTGCAGGTCCTCACCGAGGAGGTCGAGGCCGCCCGCCGCCCGTTCACCGGGCCGCTGCACCTGGGCGTCATCCCGACCGTCGCGCCCTACCTGCTGCCCATCGTGCTGCGGCTGGTCCGCGACCGCTTCCCCGAGCTGGAACTGCACGTCCACGAGGAACGCACCCCGTCGCTGCTGGAGGGCCTGGCCGCCGGGCGCCTGGACGTCCTGCTGCTCGCGCTGCCGGCCGGCGGCACCTCGCCGACCCTGGACATCCCGCTGTTCGACGAGGACTTCGTCCTGATCACCCCGCCCGGCCACCCGCTCGCCGGGCGGATCGACGTCCCCCGCGACGTCCTGCTCGACCTGGACGTGCTGCTGCTGGAGGAGGGTCACTGTCTGCGCGACCAGGCGCTGGACATCTGCCGTGAGGTCGGCGCCGACCCGGCGGGCTCGACCACCCGCGCGGCCGGTCTGTCCACCCTGGTCCAGCTCGTCGCCGGCGGCCTCGGGGTGACCCTGCTGCCCGCCACCGCGCTGGACGTCGAGGCCGGTCGCGCCGACCGGCTGGCCGCCGTCCGCTTCGCCGCCCCGGCGCCCGGCCGCCGGATCGGGCTGGCCGTCCGCCCGGGCTCGGCCCGCGGCGCCGAGTACGGGCGCTTCGCGGCCGCGCTGCGCGAGGTGCTGGCCGAACTGCCGGTCCGGATCGTCTCCTAGCGGGCGGGCGTGCCCAGGCAGAGCCCGACCGTGGTGGCCACCAGCAGGTCCAGCGCCCGCAGGGTGTCCGGGCCGGGCTGCTCGCCGGGGGCGCGCAGCGACAGGTAACGGTCGGTCAGGCCGTGGAAGCCGGTCAGGAAGTGGACGGCGATCTCCTCGGCGGGCACGGGGAGCCGCAGGCCGTGTGCCTCGGCGAGCGCGGTGATCATCTCGACCGCGGTGCCCTCGGTCTCGTACTGCAGGGCCCGCATGATCTCCTGCAGGTCGGGGTCGCGCATCGCCAGCGCCGCGAACTCGCTCAGCAGCATGCAGCGCCCGTCCTCGCCGGTGGAGCTCTCCCACAGGGCGTGGACCAGTGCCCCGACCTGCTCGCCGAAGGGGCCGTCGCCCGGGGAGGCGGCGCGGACGGAGCCGATGAACTCGGCGGTCAGCTGCTCGATGACGGCCCGGTAGAGGTCCTTCTTGGTGCCGAAGGTGTAGTGCACCGTCGCCTGTGCCACGCCCAGCTCGGCCGCGATCGCCCGGGTGCTGCCGGCGGCGATCCCCTCCCGGGCCATCAGGTCGATGGCGGCCTGGACCAGCTGCGGGCGGCGTTCGGAGGCGGGGACATGAGCCATTGGGCCAGGGTATCGCCACGGTCGAGCAACTGTGTCGAGCAATCCTGTCACTCGCTCCTGTCGGTCGACTTTGTCACGCGACAAACTTGCGCGTACGGTGGAACGCGACCTGCCCTGACCGACCCGAGGGACCGCCCATGGCCACGTACCTGTACCGACTGGGCCGCTTCTGCTTCCGGCGCCGGCGCGCCGTCCTGGCCGTCTGGATCGCCGTCCTGATCGCGATCGGCGGGGCCGCCGGCGCCTTCGCCGGCAAGACCAGCGACGAGTTCACGGTGCCCGGCACCGAGGCGCAGAGCACCCTGGACCGGATCAAGGACACCTTCCCGGCGCAGGGCCACGGCTCCGCCCAGGTCGTCTTCGCCGCCCCGGCACCCGGCGGCGCCACCACGCCCGAGGCGGCTGAGGCGATCGGCGCGGCCGTCGGCCGGATCGCCCACGTCCCCGGCGTGGCCGCGGTGCCCGACCCGTACGCCACGGGCGCCGTCTCGCCGGACCGGCGGGTCGCGATCGCCCTGGTCTCCTTCGACCGCAAGCTCGCCGACGTCACCGACCGGCAGCGCGACGCGGTCAAGGCCGCCGCCGAACCGGCCCGCGCCGCCGGGCTGGAGGTGGCCTTCGGCGGCGACGCGTACAACAGGTTCGCCCAGATCGAAGGCGGCTCCGAGTCGATCGGCCTGGTGGTCGCCGGGGCGGTGCTGGTGATCACCCTGGGCACGCTGGTCGCGGCCGGGCTGCCGCTGCTGACCGCGCTGGTCGGCGTCGGCGTGGCGATGGCCGGACTGCTGGCGCTCACCGGCTCGTTCCGGATCATCACCACCGCGCCGGTGCTCGCCCTGATGGTCGGCCTCGCGGTCGGCATCGACTACGCGCTGTTCATCCTGTTCCGCCACCGCCGCCACCTGGACGAGGGGCTGGAGCCGGAGGAGGCCGCCGCCCGTGCCACCGCGACCGCCGGCAGCGCCGTCGTCTTCGCCGGCCTGACCGTGGTCGTCGCGCTCGCCGGACTCGCCGTCGCGGGCGTCCCGTTCCTCACCGTGATGGGCCTGGCCGCCTCCGGGGCCGTCGTGGTGGCCGTCCTGGTCGCGATCACGCTGCTGCCCGCCGTGCTGGGCTTCGTCGGCCGCGCCATCGACCGGCTGCCCGTCTGGAAGCGGGCCCTGCGCACCACCGGCAGGACCACCATGGGCGAGCGCTGGGCCCGCTTCGTGGTCCGCCGCCCGCTGCCCGTCCTGCTCGTCGGCTTGGCCGGGCTGGGCGTCATGGCGGTGCCCGCGGCGAGCCTGAACCTCGGCCTGCCGGGCGGCGGCTCGCAAGCCGTCGGGACGGACGCCCGCACGGCGTACGACCTGGTCAGCGGCGGCTTCGGGCCGGGCTTCAACGCGCCGCTCGTGGTGGTCGTGGACGCCAACGGGGCGCCGCGGCCCGAGCAGGCGGTGCAGGAGGTGGCGGGCAGGCTGCAGACCCTGAAGGGCGTTCAGACGCTGCTGCCGCCACAGGTCGACCGGAGCGGCCGGACCGCCCTGGTGCCCGTCATCCCGCGGACCGGCCCGGACCACGAGGACACCAGGGCGCTGGTCAACGAGATCCGCGACCAGCGCGCCGAGTTGAAGGTCGCCACCGGCGCGGACATCGCCGTCACCGGCACCACCGCCGCCAACATCGACGTCTCCGCCAAACTCGGCCAGGCCCTGCCACCGTTCGTCGCGGTGATCGTCGGCATCGCGCTGGTGCTGCTCGCCCTGGCCTTCCGCTCGGTGCTCGTGCCGCTCAAGGCGGTGCTGGGCTTCCTGCTCAGCATCGGGGCCTCGCTCGGCGCGGTGGTCGCGGTCTACCAGTGGGGCTGGCTGGACGGCCTGATCGACGTGCCGAAGGTCGGTCCGGTGGTCAGCTTCGTGCCGATCCTGCTGATCGGGGTGCTGTTCGGGCTGGCGATGGACTACGAGCTGTTCCTGGTCTCCGGGATGAAGGAGCAGCACGTCCACGGCACGGCGCCGCGCGAGGCGGTCGTGGGCGGGGTCAAGGGCGGCGCCCGAGTGGTGACGGCGGCCGCGCTGATCATGATCTCGGTGTTCGGCGCCTTCGTCTTCGGCCACGACCCGATCGTCCAGCCGATCGGCTTCGCCCTCGCGGTGGGCGTCCTGGTGGACGCCTTCGTGGTGCGGATGGCGCTGGTGCCGGCCGCGATGGCGCTGTTCGGCAAGGCCGCCTGGTGGTTCCCGAAGCCGCTGGAGAAGGTCGTGCCGAAGGTGGACATGGAGGGCGAGCAGCTGATCGCGCGGCTGGCGGAGCAGTCGGCGAAGGAGCCGGGGAAGGAGCCGGCCGGGGTCTGACACCCCGGTTCGGGGCGCCTACGGCTGCGGCAGCCGCTGCTCGAACCAGACCACCTTGCCGGTGCCCAGCCGGGTCGCGCCCCAGCGGTCCGCGCACCGGGCCACTATCTGCAGGCCGCGCCCGCGTTCGTCGTCCGGCCCGGCACGGCGGGGGCGCGGCAGCAGCGGGCTGTCGTCGCCGACCTCGCAGCGCAGCCGGGTGGTGCGCACCAGGCTCAGGGTGACCGGCCGGGTCGCGTGCTGGACGGCGTTGGTCACCAGCTCGCTGACCATCAGCTCGGTCGCCTCGCTGAGCTCGTCCAGCCCCCAGCGGCGCAGGGTGTGCGCGACCAGCCGGCGGGCCCGGCCCGGCGTCTCGTTGCGCGGCTGCAGGTACCAGTGCGCGACGTCCCCGGCTGGGATGCCGTCGAAGCAGGCGCCGAGCAGGGCGATGTCGTCGCCGCGGTCGCCGGGCGGCAGGATCCGCAGCGCCTCCTGGCACAGCTGCTCGGGGGACTGCCAGCGGGCGGCGGCGATCCGGGCACGCAGCACCTCGAGGCCGTCGCTGATCGGGCGGCTGCGGGTCTCCACCAGGCCGTCGGTGAACAGCAGCAGGGCCGAGCCGGGCGGCGCGGGCAGTTCGACCGAGTTGAAGTCCACCCCGCCGACCCCGATCGGCGCCCCGGAGTCCAGCTCCACCAGCTCGGCGGTCCCGTCCGGGCGGACCAGCACCGGCGGGACGTGTCCGGCGTTGGCCAGCACCACCCGGTTGGCGATCGGGTCGTAGACCGCGTACACGCAGGTGGCCAGGTGCTGTTCGCGGCCGAGCCGCTGGGCCTGCTCGTCCAGGTGGTAGAGCACCTCGTGCGGCGGCAGGTCGAGGGCGGCCAAGGTCTGGGCACTGGTGCGCAGTTGGCCCATGATGGCGGCCGAGGTGAGCGAGTGGCCCATCACGTCGCCGACGATCAGGGCGACCCGGTTGCCGGGCAGCGGGACGGCGTCGTACCAGTCGCCGCCGACCTGCGCGCCGCGCTCGCCGGGCAGGTAGCGCTGGGCGAGCCGGACGCCGTGCGGCTGCGGCAGGCGCAACGGCAGCATGCTGCGCTGGAGTTCGTTGGCTATCTCCCACTCGCGGGCGTACCGCAGGGCGGTGTCCACGGCCAGCCCGGCCTGGGTGGCGAGGTGCGTCGCGGTCGCCGTGTCCGCGGCGTCGAAGGCTGGGCGGCCGGTGCGTTCAGGAGGACGGCGGATCAGCACCAGCAGCCCGAGGACGGCCTTGCGGCCGCGCAGCGGCAGGGCGAGGACGGAGGTGCCCGCGGCCAGCCGGGCCACCCCGCGGGTGCCGTACAGCTCGCGCAGCAGCACCTCGGTGCGCTCGGCGCCGGGCGTGCCGAGGACGGCCACTTCGGCGGGACGGCGGCTCAGCAGGGCGTGCGCGAGCGCCCCGCCGCGGGTCACCGGGGTGGCCGGGCCGCTGTCGGCGGTCGAGCGGGCGCCGTAGCGGGAGCGGCGCCGGTCGTCGAAGCCGCCCGGGCGGCCGCGGCGGCCGATCCGGGTGCCGGTGCTGTGGTGGATCCGCAGCTCCTCCGGGAAACCGGGTTCGCGCTCGACGTTGGGCAGCGGGTCGCGCAGGTGGACCACGGCGGCGTCGGCCAGCGTCGGGACCAGTACCCGGCCGATGTTGCGCAGCGTCGCGGCCAGGTCGAGGGCGGTGTTGATCCGCCGGGTCGCCGAATCGAGGTACGCGAGGCGGTCCGCCACGTCGGCGCGCTCCGGCCGCGCGGACGGCGGCTTCGCCGGGGCCTGCCCCCGGACCGGGACCTGGCGGCGCTGGCCCGGGACGGCGGGCGGCTGCTCCGCCTCGGTCTTGAGCTGGTCGCGCACGGCTGCCTGTCCTGGATTCGGTGTGGTCGGTGGGTGTGCTGGGCCGGTCGGTCGATCAGCCGACGCGTCGACAGCACAGGAACAGCTGTTCCTCCGGCGGCAGCGAGGTACTGGCCGGCGCGTACGGATGCCCCGAGCACTCCTCGACGGCGAAGCCGGCCGCGACCAGAACCCGTTCCAGATCCTCCCTCAGATACCCACTGATCCGCAGCTCTCTGCCAAGGAACGGAAGCGGAACGTGATCCAGGTCCGCCTCGACCATACCGAGCGCCAGCAGTCCGCCCGGCCGCAGGAGTTCGCGCAGCCGCCGGAGCACGGTCGGGATCTCGTCCTGCGGCAGCAGGATCAGGGAGAAGAACGCGGTGACGGCGGCGAAGGTGCCGTGGCCGTCCGGGCCGAGTGCGGGCGCGTTCCAGACCCGGTCGGCGCGCTCGGTGGCCAGATCGTACAGGTCGATCCGATGGAACACCGGTGGGAATGCGCCGGGGAACGCCGCCTGCCGGGCCAGGGTGAGCATCACGTCGGAGAGGTCCACGGCGGTCACCCGCAGTCCGGCCCCGGTCAGCTGGCGGACGGTCGGCTCGCCGGTGCCGCAACCCACGTCCAGCACCCGGGCACCGGGTTCGAGCCCGGCGAGCAGCCGCCGGCCGCAGGCCAGCTGCCCGTCCTTCGCGGGGAAGGCCTCGCCGTACCCCGCGCCGATGGTGTCGAAGGCGACTGCCTGCAGGGCCCGGGCCGCGCGCCGTCGCCGTACCTCGGGCTCGTCGCCCCCCGCGTCCTCGCCGACGGGGAACGCGTCGGATATCTGTCCGGTCGTCACGTTGAGAGGCACCCTTCCACCCGTGGCCTCCGGTCGGCTCCTCGGCGGCCTCGCGGGCCGCTGCCGGTGGCGGTGTGTCACGCTCCCCGCAGCACGCAGACGGACTGCACCCCGGTGTGCTTCCGGCGGACACCCGTGTGCGTACTGGCATCTGAGAATATGCGTGATCACTGCGCCGTGGGGTCCCTTTCCGGCCAACTCGTCATACTTGGGTCGATGCGGCCGGGCTTGCGGAAGCACGACGGTGCGGGCCGGGGTGGTGCGCGGGGCCCCGCACGCCGCATGACGCGCCGGGGTGGCCGCGCTGACCTGTGGTTTCTCCGGACCGCAGGCCGACAATCGGGCGTTTATCGAACGTCAATCGGTCCGGCGCACACTGGAGTCCAGCGCCGGGGAAGCGTTGAGGGCGCTCCCGCAGCCGGGGGGCTGCGGGAGCGCCGACGCGCGGAACGGGGGAGGTTCTCCGTGGGGGAACGGAGGCCTTACGGCGCGGAGGGAGAGAAGGGCTCGGTGTGCTGTCGGGCGATGAGGTCCGCCACGGGGGAGGCCTCGGGCACACCGAGCCGCGTGAAGATCACATGTGCCTCCTGGAGGCACGCGAGCCCGCGCGCGGGTTGGGCCAGGGCCAGCAACGCCTCGCCCAGCGCGGCGTTGGCCAGCCCCTGGCAGAAGGCGGAGTCCATCGCCTGCCCGATCGCGAGCGATTCGCCGGCCGCCTCGGCGGCCTCGGTGTGCTGCGCGGAGGCGAGCAGGGCCGAGGCGAGCCGGGCCAGGGTGTAGCCCTCCCAGAGGGGATTGCGCTGGGACTGGTAGAGCCGGTGGGCCTCGCGCAGGTGGGGGATGGCTTCGGCGGTGGAGAGCACCACGCCGAGCTGGTAGAGGGTCTGGGCGAGCAGCGGGCCGTTCTTCGACGCCCGAGCGGCGGCGACACCGTCGCCGGCGGACTTGATCGCCGTCTCGGTCATGCCGAGCCGGTGCTGCACCCGGGCCATGTTGCTGACGATCCGCGCTTCGGCCTTCGGTGCGCCGACGGCCTGGCTGGTGGCCCGGGCCTGCTCCAGGAAGGGCAGGGCCTCGGCCGGGCGATTGCCCACGCTCAGGATCACGCCCAGCATGTTGGCCGTGGCCAGGAGCAGGACGGTCGGCTCGTTCGGCGCCTGGTGGTCCAGGCTCCGGCGGAAGGACTGCTCGGAGCCCTGGAAATCACTGGTGACGGACTGCAGGGTGCCGAGGGCGAAGTACACCCGGGCGATGCCGGCCGAGTCGCCACGGCGCTGCGCGTCCTCGCCGATGGCCTCCAGGACCCGGACCGCGCGCGGGCCACGGGTCGGGTCCGGGTCGATGCTGAACAGGTAGTTCAACAGGTCGACGGCGGCACGCTGCAGGGCACCGGGACCGCTCGCGGCGGCCTCGACGGCGCTGAGCAGCAGGGCCCCTTCGGTGCCGAGCCAGTCCTGGGCGGCTTGACTCGTCGGCAGGTCGAGCCCCGGCGAGGAGGGGGCGGTCAGCAGTTCGGGCAGTGCGTCGTCAGGCTCGATGACCAGGGCCGCGTTGCGTACGGTCGGGATCAGCAGGTCGAGCAGCCGCAGCACCGCCCGCTCCTGCTCCCCGGTGTCCCCGATCCGTTCGTTCTGCCGCTGGGCGTATAGCCGGAGCAGGTCGTGGTAGCGGTAGCGGCCGGGGGTGAAGCACTCCAGCATGTTCGCCTCGACCAGCGCCTCGGCGAGGTCCTCGGCGGTGTACTCGTCCACGCCGAGCAACGCCGCGGCGGCCGCCAGGGGGATGTCGGGTGAGTCGATCAGGGCGAGGAGCCGAAAGGCGCGGGCCTCGTCCACGGACAGCTGTCCGTAGCCGAGGCCGATGGTGGTCTCCACGGCGAGGTTGCCGAGTTGGAGTTCGTCCAACCGGCGTCGCTGGTCGGCTAACCGACTGGCCAGGTCGGAGACGCTCCAGCGCGGGCGGCTGGCCAGCCGGGCGGCGGCGATGCGGACGGCCAGCGGCAGGAAGCCGCAGGCGCTGACCACCTTCATGGCGGCTTCCGGCTCGGCGGCGACCCGTTGCTCGCCGACGATGGCCGAGAACAGCGCCAACGCCTCGGCCGGGGTCAGCTCCTCGACGTCGAACAGCTGCGCGCCGGGGATGCCGGCCAGCCGGGACCGGCTGGTGGCGAGCACGGCGCAGCCGGAGACGCCGGGGATGAGGGGCTGGATCTGTTCGGCGTCGCGCGCGTTGTCGAGCAGGATGAGCATCCGCCGGTTGGCGAGCAGCGAGCGGTACAGGGCGGCGCGCTGTTCGAGCGAGTCCGGGTTCTCGGTGACGCCGAGCGCGTGCAGGAAGTCGCCCAGGACGACCACCGGGTCGGCCGGGGAGGCACCGGCTCCGCGCAGGTCGACGTACAGCTGACCGTCCGGGAACTCGGCGCGGACGCGGTGGGCGACGTGCACCGCCAGCGTGGTCTTCCCGACGCCGCCGATACCGGCCAGCGAGGTGACCACCACGGCCTGGCCGGTGGCGTTCATCAGGACCGTCGAGAGGTCGCCCACCAGTTCCGAGCGTCCGCTGAAGTCCGAGACGTCGGCCGGGAGTTGGGCCGGTGCCGGGGGTGCGGCCGGGCCGTCCTCGCGGGCGGCGAGGGCAGCCGCGGCCGGGAGGGCGAGCGCCGGGTCGGCGGCGAGGATGCGATTGTGCATCGCGGACAGGCCGGTGCCGGGTTCGACTCCGAGCTCCTCGATCAGGAGCTTGCGGGTGTCGGTGTAGACGCCGAGCGCCTCGGCCTGACGTCCGCAGCGGTACAGGGCCAGCATCAGCAGCTCGCGCAGGCGTTCGCGCAGCGGGTGCTCGGCCGTCAGGCTGTTGAGCTCGCCGACGATCTCGGCGTGCAGGCCGACGTCGAGGGCAGCGGCGCACAGCTCCTCGGCGGCGGCCACCTGGCGCTCGGCGAGCCGCAGCCGCTGGGCGTCGGCGTAGGGGCCGGGGATGCCGGTGAGCGGACGGCCGCTGAACAGGTCCAGCGCCTGGACCAGCAGCCGGTGCGCCTCGTGCTGGTCGCCGGCGGACCGGGCGGCCGCGGCCTCGGCGGAGAGCCGTTCGAAGACCGCCAGGTCGAGGGACTCGCCCGGGATACGCAGCGCGTAGCCGTCGGCGACCGAGACCAGCAGCTCGGCGGGTCGGCGCACCTCGCGCCGGGGCTCGATGACGGAGCGCAGGCGGGAGACGTAGGTGCGGAGCGCGGCCACCGCCTGGGTGGGGGGCCGCTCGCCCCAGAGCGCGTCGACCAGGCCCTGCGTGGTGACCGGGCGTCCGGAGTGCAGTAGAAGGGTGGTCAGAACGGCCTGTTGCTGGGGGGAGCCGAGGGAGAGAGGCTTGCCGTCGAGCCAGGCCTGGACCGGACCGAGGACTTGGAAGCGCAGCGCAGAGGTCTGCGGCGTCTCCCGAAACTCCATGAAGTCCCCCGATGGCCTGTGGTGTCGATTCCGTGAAAGGGCGCTCGGCGGTCCGCCGCGGTGCTTCAGCTTAGGCGGAGGCCCGACTCTGCCGGACGGCGGCGCAAGCCACACGATGTTTATCGGACATTTAATCAACCCTACGATACTGTCCGCGCGCCCGCGCCACGGAGGTCGGGCCGATCACATTTGATGACCGAAAGGCGGCCGCCCCATGGCCAACGACCAGAGCGAGACCCCGGCGGCGTCGGCGCCCGAGACCGCGGCGAAGACCGAGGCCCCGGCTGCCGCTGTGGAAGCGGGCAAGGCTGTCGAGGGCGCGGTGGCCGCGGCCTCGAACCCCACCGAGTACACCGGGCCGACCGACGCGCAGAAGGCCGACTTCGAGAACGGCGCGTTCGGTGACGAGGCCGAGTACGTGGTGGAGCCCACCGCGCCGGACACTGGCGCGCCGGGCAAGAAGCGTGTTCCGGAGAACGTGGTCGGCGGCCACCCGTAAGCCCTTCCGGCCGAGTGCCCCCGTGCCCCCGTCCGGGCGCGGGGGCGCTGTCGGTTATGTGCACGCCAGTTCGTGTGCTGGTGCGCCGGTGGCGGATTCCCGCCCCCGGTGCACACATGGTGACCGGCGTTATCCGTAACGTGCCCGGCGGCGTGCGCGGGGCGTTCCGGAATTCCGGATTCACCGGGGGGATAGCAGGGTCCGGAATGTAGCCGTTCGCACGGATTTCGCCGGAATTATCGAGGCCGAACTCATTCAGGCGGAATCGCGGGGTCCGGGAACGGGCGAGACGTGGTTCGGTTCGGCGGTCCATTCGCGGCCGCCGCCCTCGGGGCGCAGGTAGTGCTCGCCGCCGATGGTGTCCATGTAGATGCCGGTGCGTCCGGTCCTCCGGTCGAGGACGAGTTCACCCGCGTTCGGTCGGTAGGCCGAGGCGTTGCGCTGTCGGATGCTCACCGCTGTGCTCCTCGCTCCGGAAGGCGACTGGCCGGCATCTCTAGAGAAGCTAATATCTCTAGAGATGTCAACGGTCGTATCTCCTTACTAGCGGCCGCGGGCGCGCCTACGATTTGTCCGAGGCAGAGGGAGCGGTGATGACCGGCAGCAGAGGCGACAAGCAGCCCAAGTACCAGCGGATCGCCGAAGCGCTGAAGGCGGCCATCGACACCGGCCTCTACCGCGCCGGCGACCGCCTGCCCGGCGAGAACGACCTCATGGACGAGTACGGCGTGGCCCGGATGACCGCCCGCCAGGCGCTGGGCGTGCTGCAGAGCGAGGGCATCGCCGAGGCGCGCCGCGGCGCCGGGGTGTTCGTCCGGGACTTCCGGCCGCTGCGCCGGCGCGGCATCCAGCGGCTGGCGCAGGGGCAGTGGGGGTCCGGCCGGTCGATATGGTCGGCGGACATCGACAACCGGTCCCTGGTGGTCGACCAGGTGTCCGTTGCCGAGCAGGGCGCGCCCGAACACGTGGCCCGGGTGCTCGGGGTGGACCCGGGCGCCCCGATGTGCGTACGGCACCGCCGCTTCGTCCTGGACGGCAAGCCGGTGCTGCTCTCCACCTCCTACCTGCCCGCCGTCCTGGTCGCCGGTACCCCCATCACCCGCGAGGACACCGGCCCGGGCGGCACCTACGCCCGGCTGGCCGAGATCGGCGCCAAGCCCGTGCACTTTCGCGAGGAGGTCCGCTCCCGGATGCCCAGCGGGGAGGAGGCCACCCGCCTGGAGCTGTCCGCCGGCACCCCGGTGATCCTGATCTGCCGCACCGCCTTCGCCGACGAGGGCCAGGTCGTCGAACTCAACGAGATGATCCTGGACGCCGCCTCCTACGTCCTGGAATACGACTTCGACGCCTGAGGCCGGGCCGGTCGGTGCCTGTCACCCGTAGTGGTAGCGAGCCTTGAGGATCTTCACTTCCTTCTCGTCGGCGCGGTACACCAGCCTGTGCTCGTCGTCGATCCGGCGCGACCAGTAGCCGGCCAGATCGCCCTTCAGCGGCTCGGGCTTCCCGATCCCCCCGAACGGGTCGCGCTGGATCTCGCCGATCAGGCGGGTGATTCGCTGAGCCATCTTCCGGTTCGATCCGAGCCGGAACAGGAAGTCCTCCCAGGCGTCCGGGTCGAAGTGGACGCCCCTCACACCTCACCCGCCAGCGCTTCCAGTTCCGCCATGGTCCTGGCGACGCCGGGGTGGCCGGCCTTGTCGCGTGCGACGGCTTCCATGAGCCGCTGGGCGTTGGCGGGGGAGCGCAGAAGGTAGATCGTCTCCTGCCAGGAGTCGTAGTCCTCGGCGGACATCAGGACCGCGTCGCCGCCCTTGGAGGTGATCCTTATGGGGGCGTGGTCATCGTTGACCTTCTTGATCAACGGAAAGAGCTGGGTGCGCGCCTCGCTTGCGCTGATCGCCACTGGAACGCCTTCCCTCCATCGAGGTACAGAATATCCGTACCGCAATGGTACGAGTTATCAGTACCGGGTGCCATGCGACAGCCACACGAAAACCGCCCCGGTCGCGGTGGTGCGACCGGGGCGGTGGGTGGAACCGGGTGCGGCTACTCCTTGGAGCGGACGCGGAGGTTGGTGATCAGCGGGCCCTCGGTGGTCTCGCGGAAGAAGTCGTTGCCCTTGTCGTCCACCACGATGAACGCGGGGAAGTCCTCGACCTCGATGCGCCAGACGGCCTCCATGCCGAGCTCGGCGTACTCCAGCACCTCGACCTTCTTGATGCAGTCCTGGGCGAGGCGGGCCGCGGGGCCGCCGATGGAGCCGAGGTAGAAGCCGCCGTGCTGGGCGCAGGCGTCGGTGACCTGCTTGCTGCGGTTGCCCTTGGCGAGCATGACCATGGAGCCGCCGGCCGCCTGGAACTGGTCGACGTAGGAGTCCATCCGGCCGGCCGTGGTCGGGCCGAAGGAGCCGGAGGCGTAGCCCTCGGGGGTCTTGGCCGGGCCCGCGTAGTAGACCGGGTGGTCCTGCAGGTACTTGGGCATGCCCTCGCCGGCGTCCAGGCGCTCCTTGATCTTGGCGTGGGCGATGTCGCGGGCGACGACCAGGGTGCCGGTGAGCGAGAGGCGGGTCTTCACCGGGTACTTGGAGAGCTCGGCGCGGATCGCGGACATCGGCTGGTCGAGGTCGACGCGCACCACGTCGTCGTCGAGGTGCTCGTCGGTGGTGTCCGGCAGGTACTTCGCCGGGTCGGTCTCCAGCTGCTCCAGGAAGACGCCCTCGGCGGTGATCTTGCCCAGCGCCTGGCGGTCGGCGGAGCAGGAGACGGCCATGGCGACCGGCAGCGAGGCGCCGTGGCGGGGCAGGCGCACCACGCGCACGTCGTGGCAGAAGTACTTGCCGCCGAACTGGGCGCCGATGCCGATCTTCTGGGTCAGCTCGGTGACCTTCTGCTCCAGCTCCAGGTCGCGGAAGCCGTGGCCGGTCTTGGCGTCTCCGGAGGTCGGCAGGTTGTCGAGGTAGTGTGCCGAGGCGTACTTGGCGGTCTTCAGCGCGAACTCGGCGCTGGTGCCGCCGATCACGATGGCCAGGTGGTACGGCGGGCAGGCCGCGGTGCCGAGGGAGCGGATCTTCTGCTCCAGGAACGAGAGCATGCTCGCCTCGTTCAGGATGGCCTTGGTCTCCTGGTACAGGTACGACTTGTTGGCGGAGCCGCCGCCCTTGGCCATGAAGAGGAACTTGTACGCGTCGCCGTCGGTGGCGTACAGCTCGATCTGGGCCGGCAGGTTGTTGCCGGTGTTCTTCTCGTCCCACATGGTCACCGGGGCCATCTGGGAGTAGCGCAGGTTGAGCTTGGTGTACGCGTCGTACACGCCGCGCGCGATGGCGGACTCGTCGCTGCCCGGGGTGAGCACGTTCTGGCCGCGCTTGCCCATGACGATCGCGGTGCCGGTGTCCTGGCACATCGGGAGGATGCCGCCGGCCGAGATGTTGACGTTCTTCAGCAGGTCGAGCGCGACGAAGCGGTCGTTGGGGCTGGCCTCCGGGTCGTCCAGGATGCGGCGCAGCTGGGCGAGGTGGGCCGGGCGCAGGTAGTGCGAGATGTCGTGCATCGCCTCGGCCGTGAGCAGCCGCAGGGCCTCGGGCTCGACCTGGAGGAAGGTGCGACCGCCCGCCTCGAAGGTGGAGACACCTTCGGAGGTGAGCTTGCGGTACGGGGTCGGGTCAGCGCCCAGGGGGAGCAGGTCGCTGTACTCGAAGTCTGGCGTGGGAGCCATCGGGGCGGTCCTTAGCTATCCAGTGATCCGGCTGCGTCGGCGAAGCACCATCCAGGGTAGGACCCGGTCGGAGTCGGCATGCGGACAGGTCAGCCTTGCGTGACCGGGCTCACTCGGGCTGGAGTGCGAGCGACTAGGCTGGGCCCGTGGACAACTCGCCGTCGCACGACGATCCGGGGCAGCCGGTGCCGGCGCCCGTACCGATGACCAAGTCCGAACTCGAGCCGGAGCCCGAGCGGGACCCCAAGCCGGGATCCGCGCGTGAAAGCAAGCCTGAACTCAAGCCTGACGCAAGGCCCGAGGCCACGCCGCAGCCGTCGCACGCGCCGGTGGCGGAGGCGGAGATGCGTGTCTCGGACGCCGACCGCGAGCGGATCGCGGAAGTGCTGCGGGACGCCTACGCCGAGGGCCGCCTGGACGCGGACGAGCACGCGGAGCGCATCGAGGCCGCGTACGGTGCCAAGACCTTCGGCGACCTGATGCCGCTGACCCGGGACCTGTCGCCCCGCCCGCTCTCCTTCGAGAAGCAGCCGCTGGGTGCGGCGGCCGCGACGCCCCAGCCGCCCGCGCGGCAGGAGTCGCCGGCGGTGGTGGCGATCTTCGGCGGTGCGTCCCGCAAGGGCCGCTGGCGGGTGGGTTCGCACCTGAAGGCCTTCGCCGCGTTCGGCGGGGTGGAGATCGACCTGAGCGACGCCGTCTTCGAGTCCCCCGAGGTGGAGATCGTGGTCATGGCGATGTTCGGCGGGGTCGACGTCCGGGTGCCGGAGAACGTCAGCCTGCAGGGTGCGGGGGTCGGTCTGTTCGGCGGTTTCGACGTCCGTGAGCAGACCGCGGCGGACCCGTACGCTCCGGTTGTCCGGGTCAAGGGCCTTGCGCTGTTCGGTGGTTGCACCGCCAAGCCGCGCCGGGGCAAGAAGCTCAAGGAGTGGGCGCGTCGCCAACTCGGCACCGACTAGCCCCTGTTGCCCAGCATCGCGCCCGGCCGTGGATCAACTCGCGGTCGGGCGCTCGACGTTGCGGCCAGTGCACTCCGTAGTCGATTGCGTGCAGTGTGCATGAATCGCGGCCGGGCGGGGTAGTTCCTTCCGCACATCGCTTCTTGCACGGCTGCGCACCGGAGGCGGCCGAGCGGCCGTTCCGGGGGGTTGGACAGCGGGGGCTCGCAGCCGGGCAGGGGAGCGAGGGTTCCCCCGTGTCCGAGAGCCTCGTCAGGAGTACGGCCGTGCTGCATCCGATCGAGTCCCGCACCACCTCGCCAGTCGCCGCCGCGCAGCTGCTGGAGCGCCGCCCCGACGTCCGCCCGCAGCCGCAGCCCCCGGGCGGCCCGGCGGGTGCCCCCGCGGGTGAGGACAATCCCTGGCACACCGGTGCGGCGTGCCGACGGGACGAGGCGGGGCTGTTCTTCGCGCCGTCCAAGGAGCCGACGGCGGCCCGGTTGTCCCGTGAGGAGCAGGCCAAGCAGGTCTGTGCCCGCTGCCCGGTGCTGCTGGAGTGCCGCGAGCACGCGCTGGCCCAGCCGGAGCCGTACGGCGTCTGGGGCGGGCTGACGGCCGCCGAGCGGCGGGTGGTGCTGGCCCGGCGCCGCCGCCGGGACGCGGAGCTGATCGAGACGGGCCGGGTGACGGCGTCCGCGGGGCGCCGGATAGCCGGGTGACGGATGGCGGGGTGACGGCGGGTCGAAGACCCCGGGACCGGGCACCGGGGGCCCGGCGGCCCGGGGCCGGACGCGCCGCGGCCCCGGCGGAAGGGGATTCCGCCGGGGCCGCCGCCTGCTGTCCGCAGGACGCGCCGTTCGCCGGGCGTCAGTTGGCGCGGTCGAAGTCGATCGCGCTGTAGGCCCGCAGCTTCGAGAGCTTGTGGGTGGAGTGGATCTCGCGGATCGTGCCGCTCTTGGAGCGCATCACCAGCGAGCTGGTGGTGGCGGTCTCCGAGCGGTAGTGCACACCGCGCAGCAGCTCGCCGTCGGTGATGCCGGTGGCGACGAAGAACACGTTCTCGCCGCTGACCAGGTCGTCGGTGGTGAGCACGCGGTCCAGGTCGTGGCCGGCGTCCAGGGCCTTCTGCCGCTCGGCGTCGTCCTTGGGCCACAGCCGGCCCTGGATCACGCCGCCCATGCACTTCATCGCGCAGGCCGCGATGATGCCCTCCGGGGTGCCGCCGATGCCCATCAGCAGGTCGACGCCGGTGCCCTCGCGGGCGGCCATGATGGCCCCGGCCACGTCGCCGTCGGAGATGAACTTGATCCGGGCGCCCGCCTCGCGGATCTCCCGGACCAGGCCGTCGTGGCGCGGGCGGTCGAGTACGACGACGGTGACGTCCTCGACGGCGCTGCCCTTGGCCTTGGCGACCCGGCGGATGTTCACCGCCGCCGGGGCGGTGATGTCGACGAACTCGGCGGCCTCCGGGCCGGCCACCAGCTTGTCCATGTAGAACACGGCGCTGGGGTCGAACATGGTGCCGCGGTCGGCCACCGCCAGCACGGCCACGGCGTTGTTCATGCCCTTGGCGGTGAGGGTGGTGCCGTCCACCGGGTCCACGGCGACGTCGCACTCGGCGCCGGTGCCGTCGCCGACCCGCTCGCCGTTGTAGAGCATCGGGGCTTCGTCCTTCTCGCCCTCGCCGATGACGACGACGCCGTTCATCGAGACGGTCGAGACGAGGGTGCGCATGGCCTTGACGGCCGCGCCGTCCGCGCCGTTCTTGTCGCCACGGCCGACCCACCGGCCGGCGGCCATGGCGGCCGCCTCGGTGACCCGGACGAGCTCGAGCGCGAGGTTCCGGTCCGGAGCCTCGGGCGCGACCTCCAGGGCACTGGGAAGGTGGTGCGGGTACTGCGCGGTCATCGTCGTTACCTCTCTGTACGCGACGGCCAGTAAGCGCCCGACTACTGCCTGGTCGAACGCCGTGGTGAGGGTCCTGCGATCGTATCTGCCCACGAGATGACTGTCTGTGGCGCGGGTCGCCCTGCCGGGGCGAAAGCTCCGGTTCGTCCTGGTTCACCCGTACGTGGGCACCCCGGGTGGCCGCACCGGAATGTGGATGAGTCACCATGTGGGGGTGGCTGCAGACAGCAAGGGCATGAGGGGCCGCCAGACCGTACGGGACATGGTCCTGTCGATGCTGGCGGTCGGTTTCGTCGTCTGGATCGGGTACCTGTTCCTCCCGCACGACGCCAACGGCGACGGGGTGCACGTGGTCGAGTACAAGGTGGCCGCGGCCACCGCCAAGCGCGCCGCGCCCTACCCGCTGCTCTCCCCGGACGGGCTGTCCGACAAGTGGCGGGCCACCTCGGTCAGCTACCGCCCGGCGGATCAGAACAACGGCAAGGGCAACGCCTGGCACCTGGGCTTCGTGACGCCCTCCGGCCAGTACGCGGCGGTCGAGCAGAGCGACGCGCCGCGCGACTCGCTGGTCGCCGACAAGGTCGCCGGCGGCAAGGCGGACGGCACCTCCGACGTGGCCGGCCGCACCTGGGACCGGGTCCAGGGCGAGAAGGCCCGCGCGCTGACAGCGCAGACCGGCTCCGGGACCACCCTGCTCACCGGCACCGCCTCCTACGAGGAACTGGCCGAGCTGGCGCAGGCGCTCAAGTAGCGCCGGCCCGCAGGAACGCCGAAGGGCCCCGCACCGGACGAACCGGTGCGGGGCCCTCGCGCATCGGCGCGTCAGACCGTGGTGACGACCTGGTCGTACTCCAGGCGCGGCGCACGCGGGAACCAGGCCTCGTCGCCCGGCTTGCCGATGTTGACCACAGCCAGCACCGAGTGCTCGCCGTCGGTGAAGAACTCCTTGTTGATGCCCTCGGCGTCGAAGCCGGTCATCGGGCCGGCGGCCAGGCCGGCGGCGCGCACGCCGATGATGAAGTAGGCGGCCTGCAGGGCGCCGTTCAGGCGGGCGGACTGCTCGCGGACCGGGCGCTCGGCGAAGAACACGTCCTTGGCCTGCGGGAAGTGCGGGAGCTGGGTCGGCAGCTCCTCGTGGAACTCGTTGTCCGCGGCCAGGATGGCGACCAGCGGGGCGGTCGAGGTCTTGGCCTTGTTGCCGTCGGCCATGTGCCGGACGAGGCGCTCGCGGCCCTCGGCCGAGCGGACCAGGACGACGCGCAGCGGCTGCCCGTTGAAGGCGGTCGGACCGTACTTGACCAGGTCGTGGATGGCCTGGACCTGCTCCTCGGAGACCGGCTCGTCGGTGAAGGTGTTCGCGGTGCGGGCGTCGCGGAACAGCAGGTCCTGAGCGGCGGCGTCGAGTACCAGGGCGTCGGTGGTCATGCTTCTGCACCTCATGCGGGAGGGGGTTCGTCGGGGCGACCGGCCGCGGCCGATCACTCCATCCAACATAGGTGAATATTCAACGATTCCCCAAGTGGATGTGACCCGCGTCACTCCCGGGGTCCTCCTCACCGGTCGCCCGGGGCCCCGTCCTCCTCGGCGGCCAGCGCGGCGTCCAGCCGGGCGCGGGCGCCGTCCAGCCACCGCTGGCACACCTTGGCCAGCTGCTCGCCGCGCTCCCACAGGGCCAGCGACTCCTCCAGCGACGTCCCGCCGTTCTCCAGCTGCCGGACGACCTCCAGCAGCGCGTCCCGGGCGTGCTCGTAGCCCAGCGCGTCGTCCGGGTTCGGCGCCGCCGCGTCCTGCTGCTCCTGCTGTCCCTGCTGCTCTGCCATGCGTGCCAGCGTAGGCGGTGGGACGGACAGCGCTACCCTTCCTCGGCCCCGGCGGCCTCGGCCGCCACGACGTTCAAACTGCCGCCCGCCACCCGGGCGTGCAGCCCCTCACCGGGCGCGACCTGCGCCGGGTCGGTCACCACCGCGCCGTCCGCCCGCTGGAGCACCGCGTAGCCGCGCTCCAGGGTGGCCGCCGGGGAGAGCGCGACCACCCGGGCGAGGGTGTGCCCGAGGTCGCTCTGGGCGTGGTCCAGCCGGTGCCGCAGGGTGCGTCGGGCCCGCTCCAGCAAGTCCTCCACCTCCTGGCCGCGCCCGTCCAGCATCCGGTGCGGGGCGGCCAGCGACGGGCGGCTGCGCAGCCCGTCCAGCCCGTGCTGCTCGCGTTCGACCCGGGCCAGCACGTGCCGCCGGGCGCGGTCGCGCAGCTGGCGGACCTTGGCCAGCTCCTCGCCGACGTCCGGAACCACCCGTTTGGCGGCATCGGTCGGGGTGGAGGCGCGCAGGTCGGCGACGAAGTCCAGCAGTGGCTGGTCCGGCTCGTGCCCGATCGCGCTGACCACCGGTGTCCGGGCGGCCGCGACCAGCCGCACCAGCCCCTCGTCCGAGAACGGCAGCAGGTCCTCCACGCTGCCGCCGCCGCGGGCCACGATGATCACGTCGACCTCGGGGTGCTCGTCCAGCTCCCGCACCGCCGCGCTCACCCGCTCCACCGCGCTGACCCCCTGCACCGGGACGTTGCGGACCTCGAAGCGGACGGCCGGCCAGCGCCGCCGGGCGTTCTCCAGCACGTCCCGCTCGGCCGCCGAGCCACGCCCGGTGACCAGCCCGACGCACTGCGGCAGGAACGGCAGCGGCATCTTGCGCTCGGCCGCGAACAGGCCCTCCCCGGCGAGCCGCCGCTTCAGCTGCTCCAGCCGGGCCAGCAGCTCGCCCAGCCCGACCGGCCGGATCTCCGAGGCGCGCAGCGACAGCTGCCCGCGCGCCGCGTACCACTCCGGCTTGGCGTGCACGACGACCCGGGCACCCTCCTGCACGACGTCCGCGACCTGGTCGAACACCGAGCGGAAGCAGGTCACGGTGAGTGACACGTCCGCCTGCGGGTCGCGCAGGGTGAGGAACACCACGCCCGCCCCGGGCCGGCGGCTGAGCTGGGTGATCTGCCCCTCCACCCACACCGCGCCGAGCCGGTCGATCCAGCCGCCGATCAGCGCGGAGACCTTGCCGACCGGGAGCGGGGCTTCGGGGGAGCTGGTGTTGGCCATGCGTACGAGGCTAGCGGCGTCCGCCGACAGGTCCCGGGGAACCCTGGACGCCCAGCACCACCAGGCCGGCCGCGAGCCAGATCAGTCCGACGAGCTGCGCGGTGGTCGAGGCCTCGTAGACCACCGCGCCGATCACCGCGATCCCCAGCAGCGGGACGACCAGGTGGCGCAGCCGGTCCCGCGAGCCGTGCCGCACCGTGTACCAGCCGATCACCGAGGCGTGCAGCAGCGCGAAGGCGGTCAGCGCGCCCATGTTCACCACGGAGGTCAGCTGGTCCAGCCCGTCGTTCCGGTTCGCCGCCCAGACCGCCGCCGCCATGGTGATCACGGCGGCCGCCAGCAGTGCCCGGCGCGGCACCGCACTGGCCGGGTCGACCGAGCCGAGGACGCGCGGCAGCCGTCCCTCCCGGGCCATCGCGAAGACCAGCCGCCCGGCCGCGGCCTGCCCGGCCAGGGCCGCGAAGGCCGCGCCGATCGCCTTGCTGCTTGCCACCAGCACGTGCAGCCAGTGCCCGATGCCGCTCTCCACGGTGTCGTAGAAGGCCGAGCCCTGCGCGGCCGGGTCGGCGGCCAGCTGCTGGGGGCCCATCGGCTCCAGCACCGCCGCCAGGTAGGTCTGCGCGACGAATAGCACCCCGGCCAGTGCCAGGCACCAAAGCACCGCGCGGGCCACCGCCGCCGAGGCGCCGACCGCCTCCTCGACGAAGGTCGCGATCGCGTCGAAGCCCAGGTAGGAGAGCACCGCGACGGACACCGCCGAGATCACGGCCGTCAGCGAGAAGTCGCCGACGGCGGTGAACGGGGTGTCCCAGCCGCGCCGGGCGCCGTTCTGGACCAGTGCCACCACGGCCGCCGCCATGAACACCAGCAGCACCACGATCTCCATCGCGAGCACCGCGAAGCCGACCACCGCCGCCGTCCGCACCCCGACCAGGTTGAGCGCGGTGGTCACCACGACCGCGATCGCCGTCCACACCCAGCGCGAGACGCCCGGCACCAGCGAGTGCAGCGCGATCCCGGAGAACAGGTAGGCCACCGCCGGGATCAGCAGGTAGTCGAGCATCGCCATCCACCCGGCGATGAACCCCGGCCCCTCGCCCAGCCCGGCCCGCGCGTAGGCGAACACCGAGCCGGTCTGCGGCACCGCGCGCACCATCTGGGCGTACGAGAAGGCGGTGAAGCCCATCGCCACCGTCGCGGCCAGGTAGACCGTGGCGACAGCCCCGTGGCTCTTGGCGTCCAGCACGCCGAACACGCCGACCGGGGCCATCGGGGCGATGAACAGCAGTCCGTAGACCATCAGATCGCGGATGCCCAGGCTGCGGCGCAGACCGCTTGGCGTCGCCTGATCGCTCACAGAGCTCATAAACACCACATTTGATCACTTATGAGCGAGTCGGTATGGAAAATGCCCGCCGTCGGCGCGGCTCGCGGCCGCGGCAGGCGCCGCCCGCAGCCGCCCGTACGATGGAGCCATGTCCAACACCGCGCAGCGCCGTGTCCTGCTCGCCGCCCCCCGGGGCTACTGCGCGGGTGTCGACCGCGCCGTGATCGCCGTGGAGAAGGCCCTGGAGCAGTACGGGGCGCCCATCTACGTCCGCAAGCAGATCGTCCACAACAAGTACGTGGTGCAGACCCTGGAGAAGAAGGGCGCGATCTTCGTCGACGAGACGGAGGAGGTGCCCGAGGGCTCGATCGTGGTCTTCTCGGCGCACGGCGTCGCCCCGTCCGTCCACGACGAGGCGCGGGCCGGCAAGCTCGCCACCGTCGACGCCACCTGCCCGCTGGTCACCAAGGTGCACAAGGAGGCCGTGCGCTTCGCCGACGAGGGCTTCGACATCCTGCTGGTGGGCCACGAGGGCCACGAGGAGGTCATCGGCACCATGGGCGAGGCCCCGGACCGGATCCACCTGGTGGACGGTGCCGAGGACGTCGCCAACGTGCAGGTCCGGGACGAGTCCCGGGTCGTCTGGCTGTCCCAGACCACCCTGTCGGTGGACGAGACCATGGCCACCGTCGGCGAGCTGAAGAAGCGCTTCCCGGCACTGGTCAGCCCGCCCAGCGACGACATCTGCTACGCGACCCAGAACCGCCAGGTCGCGGTCAAGCAGATGGCCCCCGAGACCGACCTGCTGATCGTGGTCGGCTCCAAGAACTCCTCCAACTCGGTCCGCCTGGTCGAGGTCGGCCTGGAGTACGGCGCCAAGGCCGCCCACCTGGTGGACTTCGCCGAGGAGATCCGGGAGGAGTGGCTGGAGGGCGTCGGCACCGTCGGCCTGACCAGCGGCGCCTCGGTCCCGGAGATCCTGGTCGAGGGCGTGCTCGAGTACCTGGCCGCGCGCGGTTACGACACGGTGGAGACGGTCAAGACCGCCGAGGAGCACCTGATCTTCTCGCTGCCCAAGGAACTGCGCCGTGACCTGCGCGCCGAGGCGGCCGGCAAGCTCTGACCAACTCCGGAAGGGCCGGTACCCCCGCGCGGGGGTACCGGCCCTTCCGTCGTGTGGCTTCCTGTCGTGTGGTTCTGCTGTGCGGGCGCGGGTGCCCTCTCGTAGTTTTGTTCACAGGCTGTGGACAAGCGGGTCCGCGGCCACGGCGGAGGGCGGACGTGATGACGGCGGTATTCGGCGTGGACATCGGCGGCTCGGGCATCAAGGGCGCACCGGTCGACCTCGCCCGGGGTGTGCTCGCCGCGGAGCGGCACAAGGTGCTCACCCCGCAGCCGTCCGCCCCCGAGGCCGTGGTCGCCGCCGTGTGCGAGGTGGTCCGCGCCTTCGACCACCGGGGCCCGGTCGGGCTGACCTTCCCCGGCGTGGTGGTCGGCGGCCGGACCAGGACCGCGGCCAATGTGGACAAGGGCTGGATCGGCGTGGACGCCGAGGGCCTGTTCCGCGAGGCGCTGGACCTGCCGACCACCGTCCTCAACGACGCGGACGCGGCCGGGCTCGCCGAGCTGACGCACGGCGCGGGCCGGGAGCAGCCGGGGGTCGTCCTGGTCCTCACCTTCGGCACCGGCATCGGCAGCGCGCTCTTCGTGGACGGCGCACTGGTGCCCAACACCGAGCTGGGCCACCTGGAACTGCGCGGCAAGGACGCCGAGCGCCGGGCCTCCTCGGCCGCCAAGGAGCGGCACGGGCTGGACTGGGAGCAGTGGGCCGGGCGGGTCGACGAGTACCTGGACCTGGTGGAGATGCTGTTCTCGCCGCAGCTGATCGTGATCGGCGGCGGGGTGAGCCGCAAGCACGAGAAGTTCCTGCCGCTACTGAGGGACCGCGAGGCGCGGGTGGTGCCGGCCGAGTTGCGCAACGACGCGGGCATCGTCGGCGCCGCCATGGCGGCCGCCATGGCGGCGGGCTGAGGCCCGCTCCCGGTGCTCCCCGCCGTGACTCAGCGGGAGCGGTGGATCCGGCGCTGGGCGACGAAGCGGGCGAGCACGATCAGCGCGGCGAGCCCGGTGCCGGAGAAGAGCCAGCCGGCTCGCAGGGCGAGCCCGGTCGCCAGCGAGACCACCTGGGCGGTGACGCCCGAGGAGCCGACCGGCGCGAGCAGCAGCAGCGCCAGGGCGAAGGCGATCGGCCCGCTGATCGGCGCGGCCAGCAGGTCGACGTAGCGGACCCGGACGGCCAGCTGGAAGCAGACCACCAGGTAGCCGAGGCCGAACAGCCAGTTCAGGTCGTCGAAGAGCAGCCGGTCCAGGCCCGCCACCGCGAGCGTGGCCAGGACGGCGACCACGCCGGCGCCGATGGCCGTCAGTCGGGTCGGCCGACCGGTCCGGCGCCGCCCGTACAGCTGCTCGTCGCCGCGCCCGCGCAGCGGCAGGCGCAGCCGCGGGGCGGCCGGGCGGGCGGGTCCGGCCGAGCCGGCCACCGGGCGCAGGCGGGAGGCGGGGGCGGACCCGGCGGTCTCGGGAGCCCGGCCTGGACCGGGGACGGCGGCTGCGGCCGCGCCGTTCGGCGGACGGCGTCTGGGCCCTGGCGGCTGGGTTCGAATGCTCTGCTCCACCTGCCCAACGTACGGTCCGATCATCGCCACACTGTGTAATGGACCGTTCAGGGCTTGTCCCGTGTCTCCGGGTGGCGTAGTCATGTGATCGTCGCTCAAGTGGGCTGATCTGCCCGGCCGAGTCGACACGGCATGTTCGTCAGGTGATGACACGGGGGCTCCGCATGGCCGATTTCACGTTCGAACGACTCGACCACGTCCAGCTCGACATCCCGGCCGGAGCCGAGGGCGAGTGCCGCGCGTTCTGGTCCGGCGTGCTCGGCATGGCCGAGCTGGAGAAGCCCCCGGTGCTGGCCGCCCGCGGCGGCTGCTGGTTCCGCGGCGGCGGGGTCGAGGTGCACCTGGGTGTGACCCCGGACTTCCGTCCGTCCCGCAAGGGGCACCCCGGCATCCTGGTGGGTTCGCTGGACGCGCTGGCCGAGCGCCTCACCGCGCACGGCCACGAGGTGCTCTGGGACGACAACCTGCCCGGCCACCGGCGCTTCCACGCCGCCGACAACCTGGGCAACCGGCTGGAGTTCCTGGAGCCCCGGGCGGCGGCGACCGAGGCGTGAGGCAGCGCGGGCGCTGCCCGTAGACTTGGGGGTCGGCCCGTACGGTGCCGACCCAACTCCTCCAAGCCCCCGGGACTGCGCTTCATGTCGCTCACGATCGGAATCGTCGGTCTGCCGAACGTCGGCAAGTCGACCCTGTTCAACGCCCTGACCAAGAACGACGTGCTGGCGGCCAACTACCCGTTCGCCACCATCGAGCCGAACGTCGGCGTGGTCGGCGTCCCGGACGCGCGGCTGGCCAAGCTCGCCGAGATCTTCGGCTCGCAGCGCATCCTCCCGGCCACCGTCGACTTCGTCGACATCGCCGGCATCGTGCGTGGCGCCAGCGAGGGCGAGGGCCTGGGCAACAAGTTCCTCGCCAACATCCGTGAGTCGGACGCGATCTGCCAGGTCGTGCGCGCCTTCACCGACCCGGACGTGGTGCACGTGGACGGCAAGGTGTCGCCCAAGGATGACATCGAGACCATCCACACCGAGCTGATCCTGGCCGACCTCCAGACCGTCGAGAAGGTCCTGCCGCGGCTGCAGAAGGAGGCGCGCCTCAAGAAGGACACCGCCCCGGTGCTGGCCGCCGCCGAGGCCGCGCAGGCGGTCCTGGAGACCGGCAAGACGCTCTTCGAGGCCGGCTTCGACACCACCCCGATCCGCGACCTGCACTTGCTGACCGCCAAGCCCTTCCTCTACGTCTTCAACGTGGACGAGGACGAGCTGGCCGACGAGGACTTCAAGAACGCCCAGCGCGAGCTGGTCGCCCCGGCCGAGGCGATCTTCCTGAGCGCCAAGATCGAGTCCGAGCTGATCGAGCTCGACGACGCCGAGGCCCTGGAGCTCCTCCAGTCGATGGGCCAGGAGGAGCCCGGTCTGGCCACCCTCGCCCGGGTCGGCTTCGACACCCTCGGCCTGCAGACCTACCTGACGGCCGGCCCCAAGGAGACTCGGGCCTGGACCATCAAGAAGGGCGCCACCGCCCCCGAGGCCGCCGGTGTCATCCACACCGACTTCCAGAAGGGCTTCATCAAGGCCGAGGTGATCTCCTTCGCAGACCTGGTCGAGACCGGCTCCATCGCCGAGGCCCGCTCCAAGGGCAAGGCCCGCATCGAGGGCAAGGACTACGTCATGCAGGACGGCGACGTGGTGGAGTTCCGCTTCAACGTGTGATCATGCCGCTACTGCATGTCACCTGACTTGGTGGGTGGGCAGGCCGGAGAGGGTCGGACTCCATGGAGTCCGACCCTCTCCTCATTTCAGCCGAGCAGGTGGGCGTTGACCGCGCGGGCGTCCTCGGCCAGCTCCGGCAGCTCGACCACCTCGACCCCGGCCGCCTCCAGCAGGGCGGTGCCCTGGCAGTCGGTGACGAACAGGTCCGGCTCGCGCCAGGCGACCACGACCCGGGGCACGCCCGCCGCGATGAGCAGCCGGGCGCACGGTACCGGCCGCGAGGCGCGCTGCCCGCAGGGCTCCAGCGAGCTGTAGACGGTCGCCCCGCGCAGCCGGGGGTCGCCGACCGGGAGTTTGGCCAGGGCGGCCTCCTCGGCGTGGTCGTGGGCGTCCGCCTCCCGGCTGTAGCCCTCCGCCAGCACCCGGCCGTCGGCGCCGACGATCACCGCGCCGACCGAGAAGGCCGTCTCGGACGGCGGGCACTGGCGGGAGAGTTCGACGGCCCGGCGCAGGTGGTCGAGGTCGGTGGTCGCGGGGCGGTTCACGGCGCGGGCTCCTTCGGGGCGTACCTGAGCAGGACGACGTCGCCCACGGTACGTGCCTCCAGCAGGCGCATCCGCCGGGCCGGGCCGCCCGGGAAGGCGGCCGGGCGGACGAACCTGGGCGCCTCGGCCTGGCCGACCAGCAGCGGGGCGACGGCCAGCTGCAGCTCGTCCGCGAGGCCCCCGGCCAGGAACTGGGTGTGCACGCCCCCGCCGCCCTCGACCATCAGCCGGCGCACTCCGCGCGCGCCCAGGTCGTCCAGCACCGCGCCGAGGTCCACCGCGCCGCCGAGCGCGACCACCTCGGCCAGCCCGTCCAGCCGGGGGCGCAGCGCCGCCGCCCCGGCGTCCGTGGTGTAGGCGAGCTTGGTGCCGCCGGTGTGCCAGAACCGCAGACCGGCGTCGAGGTCGCCGCTCGCGCTGAGGGTCACCTTCAGCGGGTACTCGGGCCGGCCCGCGGCCAGTCGGGCGGCCCGGCGGCCGGGGTCGTTGACCAGCAGGCGCGGGTTGTCGGCGCGCAGGGTGTTGCCGCCGACCAGGATCGCGTCGGCGGCGGCGCGCTCCTCGTCCACCCGGTCGAAGTCCGCGGCGTTGGAGAGCAGCAGCCGGTCGGGGGAGGCGTCGTCGAGGTGGCCGTCGAGCGAGACGGCGGCGCTCAGCAGGACGAAGGGGCGCTGGCCGGGCATGGGCGGGAACCGTTCTGTCGGGGGCGCCTCCACGGTACGGCGGGCGGGTGCGGCCGGGATGCCGCATGGTCGACATGTGAGACGGACCTTCTCGACATGCGGGACGCGGAGTAGCGTCGAGGACGTCGAGGAGAACGGAAAGCCGACCACACCCCAGGGGGATCCCATGTCCGGACCGCAGCCCTCCGCCGTCTACACCCACGGCCACCAGGAGGCGGTGCTGCGCTCGCACCGCTCCCGTACCGCCGCCGACTCGGCCGCCTACCTGCTGCCCGAACTGCGTCCCGGGCAGGCCCTGTTGGACATCGGCTGCGGGCCCGGCACGATCACCGCCGACCTGGCCGCGCTGGTCGGCCCGGACGGCCGGGTGGTGGCCGTGGACACCTCCGCCGAGGTGCTGGAGCAGGCCGCCGCGTACGTGGCCGGGCGCGGGCTGTCCAACGTCGTCTTCGAACGCGCCGACGTGCACCGACTGCCCTACCGGGACGGCGAGTTCGACGTGGTGCACGCCCACCAGGTGCTGCAGCACGTGGCCGACCCGGTGGCCGCGCTGCGGGAGATGCGGCGGGTGGCGGCCCCCGGCGGCGTGGTCGCGGCCCGGGACGTCGACTACGCCTCGATGACCTGGTTCCCCGAGGTGCCGGCGCTGGACCGGTGGCTGGAGCTGTACCGGCGGACCGCCCGTGCCAACGGCGGCGAGCCGGACGCCGGCCGGCGGCTGCTGTCCTGGGCCCGCGCGGCCGGCTTCGCGGAGGTCACCGCGAGCGCCACCACCTGGACGTACGCGACGCCCGAGCAGCGCGCCTGGTGGGGCGGGATGTGGGCGGACCGGGTGACCGGCACCGCGCTGGGCCGGACGGTGGTCGAGCGGGGCTACGCGGAGCGGGGCGAACCGGAGCGGATCGCGGCCGGCTGGCGGGAGTGGAGCGCCGCCGGGGACGGCTGGTTCTCGATGCTGCACGGCGAGGTCCTGGCCCGCGGCTGAGCGGCCGGACGGGGCCCCGGCCGGGGCGGGCGGGCGTTCGAAAAGATCGGGTAAAGTCGCGCGACCGTTCACATCCGGCCCGTTCGGGTCCGAGCCATGGTGCCGAACGCCGAGCCGATGCCCGCCCCGCGGGTTGGGGGAGTCCACGTGTCCAAGCCTCAGTCCGAGCTGCCCGCCCCGGAGACGGAGCCGCCCGCGCGGACCGGGGCGGACGCGGGGGCGGACACCGGCGAGGCCGGGGCGGCACCGGCGACGGGCCAGGATCCCCGGGTGGACTTCCGCAAGGAGGCCGACGAGCCCGCGGCCACCACTCCGGCCGACGCCGAGCCCGAGCCGGTGGCGGCACCCGAGCCGGTCCCGGCCGCGCCCGCCGCACCCGCACCCGTGTCCTCCGCCGACCCCTGGGCCGCGCCCGACTTCTCCGCCGCGCCCGCCGCGCCCGCCGCGCCTGCCGTCACGCCCCCGCAGGCCGGGCCCCTGCCGTCGGCCGCCCCGCCCCAGCCGCCGCACCCGCTGCCCGCCGGAGGCTGGGCCTCCGTCACGCCCTCCGCCCAGTCGGGCTTCCGGCCCGGCCTGCAGCCCGGCCACCCGTCCCCGCAGCTCTCCGGCCCCGGGCACCCGTACCCGCAGTTTCCCGGCCCCGCCGCCACCAACGGCTTCGCGGTCGGCTCCCTGGTGACCGGCCTGGTCCTGGTGGCGCCGCTGGCCCTGGTGTTCGGCATCGTGGCGCTGGTCCAGATCAACCGCCGCAAGGAGCGCGGCTTCGGTATGGCGGTGACCGGGGTGGTGCTCGGCGCGATCGGCACGGTGCTGCTCTCGCTGCTGCTGGGCGCGGGGGACTTCAGCGGCGCGAACGGCGGCCGGTTCGCCCAGGCCCCGAAGGCCCCGGCCGGCTCCGTCCACTGGTCCACCCTCAAGGCCGGCGACTGCTACAGCTCCCCCGACGGGGGATCGGTGGCCGAGGGCGACGGCGACGAGACGGTGTACTGGGTGCGCCGGGTGGCCTGCTCCGACCCGCACCACGGCGAGGTGGCCGGCACCGCCAAGTTCCCCGCGAGCAACGGCCCCTACCCGGGCGAGAGCGAGGTCCGGGAGTCGGCCGCCACGCTGTGCCGCAAGGTGCTGGACGACTACGCGCTCGACCAGTGGGCCGTCCCGGCCGGCATGGACGACGTCTACCTCTACCCGACCGCGAGCAACTGGGCGTCCGGCGAGCGGTACGCGACCTGCGCGTTCGAGGACCGCCACGACCAGCACCGGGGCACCGTCCGCACCGACCGGCGCAGCCTGACCGCGCCTCAGCTGGCCTATCTGGAGGCGCTCCGGGGCTTCAACGACGCCTACCTGGACCAGCCGAAGAAGGACGTCTCCGACGCCGAGGCCGACTACCGGAGCTGGGCCCGCACGATGGCCGCCGCCTCCCGCGCCGAGGCCGCCGCGCTCGGCGCGCCGACGACGGACTGGCCGGCCGACGTCCGGCCGAAGATCGCCAAGCTGGTCGAGGCCCAGTCGCAGGCGGCCGCGGCCTGGGACACCGCGGCCTCCGGCAACGACCCGGAGGGTGACATCCGCCGGGCCAGGGCGCTGGTGGCCAAGACGGTGCCGGTGTCCGTGGACATCCGCCGCGCGTTGGGCCTGTCCACCGGCGAGCAGGTGCCCGACCTGCGGGTCTGAGTCGCTGGGGTGCGGTTACCGGCCGTTAACAACGGCCGTACCTGCCGGTAGCGAACCGCGCGTAGCGTCGCGGGTGTGCCCCCGGCCCGACCCCCACGCGAGCCGGGGGCACGACGGCGTCCGCCGTGACCGACTCCGGGGCGGACCCGGGGGCCTGACGCCCGGCGGAGCGCCGGATACCCTCCCGTCATGGGCACCTATCGGGTGATGCGGCAGGACGACAACGGCAACCGCTTCGTGGTCGCCGGGGACCTGGACCGCGCCGAGGCGCAGCGGCTGGCCGCCGAGTTCGAGGCCCGCGGCCACAAGCAGCTGTACTGGGTCGAGGCGCTTGGAGCGACGGAAGCGGCCGAGGCGGCGGAGCCGGCCGAGAGCGGGAACGGCGGACCCCGGAACGCCTGAGGCCGTAAGGTCGGGGCCATGGACGCCACGCACGCCACCCACCCCGCGGGCCCGGCCGACCTCCCTGCCGCGCCCCGGATCGTGGTCGGCGGCGCGCTGGTCCACGACGGCCGGGTGCTCGCGGCCCGGCGCAGCGCGCCCGAGGCGGTGGCCGGGCGGTGGGAGTTCCCCGGCGGGAAGGCCGAGCCCGGCGAGACGGAGGCGCAGGCGCTGGAGCGCGAGCTGCTGGAGGAGCTCGGGGTCCGGGCGCGCGCGCTGTCCCGGCTGCCCGGCGCGTGGGCCGTGCGCCCCGGCCTGGAGTTGCGCTTCTGGGCCGCCGAGCTGCTGGCCGGTGAGCCGCGCGCGCTGCAGGACCACGACGCGCTGCGCTGGTTGGGCCCGGACGAGTTGGACGCGGTCGACTGGATCGACCACGACCGGGACGTGCTGCCGTACGTTGCCCGGCTGCTCACCGGCCCGGGAGCGGCGGGCGACGCGCAGTCCGCCGGGTAGGTCAATCGGACAAGACGACCCAGCGACCGGGATAGCCTGGGTTGTGCTGGGTATGTCACTTTTCGGCACTATTCGTCACCATCGGTGAGCCGCCCCCAGCCGGCGACGCCGATCCCGACCAGAGCCGGAGGCCCCCTCGGTGTCGAGTACCGGGAACGGCGGCGGGGGAGAGCGGCGGGTAGCAACCGCGGGCAGCGCCGCCGCGCGCGCCCGACTGCGCCGCGCCGCCCGTCCGACCGCCCCCCAGCCGTCGGCCGGCCGACGCCGCGGTACCGTCGCCGCCCCGGACACCGAGCGGCCCGCCCAGCCCGCGCCGACCCTGGCCCTCCCCGAACCGGGCGACCGGTCCGGCCTGCGCAGCCGCCCCGGCCGGCCGTTCCCCGGCGGGCCGGCTGACGCCCCGAACGGCCCCGGCGCCCCGGCCGAGGGCAGCCTGCTCGACATGCTCAAGGTCGCCATCGCGATCCTCGACACGGCGGGCCGGGTGGTGCTCTGGAGCCCCGCCGCCGAGGAACTGCTCGGCTGGCCGAACGAGCTGCTGGTCGGCCGGCGGATCGACGAGCTGATCCCCGACCAGGACCAGGTCGTCCGGATCCGGGCCGCGATCCAGGACACCCTGCGGCACGGCCGCTGGGCCGGCTACGCGGAGCTGCGCGACCGCGACGGCGAGCCGGTCGCCGTGGACACCCGGATCTCCCTCCTGGTGGACGGCGACGGCTCCCCCTTCCTCCAGGTCAGCATGGCCGAGTCGGCGGCCGTACGGGCTGTCGAGCGCGATCTCGCGGTCCGTGACGCACTGTTCGAGCAGTCCCCGCTGGGCATCGCCATCCTGGACACCGACCTGCGCTACACCGCCGTCAACCAGACCCTCGCCGAGATGAACGGCGTCGCCCTGGAGGACCACGTGGGCCGCACCACCGGCGAGACCCTGCCCGAGCGGGCCGCCGACGAGATCACCGCCATCCAGCGCCAGGTGCTGGCCACCGGCGAGTCCGTCATCGACGTCACCCTCGCCTCCCCGGTCACCACCCGGGCCGGCTACCGCTCGATCTCCTACAGCCGGATGACCGACCGCTCCGGCCGGGTGCTCGGCATCTCCGGCACCGTGATGGATGTGACCGAGCGCTACCGGGCGGTCGCCAAGGTCGAGCACGCCCGCCGCCGGCTCTCGCTGCTCAACGAGTTCGGCTCCCGGGTCGGCGACCTGCTGGACGCCTCCCGGATCGCCCAGGAGCTGGCCGGCTCGGTCGTCCCCCGGCTCACCGACCACTCGGCGGTGATCCTGCTCCAGGCCGTCGCGCACGGTGACGACCTCCCCCGGCACGGCCACGACCGGCGCACCTCGCTCCTCCAGCTCGGCACCGCCTCCGTCCAGGACGGCCCCGAGGTCGACGTGATGCTGCGCCGCGGCGCCCGGATCACCTTCGCCGAGGACTCCGCCTGCGGCCGGGTGCTGCGCACCGGCGTGCCCGAACTGCTCTCCGGCGCCGACCAGCTGGACGACGTCACCTACCCCGGCGACCCGAAGATGCAGGCCGGCCGGGACCTCGGCGTGCACTCGATGCTGGTCGTCCCGCTGCGCGCCCGCGGCATCGTGATCGGCCTGCTGCTGGTCAGCCGGGCCGGCTACCGCGAGGGCTTCGACCGGGACGACCTGGCCTTCACCGTCGAACTCGCCGACCGGGCCGGCAGCTCGCTCGACAACGCCCGCCTCTACGCCCGCGAGCGCACCGCCGCGCTCACCCTCCAGCGCACCCTGCTCCCGCAGCAGGTCCCGCAGCCCACCGGCGTCGAGGTCGCCTACCGGTACGTGCCCGGCAGCAGCGGCACCGAGGTCGGCGGTGACTGGTTCGACGTCATCCCGCTGCCCGGCGACCGCACCGCGCTGGTGGTCGGCGACGTGATGGGCCACGGACTGCGGGCCGCCGCCACCATGGGCCGACTGCGCACCGCCGTCCGGGTGCTGGCCGCCCTCGACCTGCCGCCGGACGTCCTGCTGCGGCACGTCCACGAACTGGCCGACGACCTCGCCCAGGGCCCGGACGAGGCGCTGCTCGCCACCTGCGTCTACGCGGTCTTCGACCCGGCGACGGCCCGGCTGACCGTCGCCAAGGCCGGGCACATCCCACCGGTGCTGGTGGTGCCGGGTCAGGAGAGCGATGAGCCGACCCGTACCGGCGGCCCGCTGCCCGGCGGCGCCGGCCGGATCCTCGACCTGCCCTCCGGCGCCCCGCTCGGGGTGGGCGGAGTCCCGTTCGAATCGGTCGAACTGAAGATCCCCGAGGGCAGCCTGCTCGCGCTGTGCACCGACGGCCTGGTCGAGTCCCGGGACAAGGACCTGGACGTCGGCCTCGGCCGGCTGGTCACTGTCCTCCAGGAGCCGCACGCCTCCATCCAGGCCGCCTGCGAGGCGGTGCTCGACACCATGGAGCAGGGCCGCGAGCCGGACGACGTCGCGCTGCTGCTGGCCCGGCTGGGGCACGGCCAGGCCGGCACCCCGACGGCCGGCTGGACGCTGCCGGCCGAGCCCACCGCCGTCTCCCGGGCCCGCCGGCTGGTCCGCGCCACGCTCACCGAGTGGGGCGTCGAGGCGCTCACCGACACCGCCGAGCTGCTGGTCAGCGAGCTGGTCACGAACGCCGTCCGGTACGCCAGCGCCCCCATCGGGGTACGGCTGACGCTCGGCGAGACGCTGCTGGTCGAGATCTCCGACCCGCTGCCCGACCCGCCCCGGGAGCGGCACGCGGCCGAGGCCGACGAGGGCGGCCGGGGCCTGGAGCTGGTCCGCCGGCTGGCGCTGCGCTGGGGCGCCCGGGCCGAGGGCATCGGCAAGGTGGTCTGGTTCGAGCAGGCGCTGCCGGGTAATGAGCTCGACGAGTCGTGACTCGACGACCGCCGGACGAAACGCCAGGAGAGCGGTGCCGCATATGCCATCGGGGGGCCTGGGGGAGCGCGCGCCCCGGCAGGGGGCGCGAGCGTGGCATTGTGGTGGCGCGGGCGGTAGGACAAAAACCTTCGCCCGATCTGATGTTGTGATGTTGAGGGCGTGTGAACGTACCCCTCGATGATGAATACTCGGTCTTCTCGACATCCGGACGGTCGCGGGTTGGAGGGGTCGGTCCGTTGAACAGCACTCCGGCGCGGAACGCGCCGAGCAGCAGCGGTCATGCCGCTGTACCCGGGCAGGCCGGCTCGTTGCACCTGCCCGTACCGGCGGCCCCGCCGGAGGGTGAGATCGCGAGCCGCGGCGCCCACCCCGTCGCCGAGGCCCAACCATGGGGCGTCGGCGACCCTGGCTCGATCTACGACTACATCCGGGTCGCGACCTTCGCGATCGGCCCGGACGGGCGGATCAGCCAGTGGAGCGAACGCGCCGCCGAGTTCTTCGGCGTCCCGGCCGCCGACGCCGTCGGCGCCGACCCGATCGCCACCTTCGTCCCCCGCGAGCTCTGGCAGCGCGGCCGCACCCGGCTGGAGCGCACCCTGGCCGGCGAGGAGTGGGTCGGCACCACCCCCTACCGGGACGCCGACGGCGGCGAGGGCCTCGCCGAGCTCTACCTGATGCCCGACAGCGCCCTGCCCACCGCGGGCGCCACCTGCCTGGCCGTCGACCTCGGACGGCTGCGCCGGATCGAGACCGACCTCGCCGCCTCCGAGGCCGTCTTCGGACAGACCCCCACCGGCTTCGTGCTGTTCGACGGCCGGCTGCGCCTGCAGCGGGTCAACGACTCCTTCGCCTCCGGCATGGGCCTGGTCCCCACCGACCTCGAGGGACTCACCCCGCACGACCTCTTCCCGCCGTCCGAGGCCGACCGGCTCAGCGCCGCCCTGCGCAAGGTCCTCGCCACCGGCGAGCCCGTCTTCGACCTGCGCTTCCACGGCGCCGTCCCGACCCGCGAGGGCAACCGGCTCTGGGCCGTCTCCCTGTACCGCCTCAACGGCGCCGCCGGGCAGCCGATGGGCGTGGCGGGGCAGGTCTCCGACGTCACGAGCCGGCACGTCGCCGAGCGCGAGGCCGACGGCGTGCGCCGCAACCTCGCCCTGCTCAACGAGGCCAGCGCGCACATCGGCTCCACGCTCGATCTGGAGACCACCGCCAAGGAACTGCTGGACGTCGTCGTCCCGCCGTTCTGCGACCTCGCCACCGTCGACCTCTACACCGCGCTGCTCTCCGGCGAGACCGTCCCCAGCGCCGGCCGGCTCGGCGACACCGTGCTCACCGACGGCAGCGGCGAACTGCGCCGGGTCGCCGTCTCCAGCGTGGTCGGCGGCGCCTCCTCGGTGCTCGGCTCGGTCACCGGCCTGCCCATCGCCGAGGCCGGCGGCACCCTCTGTTACCCGCGCCGCTCCCCGCACGCCCGGGCGCTGCGCACCGGCCGCAGCGTCGTCCCCGAGCCCGGCCCCGACCCGCTGATGCGCTCCACCCTGATCGTCCCGCTGGTCGCCCGCGACCAGGTGCTCGGCCTCGTCCAGCTCTCCCGGGCGATCGGCAGCGAGCCCTTCGACGCCCGCGACGTCGCGATCGCCGAAGAGCTCGTCGCCCGCGCCGCCGTCTGCATCGACAACGCCCGGCTCTACCGCCGCGAGCACGAGCGGGCGCTGATCCTCCAGCGCAGCCTGCTGCCCCCGGGCAACCCCGCCGCCAGCGGCCTGGAGATCGCCTGCCGCTATCTGCCCAGCAACAACAACACCGAGGTCGGCGGCGACTGGTTCGACGTCATCCCGCTGCCCGGCAACCGCACCGCGCTGGTCATCGGCGACGTGATGGGCCGCGGCCTGCGCGCCGCCGTCGCCATGGGCCAGCTGCGCACCGCCGTCCGCACCCTGGCCATGCTCGACCTGGAGCCGGGCGAGGTGCTCACCGCCCTCGACGAGATCGCCCGCGGCCTCGGTGACGACTCCGTGCCGGCCGGACCGCCCACCCCGTACGGGCGGCTCACCTCGACCGCCGACGAGGAGGCCCGCGAGGTCTACCTGGCGACCTGCGTCTACGCGGTCTTCGACGCCGTCAGTCGGCGCTGCTGGATCGCCAACGCCGGCCACCTGCCGCCGGTGCTGCTCAGCCCCGGAGAGGGCGCCCGGATGCTCGACGTGCCGCCCGGACTGCCGCTCGGCGTCGGCGGCGAGCCCTTCGAGGAAGTCGAGTTCGAACTCCCGGACGGCTCCGTCCTCGGCCTGTACACCGACGGCCTGGTGGAGAGCCGCAAGCACCAGCTGGACGAGGGCCTGCGCGCCTTCCGTACGGCGCTCTCCGCCGAGGGCAAGGGCCTGGAGGACCTCTGCGACCACGTGCTCGGCGAGCTCAACCCGCACCACGGCGAGGACGACATCGCCCTGCTGATGGCCAAGGTGCACGCGTTCCCCGAGGACGCCGTCGGCAACTGGTACCTGCCGCCCGAGCCCACCTCCGTTGCCAAGGCCCGCGAGCTGGCCTGCAGCTGGCTGCTGGCCCGGGGACTGGACGAGCTGGTCGACACCACCGAGCTGCTGGTCAGCGAGCTGGTCACCAACGCGCTCAAGCACGGGCGCGGGGAGATCCGGCTGCGGCTGCTGCGCGAGCGCGGTCTGGTCTGCGAGGTCTGGGACGACGGCTACGCCCAGCCCCGGCAGCGGCGCGCCCAGGAGACCGACGAGGGCGGGCGCGGCCTGCAGCTGGTCAGCCTGCTGGCCGAGCGCTGGGGCAGCCGGCGCACGCCGAAGGGCAAGATCGTCTGGTTCGAGCTGGCGCTGTAGCCGCCCCGGAAGTCGACCGGGCCGGCCCGGTCGCAGGGGTCGGCCGCACCCGTCGGGCCGTACCGGTCGGGCCGCACGGGTTGGGCCGCACGGGTTGGGCCATAAGGGTGCAGTCGCCCCCGGCCCGCCGTGTCGGTGCGGGCCGGGCCGGACGGGCGGCGTTCGATGGCCGCCATGCGCGTCCGCCAGCTCACCGCCGCAGCCGCCGCGCTGCTGCTCGCCGCCGGTCTCGGCGGCTGCTCCGACGACCCCGCCCCCACCCGCACCCCGGCCCCCGCGCCGTCCTCGGCCGACCCCACCGCCACCACCGGGGACGTCCGGCCCGCCGACCGCTCCGCCGTCCGGGACGGCGGCACGCTGCGCTGGGCGGTGGACGGCGTCCCGGCCACGCTGAACGTCTACCAGGGCGCGGCGACCGCCGACTCGGCGCTGCTCGCCCACGCGCTGTACCCCTCGCTGTTCCGCCCCGACGGGCACGGCCGGCTCGAACCCGACCCGGACTACCTGACGAGCGCGGAGTCCACGCCGCCCGGGCAGCAGCCGCAGGTGGTCACCTACCGGCTCAACCCGCACGCCGTCTGGAGCGACGGCACCCCGCTGTCGGCCGCCGACCTCGCCGCCCAGCGGGCCGCCCTCTCCGGCCTCAACCCCGCCTACCGGGGCGGGCACCCGGCCGGGTACGACGCCGTCGACTCGGTCGCCCGGGGCACCGACCCGTACGAGGTGCGGGTCACCTTCCGGCGGCCGTACGCCGAGTGGCGTTCGCTGTTCGGGCCGCTCTACCCGGCGGCCGAGACGGGCACGCCGGACGCCTTCAACCGGGCGCTGACCGGCGGCGGCCACCCGAGCGCCGGGCCGTACACCGTCTCCCGGTACGACGCCGAGGGCGGGCAGGTCACCGTGACGCGCAACCCGCTCTGGTGGGGGGACGCGCCGAAGGCCGACCGGATCGACTTCTTCGCCGCCCCGCCCGAGCAGCGGCTGGACGCGCTCGACCAGGACCGGCTGGACATCGCCCCGCTCACCGCGGCGGTGGACCGGGCGGTGCCGGCGCCCACCGGGTCCACCTCGGCGGCGGCTCCGCCCGCCGCGGCACCCGAGGCGGCGGCGACGGCGCTGCGGCGCGCCGAGTCGCTGCCCGGCGTCACCGTGCACCGGGCGGCCGCTGCCTCGCTCACCCAGCTCACCGTCAACGCCGCCCGCGGTCCGCTCACCGACCCGGCCGTGCGCCGCGCCCTCGGCCGCGCCGTCGACCGGCGGCGGATCGCCGACGCCGCGCTCACCCCGCTCGGCCTGCCCGCCGCGCCGCTCGGCAGCCACCTGCTCGCCGCAGACCAGGAGGGCTACCGCGACAACAGTGCGGCGGCCGGCCCGGCGGACGCGGCCCGGCTGCTGGACGGGGCGGGCTGGAAACGGCCCGCCGGCCGGGGCACCCGGACCAAGGGCGGCAAGGAGCTCGCCCTCACCCTGCTCGTCCCGGCCGGCTCGGCCACCGCCAGGCGCACCGCCGACGCGCTCACCGCCGACCTCGCGGAGTCCGGGATCGCCCTGAAGCCGGTGACGGTGCCCGCCGAGACCTTCGTCCGGGACCGTCTGGCCGCCGGGGACTACGACCTCGCGCTGTTCTCCTGGCCGGCCGGCCCCAGTCCGGCGAGCGAGCAGCGCCCCGCCTACGCCAAACCCCGGCCCGATCCCGACGGCGCGCTCGACCCCGGCACCAACTACGGCCGCAGCGGCACCGAGGAGATCGACCGGCTGTTCGACCGGGCCTCGGCCGAACTGGACCCGGCGGCCCGGCTGGACCTGCTGCAGGAGGCGGACGTACGGATCTGGCAGCTCGGGCACTCGGTGCCGCTGTACCAGCGCCCCGACCTGGTCGGCGTCCGGGAGGGCGTGGCGGGCGCGGGAGCCTTCGGCTTCGGCTGGCCGCGCTTCCAGGACGTGGGGTGGATCCGGGTCCCGTAGGGCTGCCGGAGGGTGAACAGTGTGTGACCCAGCTGTGATCTTGGTCCCGCCCGACCTGCTCGTTTCCGCCCATCTGGGCGCTTCCCCGTACGATAGGAGGAAGCCGAGGCATGTCCATTGCCCGGCGGGTGGACCGGTAGTAGCAGGCGGAACGGGCGGCGGCGATCGATAGGGATCGCAAGTGCGCGTCACGCAGCCGGGCGCCGCAACCCACGATTCCGGGAGAATCAGCAAGGCATGCCCACGCGCAACGACATCCGTAACGTCGCCATCGTCGCCCACGTCGACCACGGCAAGACCACCCTGGTCGACGCCATGCTGAAGCAGGCCGGCGCCTTCGCCGCCCACCAGCACCTCGACGACCGCATGATGGACTCGAACGACCTGGAGCGCGAGAAGGGCATCACCATTCTCGCGAAGAACACTGCCGTCAAGTACCACCCCAAGGAGGGTGGCGCGCCGGTCACGATCAACATCATCGACACCCCGGGCCACGCCGACTTCGGTGGCGAGGTCGAGCGCGGCCTGTCGATGGTCGACGCGGTCGTGCTGCTGGTCGACGCCTCCGAGGGTCCGCTGCCGCAGACCCGCTTCGTGCTGCGCAAGGCGCTGACGGCCAAGCTGCCGGTCATCCTGTGCATCAACAAGACCGACCGTGCGGACTCCCGGATCGACGAGGTCATCAACGAGACCTACGACCTCTTCCTGGACCTCGACGCCACCGAGGAGCAGATCGAGTTCCCGATCGTCTACGCCTGTGCGCGTGACGGCGTCGCCTCGATGACCAAGCCGGAGGACGGCACCGTGCCGGCCGACAGCGACTCGCTGGAGCCGTTCTTCTCCACCATCCTGGCGCACGTCCCGGCCCCGACCTACGACGAGGGCGCACCGCTCCAGGCGCACGTCACCAACCTGGACGCCGACAACTTCCTCGGCCGTATCGCGCTCTGCCGTGTCGAGCAGGGAGAGCTGCGCAAGGGCCAGCAGGTCGCGTGGATGAAGCGGGACGGCTCGGTCCAGCAGGTCAAGATCACCGAGCTGCTGATGACCGAGGCGCTCACCCGCAAGCCGGCCGAGGTGGCCGGCCCCGGCGACATCTGCGCCGTCGCGGGCATCCCGGACATCATGATCGGTGAGACCCTGGCCGACCTGGAGAACCCGGTCGCGCTGCCGCTCATCACGGTGGACGAGCCGGCCATCTCGATGGTCATCGGCACCAACACCTCGCCGCTGGTGGGCAAGGGCGGCAAGGGCCACAAGGTCACCGCCCGCATGGTGAAGGACCGCCTGGACCGCGAGCTGATCGGTAACGTCTCGCTGCGCGTGCTGCCGACCGAGCGTCCGGACGCCTGGGAGGTCCAGGGCCGTGGCGAGCTGGCGCTGGCCATCCTGGTCGAGACCATGCGCCGGGAGCTCTTCGAGCTGACTGTCGGCAAGCCGCAGGTCGTCACCAAGGTCATCAACGGCAAGGTGCACGAGCCGGTCGAGCGGATGACCATCGACAGCCCCGAGGAGTACCTCGGCGCCATCACCCAGCTGATGGCGACCCGCAAGGGCCGCATGGAGACCATGACGAACCACGGCTCCGGCTGGGTCCGCATGGAGTTCATCGTCCCGTCGCGCGGCCTGATCGGCTTCCGGACCCAGTTCCTGACGGACACCCGTGGCACCGGTATCGCGCACTCCATCTTCGAGGGCCACGAGCCGTGGTTCGGCGAGCTGCGGATGCGCAACAACGGTTCGCTGGTGGCGGACCGCGCGGGCGTCGTGACGCCGTTCGCGATGATGGGCATCCAGGAGCGCGGCACGCTGTTCGTCGAGCCCACCACCGAGGTGTACGAGGGCATGATCGTCGGCGAGAACTCGCGCCAGGACGACATGGACATCAACATCACCAAGGAGAAGAAGCTCACCAACATGCGTGCGGCCTCCTCCGACACCACGGAGAACCTGGTCCCGCCGCGCAAGCTCTCGCTGGAGCAGTCGCTGGAGTTCTGCCGCGAGGACGAGTGCATCGAGGTGACCCCGGAGACGGTTCGCATCCGTAAGGTCGTCCTGGACCAGAAGGACCGCGGACGCACTGCCTCGCGTGCCAAGAAGGCGTGATCCGGACGCACTGAACGGCCATTGGCCGGAATGATTCGCCCCCCTTTCCATTGGAGAGGGGGGCGAACTTTTTCAACTACTCCAAGTTGCCGGGGCCGCTATTAACCGAATAACGCTCATCACATCGAGGTGTCCGCTGAGCGGACGCGACGGTTCGTCATGTATGACGACTGTCCGTTTGGTACCTGTCTGGCTATGTCTCAAATGTCCGGTTTTCGAAACTTACCGACTGTTCATGTGACCTAATTGAGATCGTCACTGGTCACTTTCGTGTCCGTGCGTGACGGATAGTGGGTGCAGTCAGGCTCGGGTCAAGGGTGAACGCGCAGGGGTGCGCGCCGAAACCACGAGCGCGGACGGCACAGCGGGTCGGTGAGAACCGTTTCCGCAGTGCTCTCCTCGTTGCAACGTCGAATTCAGGAGGCACACCGATGCGTGGTGGGAGCCAGGCCAAGTGGGTTGTCGCAGCTGTTGCGGTCGCCCTTGCCGCGACTGCTTGTAGCAGCAGCAGCGACTCCTCCAGCGGGGGCAGCTCCGATGGTGCGGTCAACGCCCAGGGCGTCTTCAGCTACCAGAGCGCCGAGCCGCAGCGTCCGCTGCAGCCGGCGAACGCCATGGAGAACCAGGGCGGACGTATCGTCAAGCAGCTCTTCACGGGCCTCGTCGACTACGACCCCGCGACCGGTGCCCTGCGCAACCAGGTGGCCGACAAGATCGAGACCACCGATGCCAAGACCTACACCGTCACGCTGAAGTCCGGTTGGACCTTCCACGACGGCACCCCGGTCACCGCCAAGTCCTTCGTGAACTCGTGGAACTGGTCGGCCAACCCGGCGAACAACCAGATCAACTCGGACTGGTTCTCGGACATCGTCGGCTACGACGCGGTCCACCCGGACAAGGACAAGGGCGACCCGACGGCGAAGGAGATGTCGGGCCTCAAGGTCATCGACGACACTCACTTCACCATCGAACTGACCAGCACCGTCTCGTACTTCACGTACAAGCTCGGCTACTCGGCCTTCTTCCCGCTGCCCGAGGGCTTCTTCGCGGACCCGAAGGGCTACGGCGAGAAGCCGATCGGCAACGGCCCCTACAAGTTCGTCTCGTGGGAGCACAACAAGGCCATCACGCTGGCCGCCTACGACAAGTACACGGGCAGCAACAAGCCGAAGAACGGCGGAATCGTCTTCCGCAACTACACCTCGCCCGAGGCCGCGTACAAGGACCTGATGTCCGACACGCTGGACGTGCTGGACCAGGTCGACTCGACCGACCTGCCGAAGTACAAGGACGACCTGGGCAAGCGCGCCGTCGACCAGGCGCAGGGTGCCATCCAGAACATCTCGTTCGCCCTGTACAACGCGGACTGGAGCGACCCGGCGAAGGCCAAGGTCCGCCAGGGTCTCTCGATGGCGATCGACCGTGACACCATCACCAAGACCGTGCTGAACAACAGCCGTCAGCCCGCCGACTCGTTCGTGGCGCCGGGCGTCATGGGCTACAAGGCCGGCACCTGCGGCGACGCCTGCAAGTACGACCCGGTCAAGGCGAAGCAGCTGATCGCCGAGGGCAACGGCGTCCCGGGCAACAAGATCGGCATCATCTACAACTCCGATGGCGGTCACAAGGAGTGGGTGGACGCGGTCTGCAACTCGATCCGCCAGGCGACCGGCGTCGAGTGTGTCGGTGACCCGAAGCCCGACTTCAAGACCTCTCGTGACATCATCACCAAGAAGACCGTCCCGAGCATGATGCGTACCGGCTGGGTGCAGGACTACCCGCTGAACGCCAACTTCCTGCGCGACGTCTACGGCACCGGTGCCTCGGCCAACGACGCCGGCTACTCGAGCGCCGAGTTCGACAAGCTGTCGCACGAGGCCGACGCCGCCACCTCGGTCGAGAAGACCGCCGACCTGTACCAGCAGGCCGAGGCCGTTCTGGCCAAGGACATGCCGGCGATCCCGCTCTGGTACTACAAGACCAACTCGGGTTACTCCAACAAGGTCCAGAACGTCAAGTTCAACTCCTTCGGCGACCCGGTCTACACCGACGTCGAGGTCAAGAAGTAGTAATCGGTCGGCACCGCCTGACCCGGTGACAACGGCCGGTGCCCGTCCCATCCCCACAAGGGCGAGGACTGGCACCGGCCGTTGGCACGCCGACTTATCTCTGGCCGGGTTGACGGGCCCGGCAGAGTCATACATGGAGGCACGATGGGGCGCTTTGTCGCGAGGCGACTGCTCCAGATGATTCCGGTGTTCCTCGGAACGACCGCACTCATCTTTTTCATGGTGCACTTGCTGCCCGGTGATCCGGTGGCAGCGTTGTGGGGCGACAAGGCGCCGGACCCGGTGCAGCTCGCCGCCCTGAAGCACCAGCAGGGACTCGACCAGCCGCTGCTGCAGCAGTACTTCTCCTACATGGGGAAGCTGTTCACCGGCGACTTCGGTACCTCTCTGGACGGCCGGCCGGTGCTCGACAAGATCACCGAGGCGCTGCCTGTCACGATCCGGCTGGCGCTGTTCGCGTTCGGCATCGAGATCGTGCTCGGCATCGGCATCGGACTGTTCGCCGGTCTGCGTCGCGGCAAGGCGTTCGACAAGGGCGCGTTGGTCATGACGCTGCTGCTGATCTCGATCCCGGTCCCCGTGCTGGGCTTCATCTTCCAGACGGTCTTCGCGAACAACCTCAAGTGGGTCACCCCGACGGTCCAGGACTCGAACGACATCACCCAGCTGATGCTGCCGGCCTTCGTCCTCGGCTCGCTGTCGCTGGCCTACGTCGCGCGTCTCACCCGTACCTCCATAGCCGAGAACATCAAGGCCGACTACGTCCGCACCGCGGTGGCCAAGGGCCTGCCGCGCCGGAAGGTCATCGGCACCCACCTGCTGCGCAACTCGATGATCCCGGTGGTCACCTTCCTCGGTACCGACCTCGGCTCCCTGATGGGCGGTGCGATCGTCACCGAAGGCATCTTCAACGTGAAGGGTGTCGGCAACGCGCTCTACCACGCCATCAACATGAAGGAAGGCGCGACCGTCTCCGGTTTCGTCGCCTTCCTGGTGCTCGTGTACCTGGCCGCCGGCCTGATCGTCGACCTGCTTTACGCGGTCCTGGACCCGAGGATCCGTTATGCCTGACCTGACCGAGAAGAAGACCGCCGGGGACAACATCCCGGCCCAGCGCACTGCGGACACTCCCGCGCCGAAGCCGGAGAAGCCCCGCAGCCTCGGCTCGGATGCCTGGCACGACCTGCGCCGCAAGCCGATCTTCGTGATCTCCGCGCTGTTGATCCTGCTGCTGATCGTCATCGCGATCGCGCCGGGTCTGTTCACCTCGGTGGACCCGCGCGCCGGCGACCTGCGCAACCACTACCTGACGAAGCCGAACTACAGCCACTTCTTCCAGGCCGACTGGTTCGGTTACGACCTCCAGGGACGCAGCCTCTACGCCCGCGTCATCTACGGCGCCCGCGCCTCGGTCGTGGTCGGCATCACCGTCACCGCGGGTGTGACCATCTTCGGTGGCATCACCGGCATGCTCGCCGGCTACTTCGGCGGCTGGATCGACACGATCATCTCCCGGATCACCGACATCTTCTTCGGTATCCCGCTGCTGCTCGGTGCCCTGGTGATCCTGAACGCCTTCACCTCGCGCACCATCTGGAGCGTCGTCTTCGCCCTGGTCGCCCTGGGGTGGACCCAGATGACCCGCGTGATGCGCGGCTCGGTCATCACGGTCAAGCAGGCCGACTTCGTGACCGCGGCCAAGGCGCTCGGCGCCGGCACCAGCCGGATCCTGCTCAAGCACATCCTGCCGAACGCGATCGCCCCGGTGATCGTCGTCGCCACCATCGCGCTCGGCGGCTACATCGCCACCGAGGCGACGCTGAGCTTCCTCGGTATCGGTCTGCAGGACCCGACCATCTCCTGGGGTATCGACATCAACTCGGCCCAGAAGGTGATTCGGACGGCGCCGTTCGCGCTGTTCTTCCCCGCCGGAATGCTCAGCATCACGGTGCTGGCCTTCATCATGCTCGGCGACGCGGTGCGCGACGCCCTCGACCCGAAGCTCCGCTGAGAGAAGAGGTGACGACCCGATGACCACCGTGATCGAGAACAACCAGAAGAACGATCGTCTCGAAGTCGGAACCCCGCTCCTGGAGGTCAAGGACCTCCACGTGGAGTTCCACACCCGGGACGGGATCGCCAAGGCCGTGAACGGGGTCAACTACTCCGTCGCGGCGGGCGAGACGCTCGCCGTGCTCGGTGAGTCCGGCTCCGGCAAGTCCGTGACGGCGCAGACCATCATGGGCATCCTGGACATGCCCCCGGGCAAGGTGACCCAGGGCGAGATCCTGTTCCGCGGCCAGGACATGCTCAAGATGAGCAACGAGGGACGCCGGAAGATCCGCGGCCAGAAGATCGCGATGATCTTCCAGGACGCGCTCTCCGCCCTCAACCCCGTGCTCAGCGTCGGCTACCAGCTCGGCGAGATGTACCGGGTGCACCAGGGCGCCTCCAAGAAGGAGGCGAAGGAGAAGGCCATCGAGCTGATGGACCGGGTGCGCATCCCCGCCGCCCGGCAGCGGGTGAACGACTACCCGCACCAGTTCTCCGGTGGTATGCGCCAGCGCATCATGATCGCGATGGCGCTCTCCCTGCAGCCCGACCTGATCATCGCCGACGAGCCCACCACCGCCCTGGACGTGACCGTCCAGGCCCAGGTGATGGACCTGCTCGCCGAGCTGCAGGCCGAGTACAACATGGGTCTGATCCTGATCACCCACGACCTCGGCGTCGTCGCCGACGTCGCGGACAAGATCGCCGTGATGTACGCGGGCCGGATCGTGGAGACCGCCCCGGTGCACGAGCTGTACGCGAACCCCGCGCACCCGTACACCAAGGGCCTGCTCCGCTCCATCCCGCGCCTGGACCAGAAGGGCCAGGAGCTGTACGCGATCAAGGGCCTGCCCCCGAACCTGCTGAAGGTCCCGGCCGGCTGCGCGTTCAACCCCCGCTGCGATGTCGCCACCGACCTGTGCCGCACCGAGATCCCGGCGCTGCACCACGTGACGGACAAGGACGGCAAGGAGCTCACCGGCCGCCGCAGCGCGTGCCACCTCTGGAAGGAGACCCTCCATGGCTGAGAAGATCCTGGAGGTCAAGGACCTGGTCAAGCATTACCCGCTGACCCAGGGCATCCTGCTCAAGAAGCAGGTCGGCGCCGTCAAGGCGGTCGACGGCATCTCCTTCGACCTGGAGAAGGGTGAGACGCTCGGCATCGTCGGCGAGTCCGGCTGTGGCAAGTCCACGCTGGCCAAGGTGCTGATGAACCTGGAGCGGGCCACCTCCGGCCAGGTGCTGTTCAAGGGTGAGGACATCTCCACGCTGTCCGGCTCGGCGCTCAAGGCCGTCCGCCGGAACATCCAGATGGTGTTCCAGGACCCGTACACCTCGCTCAACCCGCGCATGACGGTCGGCGACATCATCGGTGAGCCGTTCGAGATCCACCCCGAGGTGGCGCCCAAGGGCGACCGCCGCAAGGCCGTCCAGGACCTGCTGGACGTCGTGGGTCTGAACCCGGAGTACATCAACCGGTACCCGCACCAGTTCTCCGGCGGCCAGCGCCAGCGCATCGGCATCGCCCGCGGCCTCGCGCTCAAGCCGGAGATCATCATCTGCGACGAGCCGGTCTCCGCCCTGGACGTGTCCGTCCAGGCGCAGGTGATCAACCTGCTGGAGCAGCTGCAGGGCGAGTTCGGGCTCTCCTACATGTTCATCGCGCACGACCTCTCCATCGTCCGGCACATCTCCGACCGCGTCGGCGTGATGTACCTGGGCAAGATGGTCGAGATCGGCACCGACGAGCAGATCTACGAGAACGCCACCCACCCGTACACCCAGGCGCTGCTCTCCGCGGTTCCGGTGCCGGACCCGACGGCGCGCGAGTCCCGCGACCGGATCATCCTGACCGGTGACATCCCCTCGCCGGCCAACCCGCCGTCCGGCTGCCGCTTCCGCACCCGCTGCTGGAAGGCGGAGGACCGCTGCGCCGAGGAGATCCCGCTGCTCGCGGTGCCCTCGGTGCTGAAGGGCGCGGCCGCGCACGACACGGCCTGCCACTTCCCCGAGGTCCGGGAGCAGGCCGCGGCCTGACCCCCGCTCTCCCCGGAAGGGCCCGTGGCTTCCCGCCACGGGCCCTTCCGTCATGCTGTGGATCCGGCGCCGCGTCAACTCCGCAGGGGGTCACGGCACCCGTCCGGGTGTACCCGACTCGCGCCCTCGCTGGGGCGCGCTTCTCATGGGGTGTGATGCGACACACACCATGAGGAGGGACCTCCATGCCCGTAGCCGCCCGCGCTCGTTGGGTCCTCGCCGTTGCGACGTCCGTGGCCCTGGTGGCCACCGGGTGCAGCAGCGGCGGCGGAGGCAGCGGCAGCTCGTCGGACACCAGCAAGACGTTCAGTTACCAGAGCAACGAGCCGCAGAACCCGCTGCAGCCCGCCAACGCGAACGAGGTCGGCGGCGGTCGCATCATCCAGAACCTCTTCAAGGGGCTGGTCGACTACAACCCCAGCAACGCCCAGCTCCGCATGCAGGTCGCGAGCGCGATCGACACCAGCGACTCCCAGACCTTCACCGTCACGCTGAACGACGGCTGGACGTTCCACGACGGCACCCCCGTGCAGGCCAAGAACTTCGTCGACGCCTGGAACTGGGCCGCCAGCCCGGCGAACAACCAGATCAACAGCTCCTGGTTCTCGGACATCGAGGGCTACCAGGACGTCCACCCGGCCACCGGCAGTCCGACCGCGGCCAAGATGTCCGGGCTGACCGTCACGGACAACCTGCACTTCACCATCAAGCTGAACCACAAGGTCTCGTACTTCGAGTACAAGCTCGGCTACATCGCCTTCTCCCCGCTGCCGGACGCCTTCTTCAACGACCCGGCCGGGTACGGGCAGAAGCCGGTGGGCAACGGCCCGTACCAGTTCGTCAGCTGGGCGCACAACACCCAGGTGGTCACCAAGTCCTACCCGGGCTACAAGGGCGTGGACAAGCCGAAGAACGGCGGCATCGTCTTCAAGATGTACACCACGTCCGAGGCCGCCTACGCCGACCTGCAGTCCAACAACCTCGACGTGATGGACCAGGTCCCGCCGTCCGCGCTGGCGACGTACAAGAGCGACCTCGGCGACCGGGCGGTGGACTCCCCGCAGGGTGCCATCCAGAACATCGGCTTCACGCTCTACCAGGCCGACTGGGCCGCGCCCGAGAAGGCCCAGGTGCGTCAGGGCCTGTCGATGGCCATCGACCGCGCGACCATCACCAAGACCGTGTTGCAGGGCTCCCGGGCGCCGGCCAGCGCCTGGGTCGCCGAGGGCGTCCAGGGCTACAAGGCCGGAACCTGCGGGGACTTCTGCAACTTCGACGTCGCCAAGGCCAAGCAGCTGATCCAGCAGGGCGGCGGCGTCCCCGGCAACAAGGTGCTGATCACCTACAACGCGGACGGCGGCCACAAGGAGTGGGTCGACGCGGTCTGCAACTCGATCCGGCAGAACACCGGCGTCGACTGCCTCGGCGACCCGAAGCCGGACTTCAAGACCGCCCGCCAGGCCATCACCTCGCACCAGCTCGACGGCGCGTTCCGCACCGGCTGGGTCCAGGACTACCCCTTGAACGCCAACTTCCTGGCCGACGTGTACCGCACCGGTGCCGCCTCCAACGACACCGGCTACAGCAACCCCCAGTTCGACCAGATGTCCACCCAGGCCGACGAGGCCCCGAGCGTCAGCGACTCGACGACCGGTTACCAGCAGGCCGAGGCCGTGCTCGCGTCCGGCATGCCGACCATCCCGCTCTGGTACTACCGCACCAACTCGGGCTACTCGACCAAGGTGCAGAACGTGAAGTTCGACTCCTTCGGCAACCCGGCCTGGACCCAGGTCGAGGTCAAGGGCTGATGCCCCGGCCCTGATCCCCTCGCGCCGGCCCCGCCCTCCCCGCACGGAGGGCGGGGCCCGGTCTCCCGGCCGACCGGCCACCCGGTCGGGCACCTAGGAAGGAGGCCCGGATGGGCAGTTACGTGCTGCGGCGGGTGCTGCAGATGATTCCGGTGTTCTTCGGCACCACGTTCCTGATCTTCGTGATGGTCTACACGCTGCCGGGCGACCCGGTGGTGGCGCTGTTCGGCGACAAGGCCGCCGACCCGTCCGTGGTCGCGAGCATCAAGCACACGTACTACCTGGACCAGCCGGTCTGGAAGCAGTACCTGCACTACATGGGGAACCTCTTCCAGGGGGACTTCGGCACCAGCTTCACCGGCCGCCCGGTCGCCGACATCATGGCGGACGCCTTTCCGGTCACCATCCGGCTGGCACTGCTGGCCTTCGCCTTCGAGATCGTCGTGGGCCTCGCCTTCGGCGTGGTCTCCGGGCTGAAGCGCGGCAGCATCGCGGACACCCTGGTATTGGTCCTGACCCTGGTGGTGATCTCGATCCCGGTCTTCGTGCTCGCCTACATCGCCCAGACGGTGTTCGCCACCAACCTGGGCTGGACCACGCCGACGGTGCAGGACAGCTACGACCTCACCCAGCTGGTCCTGCCGGCGGTCGTCCTGGCCTCGCTCTCGCTCGCGTTCGTCGCCCGGCTCACCCGGACCTCCATCGGCGAGAACCTGCGGGCCGACTACATCCGCACCGCGACCGCCAAGGGCCTGCCCCGGCGGACCATCATCACCCGCCACCTGCTGCGCAACTCGCTGATCCCCGTGGTCACCTTCCTGGGCACCGACCTCGGCGCGCTGATGGGCGGTGCGATCGTCACCGAGGGCATCTTCAACGTGCAGGGCATCGGCAACGTCCTGTACCGGGCGATCAACCAGAAGGAAGGTCCGACCGTGGTCGGCATCGTGACCGTGCTGGTGATCATCTACCTGATCGCCAGCCTGCTCGTCGACCTGCTCTACGCGGTCCTGGACCCGAGGATCCGCTATGCCTGACGTCCACGACGAGGACTCGTACCAACCGCATCCGAAGCCGGGCGTCTCGCACCTCGACTACGCGGGGGAGCAGGGCATGGCGGTCGAACAGGAAACCCTGATCGAACCCGACGCGGAGAAGCGGGAGGAGGCCCGCAGCCTCTGGGGCGACGCCTGGCGGGACCTGCGGCGGCGGCCGATCTTCCTGATCTCGGTGCTGCTGATCGTCCTGCTGGTGCTCATGGCGATCTTCCCGTGGGCCTTCACCGACGCCAACCCGCGCAAGGCCGACCTGGTGCACGACTACCTCAAGCGGCCCGACTGGACGGACTTCTTCGGCGCAGGCTGGTTCGGCTACGACGCCCAGGGACGGTCCATCTACGCCCGGGTGATCTACGGCGCCCGTGCCTCGATCACCGTCGGCATCGTCGTGACCGCCGGGGTCACCCTGCTCGGCGGGCTGACCGGCATGGTCGCCGGGTACTTCGGCGGAGCCGTCGACGCGGTGATCTCCCGGATCATCGACATCTTCTTCGGCATCCCGCTGCTGCTCGGCGCCCTGGTGCTGTTGAACGGGTTCGCCAGCCGTACGGTCTGGGCCGTGGTGTTCGCGCTGGTCGTCCTCGGCTGGACCCAGATCGCCCGCGTCATGCGCGGCGCGGTGCTGACCGTCAAGCAGTCCGACTACGTGGTGGCGGGCCGGGCGCTCGGGGCCGGGACCGGGCGGCTGATGCTCCGGCACATCCTGCCGAACGCGGTCGCGCCGGTGATCGTGGTGGCGACCATCGCGCTCGGCGGCTACATCGCGACCGAGGCGACGCTGAGCTTCCTCGGCATCGGCCTGCAGGAACCGACCATCTCCTGGGGCATCGACATCTCCTCCGCCCAGAAGGTGATCCGGACCGCGCCGTACGTGATGTTCTTCCCGGCCGCGGCACTGTCCATCACCGTGCTGGCCTTCATCATGATGGGCGACGCGGTGCGCGACGCCCTCGATCCGAAGCTTCGCTGAGCGAGGGGAGCACACCGTGGGTACAGCGGCGCAGACCACCGAGCGCGAGCGCGGGACCCCGTACGAGGGGCCGCTGCTCGACGTGCGGGACCTGCACGTCGAGTTCGTCACCAGGGACGGCGTCGCCAGGGCCGTGAACGGGGTCAACTACTCCGTCTCGGCCGGCGAGACGCTGGCCGTGCTGGGCGAGTCGGGCTCCGGCAAGTCGGTGACCGCGCAGGCGATCATGGGCATCCTGGACATGCCGCCCGCCCGGATCCCGCGCGGCGAGATCCGCTTCCGGGGCCAGGACATGCTGAAGATGAGCAAGGAGGAGCGGCGCAGGATCCGCGGTGGGCGGATCGCGATGATCTTCCAGGACGCGCTGTCCTCCCTGAACCCGGTGCTGTCGGTGGGCTTCCAGCTCGGCGAGATGTTCCGGGCCCACCGGGGCGTCTCCCGCAAGGAGGCGAAGGACAAGGCCGTCGAGCTGATGGACCGGGTGCGCATCCCGGCAGCCAAGGACCGGGTGAACGATTACCCGCACCAGTTCTCGGGCGGTATGCGCCAGCGCATCATGATCGCGATGGCGCTGGCGCTGGAGCCGGACCTGATCATCGCGGACGAGCCCACCACCGCCCTGGACGTCACCGTGCAGGCCCAGGTGATGGACCTGCTGGCCGAGCTCCAGGCCGAGTTCCACATGGGTCTGATCCTGATCACCCATGACCTCGGCGTGGTCGCCGACGTCGCGGACAAGATCGCCGTGATGTACGCCGGCCGCATCGTCGAGACGGCCCCGGTCCACGACCTGTACGCGCGCCCCGCGCACCCGTACACCCGGGGCCTGCTGGACTCCATCCCACGGCTGGACCAGAAGGGCCAGGAGCTCTACGCCATCAAGGGCCTGCCGCCCAACCTGCTGCGGATCCCCACGGGCTGCGCCTTCAACCCGCGCTGCCCGCGCGCGCAGGACATCTGCCGGGCCCAGGTGCCGGAGCTGTTCCCCGTCACCGAGGACGACGGGACACCGCTGGAGGGGCGCGGCAGCGCCTGCTTCTTCTGGAAGGAGACCCTCCATGACCGCTAACGGGGCCAGCGCACTGGGCGCGGCGATGCCGGAGGAGGTCGCCTTCACCCAGGAGGTGCCGCGCGGCGAGCCGATCCTCGAAATTCGGGACCTGGTCAAGTACTTCCCGCTGACCCAGGGTGTCCTGTTCAGGAAACAGGTCGGCGCCGTCAAGGCGGTCGACGGGGTCAGCTTCGACCTGATGCAGGGTGAGACGCTCGGTATCGTCGGCGAGTCCGGCTGCGGGAAATCCACGCTGGCCAAGGTGCTGATGAACCTGGAGCAGGCCACCGGGGGCTCGGTCCGGTACAAGGGGGAGGAGATCTCCCGACTCTCCGGCTCGGCGCTGAAGGCCGTCCGCCGGAACATCCAGATGGTCTTCCAGGACCCGTACACCTCGCTGAACCCGCGCATGACGGTCGGCGACATCATCGGTGAGCCGTTCGAGATCCACCCCGAGGTGGCGCCCAGGGGCGACCGCCGCAAGGCCGTCCAGGACCTGCTGGATGTGGTCGGGCTCAACCCGGAGTACATCAACCGGTACCCGCACCAGTTCTCCGGCGGCCAGCGCCAGCGCATCGGCATCGCCCGCGGTCTCGCGCTCAAGCCGGAGATCATCATCTGCGACGAGCCGGTCTCCGCCCTGGACGTGTCCGTCCAGGCGCAGGTGATCAACCTGCTGGAGCAGCTGCAGGGCGAGTTCAACCTGTCGTACATGTTCATCGCGCACGACCTCTCCATCGTCCGGCACATCTCCGACCGGGTCGGTGTGATGTACCTCGGGCGGATGGTCGAGATCGGCAGCGACGCGGAGATCTACGACCACGCCACCCACCCGTACACCCAGGCGCTGCTCTCCGCGGTGCCCGTACCGGACCCGACGGCGCGCGAGTCCCGGGACCGGATCGTCCTCACCGGGGACGTGCCCTCGCCGGCCAACCCGCCGTCGGGCTGCCGCTTCCGCACCCGCTGCTGGAAGGCGCAGCAGCGGTGCGAGGTCGAGGTGCCGCTGCTCGTCGCGCCGTCCTGGCTGGCCGGGGCGGCGTCCCACGACTCGGCGTGTCACTTCGCTGCGGAGCGCGAAAGTGAGCAGAGCGCTGCGGAGCGCGAAAGTGAGCAGAGCGCCGCGGAGCGCGAGAACGGGCAGGGCGGCGACTGAAGGTTTCGTCCCAAGGGCGCGTCCTCGTGTCGGGGGCGCGCCCTTGGCCGTCCGTCCCGTGATGGAAAAGAGATCTGCCGCAGGCTCGCCAAGTGCGGCCCGGTCCTTGATAGTTGCTCTGCGCCTATCGATGCTCGCTGCTGCGCGGAGGAGGGCTGCCCACATGGACGCGGTGGAGGTGATCAGCGGCGGACGGGAGGGCCTGGAGCCAGGGACCCCGTTGCTGGAGGTCGAGGATCTGCACGTGGAGTTCCACACCCGGGACGGCGTCGCCAAGGCCGTCAACGGGGTGAGTTACGCGGTGTCGGCCGGCGAGACGCTGGCGGTGCTGGGGGAGTCCGGCTCCGGCAAGTCGGTGACGGCGCAGGCCGTCATGGGCATCCTGGACATGCCGCCGGGGCGGATCACCTCGGGGCGGGTCCTGTTCCGCGGCGAGGACCTGCTGACCATGAGTGCCAACGCCCGGCGGGCCGTGCGGGGCCGGCGGATCGCGATGATCTTCCAGGACGCGCTGTCCGCGCTCAACCCCGTGCTCAGCGTGGGGTACCAGCTGGGCGAGATGTTCCGGACGCACCACGGCGTCACTCGCAAGGAGGCCCGGGAGAAGGCCGTCGAGCTGATGGAGCGGGTGCGCATCCCGGCCGCCCGGCAGCGCGTCGGCGACTTCCCGCACCAGTTCTCCGGTGGTATGCGCCAGCGCATCATGATCGCGATGGCGCTGGCCCTGGAGCCGGACCTGATCATCGCCGACGAGCCCACCACCGCCCTGGACGTGACCGTCCAGGCCCAGGTGATGGACCTGCTGGCCGAGCTGCAGGCCGAGTTCAACATGGGTCTGATCCTGATCACCCACGACCTGGGGGTGGTCGCCGACGTCGCGGACAAGATCGCGGTGATGTACGCGGGCCGGATCGTGGAGACCGCCCCGGTGCACGAGCTGTACGCGCGCCCGGCCCACCCGTACACCCGGGGCCTGCTGGACTCCATCCCGCGCCTGGACCAGAAGGGCCAGGACCTGCACGCCATCAAGGGCCTGCCGCCCAACCTGCTGAGGATCCCGGAGGGCTGCGCCTTCAACCCCCGCTGCGACCGGGCGCAGGACCGATGTCGGAGCGAACTCCCGCTGCTGGTGCCGGTGGCGGGCGAGCACGGGGAGGAGCCGGCGGGCCGCCGCAGCGCCTGCCACTACTGGCGCGAGACGCTGCACGGCTGAGCCCGTCCGGCGGCCACCGTGGCTACTTCACGAAGCCGACGTTCTCCCAGACGATGTCGGACAGGCCCTGCGCGCCGATGTTTGCGAGGTCGGCGCGGGCGCCGTACAGCTGCGGGCGCTGGTAGAGCGGCAGGACGCCGGCCACCTTCCAGAGTTCGCCGTCGGCCTGGTTGATGGCTTCGGAGGTGGTGGCGGCGTCGGCCGCGGCGGCGGCCCGGTCGAGCGCGGCGTCGACCGCCGGGCTGCCCGCGCCGACGTGGTTGGTGCCGCCGTTCTGGACGAAGTTGGCGCGGTTGCCGCTGGCCGGGAAGGGGGTGCCGAGCAGCGAGTAGGCGGTGAGGTCGAAGTCGCTGCGGTTGATGTACTTGTCGAAGAACTCGTTGACGGGGGCGGTCACCGTGCTGACCTTGATCCCGACGTCCTTGAGCATCTTGGTGGTGGTGGCGGCCTCGTTCTGGGCCTGGGTGACGCCGACCGGGATGACCATCCGCAGGTTCAGCTCGCGGCCGTCCTTCTTGCGCACGTCGCCGTCGAGCTTCCAGCCGGCCGAGTCCAGCTTGCGGGCGGCCTCGGCGGGGTCGTAGCGGGCCAGGCCCAGCGAGTTGTCGCGGTAGCCGTTCTGGTTGGCGACCAGCAGGTGGTTGTTGAGCGGGACGGCGGGCCAGTCCAGGCCGTTGAGGTCGGAGCGGATGACGGCGTCCCGGTTGATCGCCTGGAACACGGCCTGGCGTACGGTCGCGTCGCTCAGCGCGGTGCTGCGGGCGTTCAGGGTGAGCTGGCGGAAGTCCGGGCCGCCGGCCCGGCGTACGACGGCGCCCTTGGTGTTCCTGATGGTCTGGTAACCGGCCACGTCCGGGCCGTTGTTGACGAGGTCGAGTCGGCCCTTGGCGAAGGCGGCGGCCATCTCGTCGGGGAGCATCGCGTGGAAGACGATCCGGTCCAGCATCGGCTTGTCGCCCCACCACGCCGGGTCGGCGACCAGGGTGACGGTCTGCGCGGCGCGGTCGAGCTGCTCGACCTTGAACGGGCCGGCGGTGACCGGGATCGCGTCCAGGTAGGCGGTGTTGAACAGCTCCGGGGTGGAGATCCGGCCGGCCGGCAGCAGCGGGGCGTTGCCGGCGCCGTTGAACATCGACTGCCACTCCGAGAACGGCCGGTCGAAGGTCATCACGGCCTGGAAGTCGTCCTTGCCGCGCTCGACCGAGGAGACCAGCTCGAAGCCGGTGCTGCTGGACGGCTTGTAGGCCGGGTCCTTGCCGTTCAGGGCCCGCCAGTTGGCCTCGATGTCGCGCCAGGTGATCGGGGTGCCGTCGGACCAGTGGGCCTTCGGGTTGAGCGTCCAGGTGACCACCTGCCGGCCGTCCCTGAGCTCGGCGTGGGCCTCCTGCAGGTAGGCCGGGTTGACGGTCTGGGTGCCGGCGGCGTCCGAGCGGAAGAAGGTCGGCAGCAGCGGCTTGGTGACGGCGATGGTCGAGGACTCGCTGCCGTCGTTGTGGATCGGCGACCACTGGTGGGAGAACTGGGCGATCGCCAGGTTCAGGGTGCCGCCCTGGCGCAGCCGGCCGCGGTCGTGGGGGTTGATGTCGACCGAGGTGAGCTTGGGTGTGGCGGGGGCGGACGGCAGTGCGTCGGCGCCGTCGCCGCCCTGGCCGGAGGCGCAGGAGCAGAGCGCGAGCGAGAGGGTGAGGGCGGCGAGGCCGGCGAGCAGAGCCGTCCCGTGGTGCTGGAGGCGGCGGGCCATCGGCGTGCTCCCCGAGGTGGATGTGGCGGAAGGTGTGGCGTCACATCTTGCTGACCGGAAGGGGGAGTTGTCGAGGGGCGGGACCGGATGCGGGCCCGCCCCCCGACGGGAGGCCAGGACGTCAGGCGGGGAACTTGAAGGTGCGGTCCTTGTCGCCGGTCTTGTCGAAGACCGAGGCGATGCCGTCCGCGACGTCCTGCGGGGTGATCGCGACGAGCTGGCCGTTCTTCTTGAACTTCATCTTGTCGAACACACCGCCCAGCTGGGCGGTGAGCGCGTCGAGGTCCCACTTGGGCACGATCTTGCCGGAGGCGTCCGGGACGAGCGTGAGCGCCTTGGAGGCGGTCTTCGCACCGAAGTCCCAGGGCTTGGTGCCGGCCAGGACGTGCACCTTGCCGCTGGCCACCTGCTTGCCGAGGCTGTCGGCGGCGGCCTGCAGGGCCTGGGTGGAGACCTTGGGCTGGGCGGCCGTGACGGCGAGGGCGATCGGCTGGTCGGGCTTGCCGGCCGCGCGGTCGCGGTAGGCCTGCTCGACCACGTCCAGGGCACTCGCCGAGTCGACCGCCTGGCCGGCCCGGCCGGGGACGACGACCGGCTCGCCGTTGTCGCCGAACTTGACGTAGCCCTCCTGCAGGCCCTGGCCCGAGCCGGCCGCCAGTGAGTCGAGGGCGGCCTTGAGCTTGGCCCGGTCGACCTTGACCTCCGGCGCGACGGCCTTGCTGCCGCCCTGGAGCGACTTGATGACGTCGACCGGGCTGTAGCTGTGCTGCGCCAGGTCGTCGACGGTGGCGGTGGTGTCGAAGCTCAGCCCGGCGACCGTCGGGTCGAGGTCCACGGCCTGGTCGCCGATCTTCAGCTTGAGCGGTTGCTGGCCGGCCTTGCCGACCGACTCGTCCAGCGAGTGGATCGCCTGGTCACGGCTGTTGCCGCCGATGTCGGTGCCGAGCACCACGGTGCCCTTGGGGACGTCGGACTGGTTGAGCATCAGGCCGGTGCCGTACGCGGCGGCGCCGAGGAACAGCACGCCGGCGATGCCGTAGACGCCCAGCTTGACCAGCTTCTTGCCGGCGCCGCGCTTGGCCTTGGCGGGTGCGGCGGCGGACTGGGCCTTGCCGGGAGCCGGGGACGGTGCCGGGGTGGGCGAGGGAGCGCCCTGGGCGGCCTCGGGCCGGGGGCCGGTGCCCGGGGCGGGCAGCGGGGTGACCTCGGTGACCTCGGGGTCGCGGCCGGGCTGCGGGCCCGCGCCGGGCGCGCCCGGGAAGAGCCCACCGGGGCCCACCGGGGCGGCGGGGCCGTCCTGGCCGGGGGCGGCCGGGCGCTGGGTGGCGAACGGGTCGGTGCCGGTCGGCGCCGAGGCGAACAGGCCCGGCTGCGAACGGCCGTCGGCACCGCGCGGGGCGCCGTTGCGGGGCGGGCCGGATATGCCGGCGGGCGGCGGGGTGTTCTCGCGGATCGGCTGGAAGCCGTCGACCGAGGTGTCCTCCGGGCTCGGCTCGGCGCCCGGCGCACCCTGCGGGAGCGGACCGGTCGGGCGGCCGTTCGGCTGGAAGCCGTTCTGCGGGCCGCCCTGGCGGGGGCCGTTCTGTCGCGCCCCGTTCTGTCGCGCCCCGTTCTGCGGGGGACGGTTCTGCTGGGGGTGGCCGCCGCGCGGGCCGCGCGTGCCGGCGTCGGGACCGGGGGCCGGGGCGAACGGATCGGCGACGGGCGCGAAGGGATCCGCGACGTCGTAGATGCCGGGCTCCTCCGCCGGGGCCTCGGGGCGGTACGGCGCGGTGGAGGCGGGGTTCGACGCCTTGCCCTGGGCGGGCACCGGACGGCCCTTCGGGGCGCCGTTGGCGCGGGCGGCGGCGCCCCCGGCCGGGCGGGCGCCCTGCGGCCGGGGCTCGGCGGCCGCGGCCTCCGGCGCGCTCGGGGCACCGGCCGGCACGGCGGCCGGGGCGGGCTCGGCGGCCGACGCCTTCTTCTGGCGCGGCCGGAACCACGCACCGGTGGACTCGGACTCCGAGGTCGCCGGCGGGATCGGCGGGATCTGCCACTCCGGCGGCAGGTTCGGCGGGGTGGCCGTACCGGCGCCGCCCTCCATCACGCCGAGGACGGGCGAGGCCGGCGCGGAGCGGTGGCGCGGGCCGCCCTGCTCGGGGGCGGCGGCCGGGGCCTCCTCGGCGGGGGCGTCCTCGTTCTTGACGGTGCTGCGGACGACGACCGGCGGGATCGGACGCGAGCCGGGGATGTTGATCCGGACCCGGGTGGTCAGGGTGGTCTCGGTCTTCGGGCCGTCGTCCTCGCCGCCGTCCGAGGTGCCCTGGCCGGCACCGGCCGCGGCCCGGTCGCCGCCGGGAAGCCCCGGCGTGCCGTAGGGCGGGGTGCCCGACGGGTAGGCGTCCGGGCCCGTGCGCCGAGGCGTCGGGTGGGCGTTGTCAGATTCGCGGCTGCTCAATGCTGCTCTGCTCCGGGTTCGCGGGCGGGCCGTGTGGCGCGACCGCGGTTCGTGGTCGCCGGGCCCGGCTGGGGCGGGCGGCGGTCGGGTACGGCGTTCTGCGGGACCACCATACTGGGAAGAACTGAGCGGTGAACGGCTTCGGACAGATCCTGATACGTCCGGTTCCTCCGGTATGAGAGTAAGGCCGGGTACTCCTGACTGCGCGTCGTACGCGGTCCGGTACGCCGCGCTCGTCCGGGGTCAGCGCGGCGGGCCGGGCACCCCGGGGAACCAGCTGGTGCGGGTGGGCAGGGTGGCGCAGATCACGCCCAGTACCGAGCCGGCGAACAGCCAGGCCAGCGAGGTGGCGTTGGACCAAAGGACGTTGTCGCCCTCCGGCCGGGGCACGATCAGCAGCAGCATCGCCAGGAACCAGCCGGCCGCGGGCGCGCCCGCGCCGAGCCGGGTACCGGTGATCCGCAGGCCGCCGTAGAAGGTGGCGGCGGTCGCGGCGAGGGCGAGGAGGACTCCCACGGGCGGCCACAGGGCCTGCACAAAGGATCCGCAGATCGACACCGCGATGCCCAGCAGGAAGAACAGGACATAGGCCGCGATCCGGGCGGCGCGCGGGGGTTGAGGCTCGGCCAGCCGCTCGTCGCGGGTGCCGAGGACGGTCGCCGGGATCGAGCGGCGCGGCGGCCGGGCGGCGGGCTTGCTCATCACATGTCCTCCCCGGCGCTCGCGGGGTCGTCGTCGAGGCCCGCGAACAGGTCGTCCTCCGGATCGCCGGGCCCGGCCTGGCCGTGCACCAACTGGTAGTACTCGGTGGCGAGCAGGGGCTGGCCGAGGTTGTTGGAGAGCGCGAAGAAGGCGCCGTCCACGGTGATCTGGGTGGCGTGCGCGGCCATCGCCGCCGCCTTGCGCCCGGCGTACGCGGCGCCGTCCAGCGCCGTGGTGACCGCCTCGTCGGCGACCACGCCGGGGACGTCGGACGGCTGGGACACGCCCGGGAAGGACGACTTCGCGGCGGTCTCCGCGAGCCCGGCCTCGATCACCGAACGGGGCATCCGGTTCCAGTACACCTTGGCGATCCGCCAGGCCGGGCCCAGTTCGGGGCGGTACGCCGGGTCGGCGGCCAGCTCGTACGCGCGCATCGCGACCCGGTGCGCCTGGATGTGGTCCGGGTGCCCGTAGCCGCCGTTCTCGTCGTACGTGACCAGCACCTGCGGCCGCACCTCGCGGATCACCGCGACCAGGTGGCCGGCCGCCTCGTCCACGTCCGCGCGCCAGAAGCAGCCGGGCGCGTCGTTGTCGGGCACGCCCATCATCCCGGAGTCGCGGTAACGGCCCGGGCCGCCGAGGAAGCGGGCGTCGGTGACGCCCAAGGCGCGCATCGCCTCGGTCAGCTCGCCGATCCGGTACGCGCCGAGAGTGTCGTCCCGATCGGCCGTCAGGTGGGCCAGCTCCGGGGGGATCACCTCGCCGCCCTCGCCGAGGGTGCAGGTCACCAGCGTGACCCGGGCGCCCTCGGCGGCGTACCGGGCCATGGTGGCGCCGTTGCCGATCGACTCGTCGTCGGGGTGCGCGTGCACCAGGAGGAGTCGGCGGCCGGTAGTCGCGGTCATGGGAGGAAGCCTAACCACCGGCTCGCGGGGGTCAGAGCTTCAGGCCGTTGATCATCCCGGCGAGGTTGCTGGTGACCTGGCTGATCGACGGGGCGATCGAGCTGGAGGCCAGGTAGAAGCCGAGGAGCCCGCAGACGATCGCGTGCCCCAGCTTCAGGCCGGAGCGGCGGATCAGGACCACCACGATGACCAGCATCAGCACGGCTGCGGAGATGTTCATGGCCATGTCGGCTCACACCCCTTCTCGGGCGCGCCACCCCGGGGGAGGGCGCGATGGGACGGTGCGGGACTGGGGCTGCGGGTGGCCGGGGCCCGGGACGGGGCCGACGATCACGCGCCTGACAAGTCATACCCGATGAGTAAGGGGAGCATTACATTCAGTGAGGCCTCGCGCGCCGGGGCACTGTGGCACTCACGGGGCGCATGGGCCGGTCGGAGGGGGTATCCGCCTCTTTGGGGCGTACTTCGCGACGATGCTCCGAACGAGTGATCACCAGCCTCCCGACAGCGGCAGTTCGGCGTCGTAGGGTCTGGTGCCATGACCTCCCACACCCCTGCGGACACCTTCCCCCGGCAGTACGCGCGGACCCTGCGCTACACCGTCGGCGCGCCCCGCTCCTTCTCCGTCGCACCGGACGGCTCGCGGGTCGTCTTCCTCCGCTCCCGCTCCGGCAGCGACCGGGCCAACCTGCTCTGGACCCTCGACACCGCCACCGGCGAGGAGCGGATCGCCGCCGACCCGGCGGTCCTGCTCGGCGGCGGCGAGGAGGACCTGTCGCCGGCCGAGAAGGCCCGCCGCGAGCGCAGCCGCGAGAGCTCGGCCGGTGTCGTCGGCTACGCCCTGGACGCGGCCGGCGGGCTGGCCGCCTTCGCCCTCTCCGGCCGCCTCTTCACCGCCGACCTGGCCGCCGGCACCACCGCCGAACTGCCCGCCCGCGGCCCGCTGCTGGACCCGCGGCCGTCCCCGGACGGCGCCTACGTCGCGTACGCCAACACCGTCGGTGAGCTGCGGCTGACCCGGACCGACGGCAGCGGCGACCGGGTGCTCGCCGAGCCGGACGGCCCGAACGTCACCTGGGGGCAGGCCGAGTTCATCGCCCAGGAGGAGATGGACCGCGACCGCGGCTTCTGGTGGTCCCCGGAGGGCGACCGGCTGCTGGTCGAGCGCGCCGACGACGGCCCGGTGCGCCGCTGGTGGATCGCCGACCCGGCCAACCCGGACCGCGAGCCCGCCGAGGTCGCCTACCCGGCGGCTGGCACCGCCAACGCCGAGGTCGGCCTCTGGGTGTTCGACCTGCACGGCGGACGCACCGAGGTGGTCTGGGACCGTACGGCCTTCCCGTACCTCGGCCGGGTGCACTGGTCGAAGGGCGGCGTGCCGCTGCTGCAGGTGCAGTCCCGCGACCAGCGCAGTCAGCGGATCCTCGGCCTGGACGTGGCCACCGGCACCACCGAGGTGCTGCACGAGGAGGAGGACGAGGCCTGGCTGGAGCTGTTCCGGGGTGTCCCGGCGTGGACCCCGGACGGCAAGCTGGTGCGGATCTCCGACGAGGGAGGGGTCCGGGCGCTGGTGGTCGGCGACCAGGCCGTCACCGGGGCCGACCTGCACCTGCGGTCGGTGGTCGCGGTCACCGAGGACGAGGTGATCTTCACCGCCTCCGGTGGCGCCACCGAGGCCGACCCCGAGCCCGGCTGGATCGCCGTCGGCCGGATCAGCCACGACGGCAAGCGGCTCGGCTGGGAGTCCTCCAACGGGCGGCCGTTCACCTCCGTCACCAGCGCCGTGCACGGCGGCGGGATCACCGTGCGGGCCACCGCCGAGCCCGACCTGCCCGGCACCCTGGTCCAGGTCGCCCGCGACCTGCCCGAGGGCGTGGTGGTCGACGACGTCGCCACCATCGCCTCCTACGCCGAGACCCCGGTCATCACCGCCCGCCCGGTCTTCCGCTTCGCCGGCGAGCGCCGCATCCCGGCCGCCGTCTTCCTGCCCACCGGCTACGACCGCGAGCGCGACGGCCTGCTGCCCGTCCTGATGGACCCGTACGGCGGACCGCACGGCCAGCGCGTCGTCCAGGCGCACAACCCGCACCTCAACTCGCAGTGGTTCGCCGACCAGGGCTTCGCGGTGGTCGTCGCCGACGGGCGCGGCACCCCCGGGCGCGGGCCGGCCTGGGAGAAGGCGATCGCCTCCGACTTCGCCGGGGCCACCCTGGACGACCAGGTGGAGGCGCTGCAGGCGCTCGCCGAGGAGTTCCCGCTGGACCTCGGCCGGGTCGCCATCCGCGGCTGGTCGTACGGCGGCTACCTCTCCGCGCTCGCCGTACTGCGCCGCCCGGACGTCTTCCACGCGGCGGTGTCCGGCGCCCCGGTGACCGACTGGGAGCTCTACGACACGCACTACACCGAGCGCTACCTGGGCGACCCGGCCGAGCGGCCCGAGGTGTACGCCGCCAACTCGCTGAGCGGGTACGCGGCCGGGCTGGAGCGCCCGCTGATGATCATCCACGGGCTGGCCGACGACAACGTGGTGGCCGCGCACACCCTGCGGCTCTCCTCGGCGCTGCTCGCCGCCGGGCGCCCGCACACCGTGCTGCCGCTGTCCGGCGTCACGCACATGACCCCGCAGGAGGAGGTCGCGGAGAACCTGCTGCTGCTCCAGGTCGACTTCGTGAAGCGCGCGCTGGGGGCGTGAGCCGAGAAAGCCCCTGACCTGCCCTTTCCGCGGCCGGTGCCCCTGACGGGGGTACCGGCCGCCGGCATGACATCCGTCATGCCGAAGGCACGACGGCGGACACTGCCGCCGGCACCCGCCCGCGCGGGACTCTGAGGTGGTGCGAACAGCACCGGACGCGACACCATCAGGGAAGAGGAGCCGGGCGATGGACACCGAGGTGGCCGCCTTCCGCGGCGTGCGCAAGAGCTACGGGCGAGTACGCGCCGTGGACGGGCTGGACCTCGTGCTGCGGCCGGGCGAGACCGTCGCCCTGCTCGGCCCGAACGGCGCCGGGAAGTCCACCAGCCTGGACCTGCTGCTGGGACTGCGCGAGCCCGACCAGGGCAGCGTGACGCTCTTCGGCGGCACCCCACGGGCGGCGATCGAGACCGGCCGGGTCGGCGCGATGCTGCAGAGCGGCGGGCTGATGTCCGACGTCAAGGTGCGCGAGCTGGTCCAGCTCGCCTGTGACGTACACCCCCGCGGTCGGTCGGTCGCGGGGGTGCTGGCCGACGCGGGGGTCACGGAACTGGCGGAGCGCCGGGTCGACAAGCTGTCCGGAGGCCAGGAGCAGCGGGTCCGCTTCGCCCTGGCGATCGCGGGCGACAACGACCTGATCGTGCTGGACGAGCCCACCACCGGCATGGACGTCAGCGTCCGGCAGTCGTTCTGGGCGAGCATGCGGGCGCAGGCCGACGCCGGGCGCACGGTGCTGTTCGCCACCCACTACCTGGAGGAGGCCGACTCGATCGCCGACCGCGTCCTGGTGCTGCACCGGGGCCGGCTGATCGCCGACGGCAGCTCCGCGGAGATCAAGGCGCGAGCCGGCGCCCGCCGGATCGCCTTCGAACTCCACGACGGCGACGGGCAGTTCGACGAAGGCCTGCTGCGTGCCCTGCCGGGGGTGCGGGCGCTGGACGTCACCGCCCGGATCCCCGGGGTGCGGACGGTGCGGATCCGCACCGCGGACGCCGACGCGAGCGTCGCCGGGCTCTACCGGGCGGGCCTGTACCCGCGCGGGCTGGAGGTCACCGGCGTGGGCCTGGAGCAGGCCTTCCTGACCATCACCGGCGAGCTGGACCGCGAGGACGCGGCCAACGACACCGCCGGTGACGGCGCCCCCGACGGCGCTCACGACGCCGCCCCCGACGCCGCTCACGACGCCGAGAAGGAGACCGTGCGATGACCACCCTGATCAAGCTGGAGATCCTGCGGACCCTCCGCAACCGGCGGTACCTGTTCTTCACCGTCGTCTACCCGGCGCTGATGTACATCTTCTTCATCCACGCCTACGGCGCCGCCGACCAGGCCGGCGGGCTGCCGGTGAAGACCTACTTCATGGTCTCGATGGCCACCTTCGGCGCGGTCGGCGCGGTGCTGACCGGCAGCGCGCAGCGGATCTCGCTGGAGCGCAAGAGCGGCTGGACCCGCCAGCTGCGGCTGACCGCCCTGCCCGGCCGGGCGTACACCGTCGGCAAGATCGCCGCGAGCTCGGTGACCACGCTGCCGGCGATCCTGGTGGTCTTCGCGGTCGGCGTCGCCCAGGGCGTCTCGCTCACCGTGCCGCAGTGGATCGGGCTGGGCGCCGCGCTGTGGCTGGGCAGCTTCGTCTTCGCGGCGCTCGGTGTTGCGCTCGGGTACGCGGCGGCGCCGGACGCGGTGCAGCCGATCGTGATGATCACCTACATGGCGATGGCGCTGCTCGGCGGCACCTGGTTCCCGGTGAGCGGCTCGCTGGAGAAGTTCGCCCGGTTCAATCCGGTGTACCTGTACAACCACCTGGCCACCTTCACCCGGCCGGGGCAGTCCCTGGACGCCGTCGCGGTCGCCGGGCTGGCCGGCTTCCTCGTGGTGTTCGTCGTCGCCGCGGCGGCCCTGTACCGCCGCGACACCCGCCAGGCATGATGATCGACATGAGCGACCCGCGTCAGACCCCCCGCCCCGACGAGCGGCCGGAGGTGGGTGTGGCGCGTGCGTCGTTCATGAACGTCCCCGGCTCCCCGGTGGAGAGCCGGCGGCAGCTGCTGGTCAAGGTCGCCTGGATGCTGCTGTGGATGGTCTACCTGGCCTACCCGGTGAGCCGGCTGGTGAACGGCGAGCACGACACGGCCGCGCGGGTGCTCGGCTGGAGCTGCCTGGCGTTCTTCGTGGCCGGCTATGTCCTGCTGGTGATCTTCCGCTCGACCGGGGGAATGTGGCCGCGCGCCTGCCGGGTGGTCGTCGCGGTGATGGTGGTGCTCGCGATCGCGTGCGCCGTCGTGCTCGGCGAAGCCTTCCTGACCCTGTTCATCTACACCTCGGTGTGCGTCGCGGTCATCACACCGGCGCGGTACGCGCTGCGCGCCCTGGCCGCCATGGCGGCGCTGATCGCCGCCGTCGGCCTGCTCATCCACGCGAGTACGGACAACATCGCCACCTTCGCGCTCAGCGGGTTCCTCTCCGGCGTCGCGATGACCGGCCTGCAGCGGCTGGTCGCCACCATGAAGGAGCTGCGCGAGGCCCGGGCCGCCGTCGCGCACCTGGCCGCCTCCGAGGAGCGGCTGCGGCTCGCCCGCGACCTGCACGACCTGCTCGGGCACTCGCTCTCGCTGATCACCCTGAAGAGCGAGCTGGCCGGGCGGTTCATGGACGCCGGCAAGGACGAGGCGGCGCGGGCACAGGTCGCCGACATCGAGCAGGTCGCCCGGCAGTCGCTGATCGACGTCCGGGAGGCGGTGACCGGCTTCCGCCGTCCGACCCTGCCGGTCGAACTCGCCGCCGCCCGTACCGCGCTGGCCGCCGCCCAGGTCCGGCTGGAGGCCGCGCCGGAGCTGGTGGACAGCTGGCCGGGGCTGGCCAACGAGGAGGCGGGCGCGCTGGCCTGGGCGCTGCGCGAGGCCGTCACCAACATCATCCGGCACGGCGAGGGCGCCACCGTCTGCACCGTGACGGGGGACGAGAGCTGGGAGGCGAGCGGCGAGCGCTACGCCGTCCTGGAGATCGCCGACGACGGTCACGGGACGGGCAAGTCCCAGCCGGGGAACGGGCTGTCCGGGCTGGAGGAGCGGCTGGCCCTGGTCGGCGGGCGGCTGGAGGCCGGGGCGGGGGAGCGCGGGAAGGGCTTCCGGCTGCGCGCCTCGGTGCCGCTGCGGACGATGTCCGCCGCGCCCGAGTCGTCGACGGCCGGCTAGCTGGGCGGGCGGCAGCTCCAGTACGAAGCGGGCGCCGCGCGGGGCGTGGGCGACGCGCAGGGTGCCGCCGTGCCGGGTGGCGACGTCCGCGGCGATGGCCAGGCCCAGGCCGCTGCCGCCGGCGTCCCGGCTGCGGGCCTCGTCGAGCCGGGTGAACGGCTCGAAGATCCGTTCGCGGTCCTCCGGCGGCACGCCCGGGCCGTCGTCCCGGACGTCAAGGATGCAGCGGTGCGCGGTCTGCCGCGCGGACATCGCCACCTCGCCGGCCGCGTGCCGCTGGGCGTTGTCCAGCAGGTTGCGCACCAGCCGGTGCAGCCGGATCCGGCTGCCGCGCACCAGCACCGGGTCGGGCGCGTCCACCCGCAGGACGAGCCGGGCGCCGAGGACCGGGCGGTACTGGTCGGCGAGTTCGCGCAGCACGGCGGACAGGTCGACGGTGGTGAGCCGGCCGGCCGTCGCCGGGTGGGTGCCCCGGGCCAGGAACAGCAGGTCCTCGGTGAGCTGTTGGAGGCGCTCGACCGAGGTGAGTGCCTCCCGGGTGGCGGCCGGCCAGTCGGTGTGCTCGGGGTGGGCCAGCGAGACGTCGAGGTTGGTGTGCAGGGCCCGCGATCGGGCTGCGCAGCTCGTGCGAGGCGTCCGCGACGAAACGCTGCTGCTGGGCGGTCGAGCGGCAGCGGTTCGCGCCGATGGCGTGGGCGCCGGTGCTCAACAACCTGGTCGTGATCGGGGTCTTCGGCGCCTATGTCGGACAACGGTCCTTCTCCGACGCCGACTTGGCCGTGCTGGGCGCCGGTACGACGGCGGGCGTGGTCGCGCAGAGCCTGCTGCTGCTGCCCTGTCTGCGGGCCGCCGGGGTGCGGCTGCCGCCGCGCTGGGACTGGCGCGAGGCCGGGCTCGGCGAGCCGCTGCGGGCTGCCGGTTGGACGCTGCTGCTGGTGCTCGGCGACCAGGTCGGCTACTGGGTGGTGACCCGGCTCTACACGCTCGTCGGCTCGCCGGCCGCCGCGGCCGGGCTGCCCGGCGTCGGGTACACGGCGTACAGCAGCGCGTACCTGCTGTGGATCGTGCCGCACGGCGTGGTCACGGTGTCCGTGGTGCCGCACGCCCTTCCTGCTCAACCTGCTGCCCGTCGCCGCGACCGCGCTCGGTGCCCTGCTCTGCCACCGGCTGCTGCCGCTGCGCTGGGCCGTCACCGGGATGGCCGGCTGCTACGGCGGCTCCTTCCTGCTCACCGTCCTGGCCGCCTACCCGCTGCTGCGCAGGCGCCTCGGCCCGCTGCGCGTGCTGGGCACGCACGCCAAGCTGCTCGCCGCCGCCCTCCCGGCCGCGGCCGCCGCCTGGTGGGCCACCCGCTACGGCCTGCCGGCCGCCGGCGCCGTCCTCGCCGTCGTCTACCTCCTCCTCGCCCGTCTCCTCCGCATCGAAGAACTGTCCGCTCTCACCGAACGGTTGCGCCGCTCATGACCCAGCTTCCCGATGACATCGTCCGTACCCTCGACGGCCTCCTCCCCGAGGGCCACCCCCTGCGCGCCCAAGTTCCCCACCTGCGCGTCGAGTCCCGCTGCCGATGCGGTTGCAGCACCGCCCTCTTCGCCGGTGTCGAGGACGGCGCCCGCTCGGAGGTGGTGGCCGAGGCGGCCATCGGCTCCGACGGCGAGGTGCTCCTCTTCGCCGAGGACGGCCGGCTCTCCTGGCTGGAGGTCTGCTCCTGGAGCGACCCCAAGCTCACCCTCGCCGACGCCGCCCGCTACCTCCTCGGGGAACCTTCGGACCCGAGCTGATCGTCCTGTCGGGCATGTCCTCTGTCCTCATCCTCGGCTTCGACCCGCACACCGTCCCCGGCATGGACGGCGACGCCCTGCGGGCCGTCCTCGACGCCGAACTCGCCCGCTTCGCCGACCACGGCATCGACGCCGCGATGACCCTGGTCGCCCCCGACGCGACCGCCGAGCCCGCGATCGTCGCCGCGCTCGACGGGCACGGATGGGACGTCGTCGTCATCGGCGGCGGCATCCGCAAGCCCGAACCGGCCCTCCCCTTCTTCGAACTCGTCGTCAACCTCGTCCGCCGCCACGCCCCGCACGCCGCCATCGCCTTCAACACCAGCGGCGCCGACAGCGTCGAGGCCGCCCAGCGCTGGCTCTGACCCGCACCGCACCTGCACCCGCAGCCGTCGCTGCAGCCGTTGCAGGAGCCGGAAGGAGCGGGAAGTCGGCCGGGCCGACTTCCCGCTCCGGCTACTCCGCCGGGCTCAGGTCGGCCAGGCTGCGGCGGTAGGACAGCCCGGGGCGGTCGCCGAGCAGGACCTCGTCCACGAACCGGAAGCCGTTGCGGGCGAGGACGGCCTGCGAGGCCGGGTTGTCGACCGTGGTGGCGGCGGTCAGGCCGGTCAGGCCGTACGAGGTGGCGGCGAGGCGGCAGACCTCGGCGACGACGGCGGAGGCGAGGCCGCGGCCGGCGGCGGATTCGGCGATGCGGTAGCCGAGTTCGGCCGAGCCGTCGACGAGGTCCAGCAGGTTGACGCGGCCGATGAGGTCCCCGTCCGCGTCCCGGACGACGTGGAACCGGCAGGTGCCCTCGGCCTGTTCGGCGAGGAGCGCGGCGAGGCGGGCGGGGAACTCGGCGAAGTAGGCGTCACCGCGGTCCGGGACGGTGCGGGCGAAGTAGGCGCGGTTGGTGCGTTCGAAGGCCAGCAGGGCCTCGGCGTGGTCGGGGCGGAGGAGTTCCAGGGTCGGCATCCGGACAGTGTGGTCCCACGGGGACGCGGTGAACCACCGGAATACCTCCCGCAGCTCTGCCCCCACGGGCGGCTCGACTCGCCCTCTAAGGTCATGGCCATGAACGACACTGACAACGGGGCCTCGATCCGCGTGCTGCTCGCCGAGGATCAGGGGATGGTCCGGGAGGCGCTGGCCGCGCTGCTCGGACTGGAGGGGGACATCGACGTCGTCGCGCAGGTCGGGCGCGGGGACGAGGTGGTGGCGGCGGTGCTGGCGAACGAGGTGCAGGTCGCCGTGCTGGACATCGAGATGCCTGGCATGACGGGCATCGAGGCGGCCGCCGAGCTGAGCAGGCGGGCACCGCGCACCAAGGTGGTCATCGCGACGACCTTCGGCCGCCCCGGCTACCTGCGCCGGGCGATGGAGTCGGGCGCCGACGCGTTCCTGGTGAAGGACGCGCCCGCCTCCGAACTGGCCGAGGCGATCCGCCGGGTGCTGCGCGGCGAGCGGGTGATCGACCCGGCGCTGGCGGCGGCCGCGCTGGCCGAGGGCGCCAACCCGCTGACCGCGCGCGAGCGGGACGTCCTGGGGGCGGCCGCCGACGGCGCGGTGAACGCGGACATCGCCAAGCGGCTGCACCTGTCGGAGGGAACGGTCCGCAACTACCTGTCGATGGCGATCCAGAAGACCGAGGCCCGCAACCGCACCGAGGCGGTCCGGATCGCCCGCGAGAAGGGCTGGCTGTAACCGGCGGAGGGCTCAGTTGAGCCGGTGCCGCGCCGCCCGCGCGTCCTGCCGGACCTTGGCGGCCCCGTCCGGGTCGAAGGCGTCCAGGATCTGCGCGTACGCGTCCATCTCCGCCGAGCCGCCGAGGAAGTCCCCGGTGCGGACGAGGAGTTCGGCCCGCTCCAGCCGGAGCTGGGCGGGGTGGCGGGGCAGCAGCAGGGCGAGCTCGGTGGCCCAGAGCTGGGTCCGGGCATGCTCGGGGCGGTCGGCGGCCCAGGCCCGGATGTTGCCGAGCACGCGCAGCACGATGTCCAGCGGCTGGGCCGGGGTGAGCAGGGTGGGCGTGAACTCGTGCCCCGCGGCGGCGACCAGGTCCTCGACGTCCGCGGGGTCGAGCAGCCGCCCGCCGTGGAACGGGTCGGCCAGGATGTACTCCTCGCCGCCGGCCGGCCCGCCGACGGCGACGATGAAGTGGCCCGGCAGCGCGATGCCGTGGACGGTGAGCCCGGCCCGCCGCCCGACCGCCATCCACACCAGCGAGAGCATGATCGGCAGTCCGCGCCGCCGCCGCAGCACCTCGGGCAGCAGCGAGGACTCCAGCCGCCGGTAGTCCGCCTGCTGCCCGTGGAAGCGCTCCCGCCCGGCGAGGACGGCCGCGAGCAGGGCGGCGGTCTCCTCCGGCCCGGCGGGCGCGCGCTCGGCGACGGCCAGCCGGACGGCGCCCGCGTGCCGTTCCAGCGCGGCTTCGCAGGCGGCGAGCAGGGCGTCCACGCCCGGCGGCTCGCCGGGATCGCCCGGGTCGAGCGCCGGGCCGTGTTCGGCGGCGGCGAGCAGGCAGAGCAGCACGGGGTCGGGCTGCTCGGAGCGGGCGGCGGTCCGGAAGCGGTCTCTGCTCTGCTCGGTCACGGTGACGGCGACGGCTTTCGTACGGCGGACGGACAAGGCGACTGGCGGGCAAAACGAGTGGCGGGCAAAACGACCGGGGCGGGCAGGCCGCGAACGGGACGAACGGCGGTTCGGCTACCCCTGGGGAAGAAGGGCGTAGTGGTAAGTGTGACTGGTCGTGAAGCCGAGTCCGTCATAGAGCGCGATCGCCCCCGCGTTCTCCGCCTCGACCTGCAGGTATCCGCCGCTCGCGCCCTCCTCGGCCGCCCGCGAGGCGAGCACCGCCATGACCGCCGTCGCCAGCCCGGCCCGCCGCGCGTACGGCTGCACCTCGATCGCGCCGAAGCAGGCCCAGGGCCCCTCGATGACGCAGCGTCCGATCGCCAGCGGCGGCTGCCCGGGCGCCCCCGGCACGGTGGCGAACCAGAGCGACGGTCCGCCGTGCAGCACCTGCCGCGCCGCCTCCTCGACCGCCGGGTCCTCGCCCACCCGCCGGTACAGCGACAGCCACGCGTCGTCCGCCGTCCGTGACAGCCGCACCCGGTCGTGCCCGCCGCCCGCGCGGGCGAGCCCGGCGAGCGGGGCGGTGCGGACCAGGGTGGGCGCGTACCCGGCGCCCAGCCGGTCGAGTTCCGCCCGCAGGTCCTTCGGCGACCCCGGGGTGATCACCTCGACGTACGAGGGCAGCCCGCGGTCCGCGTACCAGGCGCGGACGGTTGCCAGGGCCTCCGGCAGCGGCAGCCCCGGGTCCCCGAGCGCCTGGACGGAGTTGGCCCGCCGGGTGAACCCGGCCGAGGCGCGCAGCGTCCACTCGCCCAGCGGCTCCTGCTCGACGGCGGGCCAGCCGCGGCCCGCGATCCGCTGCACTTCGACCGGCGAGGTGACCGGCAGCGGAGCGCGCCGGGCGGGAAACGGCGGCACGACCTTGCCTGCGACCAGCAGCTTCTCCGGCAAGAAGACCGGATCCCCGGATCGCGGCTCGATCGTCAACCCATGGTCGTCCCACGATGTGAGCACGCCGATCGAATCCCGGAACACCGGCCGGTCGTCCACGAACTCGGAGAGGCGTCGGACGGACACGCGTCGTCCCACGTCAGAGCGATCTATCCGGACCTCTGGCCGGTCGTCAACCGGGTTGCCCGTCGCCATGTGGCCACCTCCTGTGCATTTGCGGTCTCCGACCCGCGATACTAGGGGCGGGCATCGACGACGCCGCGCTCACCGCGCACGCGAGCAGAACAGAACGGGCCACCAGGCCCTTCCGAGGAGGAACGACAGCGTGACTTACGTCATCGCGCAGCCTTGTGTCGACGTGAAGGACAAGGCGTGCATCGAAGAGTGCCCGGTTGACTGCATCTACGAGGGCGAGCGATCGCTCTACATCCACCCGGATGAGTGTGTCGACTGTGGCGCATGCGAGCCGGTCTGCCCGGTCGAGGCGATTTTCTACGAGGACGACACTCCGGAGGAGTGGAAGGACTACTACAAGGCGAACGTCGAGTTCTTCGACGACCTGGGCTCGCCCGGTGGCGCCTCGAAGCTGGGCCTGATCGAGCGCGACCACCCGTTCATCGCCGCTCTGCCGCCGCAGAACGCCGACCACTGACGATCGGTGGCATCGAAGCTGTGAACAACGACAGCACGCGCGCGCCGTTCCCGGGCCACCCGGGGGCGGCGCGCCGCGTTTCGGAACTCCTGCCGGTCTTCCCCTGGGACAAGCTGGAGCCGTACAAGGCGACCGCCCTGGCCCACCCGGGCGGCCTCTGCGACTTCTCCGTCGGCACCCCGGTGGACCCGGTTCCCGAGGTGATCCAGAAGGCGCTGGCCGCGCACACCGACACGCCCGGCTACCCGACCGTCTGGGGCCCGCTGGAGCTGCGCGAGGCGATCGCCGGCTGGCTGCACCGCCGCCTCGGCGCCGAGATCGGCCCGCAGGCCGTCCTGCCGACCGTCGGATCCAAGGAACTGGTGGCCTGGCTGCCGACCCAGCTCGGCCTCGGCCCCGGCGACCAGGTCGCCTACCCGCGCCTGGCCTACCCGACGTACGAGGTGGGCGCGCGGCTGTGCGGCGCCGAGCCGGTCGAGTACGACTCGGTGGACGAGCTGGACAGCTCCCGGGTGCGCCTGCTGTGGGTGAACTCGCCGTCCAACCCGACCGGCCGGGTGCTGGACGCGGACGAACTGCGCCGCGCCGTCGAGTGGGCCCGCGAGCACCGGGCGCTGCTGGTCAGCGACGAGTGCTACTTCGAGCTGGGCTGGGAGGCCGAGCCGGTCTCCGTCCTGCACCCGGAGGTGTGCGGCGGCGGCCACGAGGGCCTGCTGGCCGTCCACTCGCTCTCCAAGCGCTCCAACCTGGCCGGCTACCGCGCCTCCTTCGTCGCGGGCGACCCAGTGGTGGTCAGGGAGCTGCTGGAGGTGCGCAAGCACGGCGGCATGATCGTGCCCGCCCCGGTCCAGGCCGCGACCGTCGCCGCGCTTGCGGACGACGCGCACGTGGCCGAGCAGCGGGAGCGGTACGCGGCCCGGCGCTCGGCGCTGCGGGCGGCGCTGGAGGCGTACGGCTTCCGGATCGAGCACTCCGAGGCGAGCCTCTACCTGTGGGCGACCCAGGACCGTCCGTGCTGGGAGACCGTGGCCGAACTGGCCGGGCTGGGCATCCTGGTGGCGCCCGGCGACTTCTACGGTCCGGCCGGCGAGCGCTTCGTCCGGGTCGCGTTCACCGCGACCGACGAGCGGGTCGCCGCGGCCGTGGAGCGGCTGAACGCGGCGCGCTGAACGCGGCGTGCTGAGAACAGTGCGCTGGGCGAGGCGCGTGCCGCACGCCGAAGGGGCCGGTGTTCCGAGCGGAACACCGGCCCCTTCGTCATGCCGACTGCGGCACGCGGACTACAGCGGCAGGCCGCTGATGTTGCCGCCGTTCACGCCGTTCAGCAGCCCGCCGACCGGGCCGAGCGCGCCGGTCAGGCCGGACAGCGGGTTGTTCGGGCCGAGGTCGGCGCCGCCGAGGCGGTTGGCCGAACCGTGCTCGGCCAGGCCCAGGACGTCGGTGCCGGGCAGGTCGGCCGGCAGGGCGTGCTCGACCGAGCCGAGCGGCAGCGCGCGCTCCACCGAGCCCAGCGGCAGGGCGTCGGTGACGGCGTTGGTGCCGGGGACGGCACCGGAGAGCTTGTCGGCGCCCGGCAGGGCCTGGGCGACGGCGCCCGCCTGGGCGAGCCCGCCGACCGGGCCGGCGTCCGCGTTGGCGCTGCGGGTGCCCATGCCCTTGCCGGTGACGGCCTCGCCGAGCTTGCCGGCCAGCGCCGAGGCGACCTTCGGGGTGACGGCAAAGAGCTGGCCGGTGGTGGCGGCGGTCTGGTCGACCGGCGCGGTCAGCGAGCCGGCCTTCTCGTTCGCCTCGGGGAGCTGGTGGGCGACGATGCTGCCGGCGGCGTCGGCGGAGGCCGGTACGCCGGCGGCGACGGTGGCCGCGCCGGTGGTGCCGGCGGCCTGGCCGAGCTGGTGGGTGGTGTGCTGGAGGGTGGAACCGGTGTCGGTGTTGGTCAGCTGGCCCAGCGGCGCCGCGAGGTCGCTCTTGGGCAGCAGGGCGTCCCCGCCCAGGGCGGACGCGGAGCCGGCCGCGACCAGCGGGGTCGCTCCGGCCGCCACGACGAGCGCGGCCTGAGCGATCCGGCGCGTGAGGGGGTGAGACATGGGGCTCCTCGAAGGGGTCTGGGTCCGTCCCGTCCGCCCCTGGGACCGGGCGTGGACGACCGGGCGGACGACGTTGTTACCGCTTGAGAAGCCAGAAGGTTTCGGCCGGTGCAAGAAAAGCTCCTGACCGACCATCGGATCGTAAGACTGCAGCAGTGGCGCACACCGGGCCTCGCCCGACAGCGCTGCACCGGTCCAGGCCAAGGGGAGTGACGGTTCTCCAACAGGGGTCGCCGAACGGGCGGCGGGTCCAGCGAAGTTGACCGGAATCACCCGTCTGGCGGCAACCCGAACGTGAGTGCGTCAGCCCTTGGCGGACGGCGCCAGAGTGACCTGGACGAGCTTGGTCGAGGTACCCGACGGCTGCGGCTGCCAGCCGTCCCCCGACTTGGACTTGCGCCAGATCTTCCCGTCGTAGGCGACCGTCGCGATGCCCAGCTGCTGGGCCTGGGCGACCGCCCAGTGGGCCACCTCCCAGCCGCTGGCCCGCTCGGCGCTCACCCCGCCGTCCGCGCCGGCGTCCGACGAGGACGTCAGCGCGGCGGTGGCCGGGTCCGGGGTCAGCGCCACCGCGTTCTCGGCGCCCTTGATGGTCGAGGCGTAGCCGGTGGCCGGCGTGACGGTACGGCCGAACTCCCGGCGCACCCGGTCGGACAGCACCTGCGCCCGGTCCGGCACCGCGACCGGGGTGGCGGAGGCGCCCGCCGTGGGGGACGGGGAGTCCGCCGGGTCCGGAGCGGCGTAGTCGTGCACGATGCAGGAGAACGAGGCGGGCTCCCGGCCCGCCAGCGCCGAGGTGAGCAGGGTCGCCTTGGTCTCGTGCTTGGCGTAGGCCTGCGGATACCCGCTCTTCTGCACAGCCTGCGCGGCGTCGGTCAGCGGCAGCCGGGTGTAACCGGGGACCTTGACCAGGCCGTCCAGGAACTTGTTCGTCGCGTACACCGGGTCCGCGATCTGCGCCGGGGTGCCCCAGCCCATCGACGGCCGCTGCTGGAAGAGGCCGATCGAGTCCCGGTCGCCGCCCTCGAGGTTGCGCAGCTTGGACTCCTGCATGGCGGTCGCCAACGAGATCGCGGTGGCCCGGTCCGGCAGCCCGCGCGAGCGCGCCACCGCCGCGATCGTCGCCGCGTTGGCGGCCTGCGGCAGCTCCAGGGTGCCGTTGCCGGCCGCGGTCTTCACCGTGCAGCCCTCGGTCTCGCCCGGCTTGAAGCCGAACCACCAGATGCCGACCACGGCCAGACCCGCGACCAGCGCGAGACCGAGCAGCCCGACGATCACCATCAGCAGCGCGCGCAGCGGCCCGCGGCGGCGGGCGGGCGCCGTCTCGTCGCCCAGCTGCTCGCTGCTCCTTCTCCTGGCCACCGTCGCCCCTCTCGCGCCTGCTTCTTGATCCGACACCGTACCCACTCGGACGGATGTGCGGCGCCCCCCGGTTGCCGGACGAGGGTTGAACCGTGTCACGGAACGACCACGGAGGGCACATCCGGCGCGGACTAGGCTGGCGCCATGAGCAGCCCGAACCCGACGCCCCTGGACCTCACTCTCGACGGCGGCGCGCTGACCGCCAGGCTCGTCGACTTCCCCTCGGTGAGCGGCGACGAGCAGGCGCTCGCCGACGCCGTGGAGGCCGCCCTGCGCGGCTACCCGTACCTCACCGTGGACCGGTACGGCAACAACGTGGTCGCCCGGACGAACCTGGGCCGTGCCGAGCGGGTCCTCCTGGCCGGCCACCTGGACACTGTGCCGATCGCCGACAACCTGCCGTCGTACGTCGAGGGCGACCTGCTCTACGGCTGCGGCACCTCGGACATGAAGTCCGGCGTGGCCGTCCAGCTGCGGCTCGCCGCCACCCTGCCCGAGCCCAACCGCGACCTCACCTTCGTGTTCTACGACTGCGAGGAGGTGGAGGCCCACCGCAACGGCCTCGGCCACCTCGCCAAGGAGCGCCCGGACTGGCTGGCCGCCGACTTCGCGGTGCTGATGGAGCCCAGCGGCGCCATGGTCGAGGGCGGCTGCCAGGGCACCCTGCGGGCGCAGGTCCGGCTGACCGGTGTGCGCGCCCACGCGGCCCGCAGCTGGCTCGGCGACAACGCCATCCACCACGCCGCCGAGGTGCTTACCCGGCTCGCGCAGTACCGGCCGCGCCGGGTGGAGATCGACGGCCTGGAGTACCGCGAGGGCCTGAACGCGGTCCGGATCGACGGCGGTGTGGCCGGCAACGTGATCCCGGACGAGTGTGTCGTCACGGTCAACTTCCGCTACGCGCCGGACCGCAGCGAGGCGGAGGCGGAGAAGCACGTGCGCGAGGTCTTCGACGGCTTCGAGCTGACCGTCACCGACTTCGCCCCGGGGGCCCTGCCCGGCCTCTCCCAGCCGGCCGCGCAGGCCTTCCTGGCGGCCACCGGCGGCCAGGCCCGGGCCAAGTTCGGCTGGACGGACGTCGCTCGGTTCAGCGCGCTGGGCGTCCCGGCGGTCAACTACGGCCCCGGCGACCCGAACCTCGCGCACAAGCGGGAGGAGCACTGCTCGCTGAGCGCCATCGCGGAGACCGAGGAGCGGCTGCGGGCCTGGCTGACCAGCTGAGCGCCCCGCTCACCGGCAGAGCCTCGGCGCCGGGCAGCTGATCCGATCAGCGGTCGAACGCTACCTTCCGGTTGCCCAACCGACCTTCCCCCGTTGCCTGAAAACGGGGGAAGGCGGGCGTAGGGTTTCGTCATGACAGGCACAGGAGACGAAAAGCAGTACGGGCACGGCCCCGAGCAGGTCGGCGTGCCTCGGAAGAAGAAGGCCTGGCCCGAGAAGCAGAAGGGCCCGGTGCTGGTGCGCCGGGACCAGGTCGGTACGAGCACCACGGACCAGCGCCTGCTGGACACCACCGGCCCCACCGACTGGCTGCACACCGACCCGTGGCGGGTGCTGCGGATCACCTCCGAGTTCGTCGAGGGCTTCGGCGCCCTCGCCGAACTCCCGCCCGCGATCAGCGTCTTCGGCTCCGCCCGGACCCCGGCCGACTCGCCCGAGTACGAGGCCGGCATGGCCATCGGCCGGGCCCTCGCCGAGGCCGGCTACGCGGTGATCACCGGCGGCGGCCCGGGCGCGATGGAGGCCGCCAACCGCGGCGCCTCCGAGGCCGGCGGCCTCAGCGTCGGGCTCGGCATCGAGCTGCCCTTCGAGCAGGGCCTCAACGAGTTCGTCGACCTCGGGCTGAACTTCCGTTACTTCTTCGTCCGCAAGACGATGTTCGTGAAGTACGCGCAGGGCTTCGTGGTCCTGCCCGGCGGCCTCGGCACCCTGGACGAGCTGTTCGAGGCGCTCACCCTGGTGCAGACGAAGAAGGTCACCCGCTTCCCGGTGATCCTCTACGGCACCGCGTACTGGGGCGGCCTCTTCGAGTGGCTGAAGAACACCCTGGTCGCGCAGGGCAAGGCGGCCCCGCACGACCTGGAGCTGTTCCACATCACCGACGAGGTCGACGAGGTCATGAAGATCCTCGCCGATGCCCGTCGGCCCGCCAACGAGATCTAGCGCGAGCCAGCCGAAGGGGCACCGGGTTCCGAGCGTCCCGGAGGCGAGCCGGGCGCCGGCAAGGAGGCCTAGGCCAGCCCCCGGCGGGCGACCGCCGGGGGGCGGGTGCCCCGGATCGAGGCGACCATGTCCAGCACCTGGCGGGTCTCCGCGACCTGGTGCACGCGGTAGATCCGCGCGCCCAGCCAGGCCGAGACCGCCGTGGTCGCCAGGGTGCCCAGCAGCCGCTCGTTCACCGGCCGGTCCAGGGTCTCGCCGACGAAGTCCTTGTTGGAGAGCGAGACCAGCACCGGGAAGCCGGTCGCGGTCATCTCGGGCAGCCGCCGGGTGGCCTCCAGCGAGTGTCGGGTGTTCTTGCCGAAGTCGTGGCCCGGGTCGATGATCACCGCGTCCCGCCGCACGCCCAGCTCCACCGCGCGCTCGGCCAGCCCCACGGTCACCCGCAGGATGTCCGCCATCACGTCCTCGTACCCGGTCCGGTGCGGACGGGTGCGCGGCTCGGCGCCGCCCGCGTGGGTGCAGACCAGCCCGACGTCGTGGCGGGCGGCCACCTCGGCGAGTTTCGGGTCCACTCCGCCCCAGGCGTCGTTCAGCAGGTCCGCGCCCACCTCGCAGACCGCCTCGCCGACCTCGTGCCGCCAGGTGTCCACGCTGATCACCGCGTCGGGGTGGCGCTTGCGCAGCTCGGCCACGAAGGGCACGGTGCGCCGTAGCTCCTCCTCGACCGTGACCTCGTCGCCCGGCCCGGCCTTGACCCCGCCGATGTCCAGGATCGCCGCGCCCTCGGCCATCGCGCGGTCTGCGGCGGCGAACGCGGCCTCGTCGGCGAAGGTCGCGCCCTTGTCGAAGAACGAGTCCGGCGTCCGGTTGACGATCGCCATGATCACCAGTTCGTCGTCACCGAATTCCCGCGGTCCCAGGCGCAGTGCCACCGATGTCTCCTCCTGAGCTCCTGCGGGTGCGATGATGGCCCCCGGCCTCACTAAGGGACCATGCTGTCATGATCAGTCTGGTTCCCTGGCACCTCGACGAAGGCCGACCGGGAGTTCGGGAGGACAGCTCGTGTTCTGGGTGATCGTGGTCGCCATGGCCGTGGTGGTCGGCGGCGCCGCCCTGGTGGCGCTCGGCGGGGGCGGCTCGATGCCGGAGGCGGTACCTGACCGCATCTCCGCACGGCTCCCGCAGGACCGGCCGCTGGGCAAGGCGGACGTGGACGAGCTGCGCCTGCCGATGGCGCTGCGCGGCTACCGGATGGACGAGGTGGACGACGTCCTGGACCGACTCGGCGCCGAACTCGCCTACCGCGACGCGCGGATCGCCGAGCTGGAGGCCGCCGCCCATCTGCGGGGCGCGGTCGAGGCGACCCACGGCCCCGACCCGGCGGCCGAACCGCTGCCCGGCCTGGAGCAGTTCGCCACGGTCGTCGAGCCGGCCGTCGCCCTCACCAAGCCGCCGGCCGCGGAGCCGGCCCCCGCCCCCGAGGACGCGAAGCCGGTGCAGGACCAGTGACCGAGCCGGTCGACGGCGCGGTGCTCGGCGCGGACGGGCTGCGCCGCTGCGCCTGGGGTGACTCCACCGACGACTACCGGGTCTACCACGACACCGAGTGGGGCCGTCCGGTGCACGGCGACGACGCCCTGTTCGAGCGGGTCTGCCTGGAGGCCTTCCAGTCCGGCCTGTCCTGGCTGACCATCCTGCGCCGCCGCGAGGGCTTCCGGGCCGCCTTCGCCGGGTTCGAGATCGCCAGGGTCGCCGAGTTCGGCGAGGCCGACCGGGAGCGGCTGCTCGCCGACACGGGCATCATCCGCAACGGGGCCAAGATCGACGCGGCGATCGCCAACGCGCGGGTCGCCCGCGACCTGGAGGGCGGTCTCGACTCGTTGATCTGGGGGTTCGCCCCGGACCCGGCCCGGCCGGCCCCCCGCCGGATGGGCGAGGTGCCGGCCGTCACGCCCGAGTCGACGGCGCTGGCGAAGGCGCTGAAGAAGGCGGGCTTCCGCTTCGTCGGCCCGACCACCGCCTACGCCCTGATGCAGGCCTGCGGCCTGGTGGACGACCACCTGGCGGACTGCCACGTCCGCACCGGGGCGAAGGGCTGAGCCGAGGCCCTAGCGGCCCACGTACTTCGGCTTCTCCTTGGAGATGAAGGCGCGCACCGCGATCCGGTGGTCCTCGCTCTCGCCGGCCAGCGTCTGCAGCTCGTCCTCCTTGTCGAGGAGTTCGGACAGCGAGTGCGAAGCGCCGTACGCCAGCGACTCCTTGATGGCGCCGTACGCGACCGTCGGGCCCTCGGCCAGCTCGCGGGCGAAGACCCGTGCGGTGGCGGCGAGTTCCTCGGCCGGCACCACCTTGGTGGCCAGGCCCAGCTCCATCGCCTCGGCGGCCTTCACCGTCCGGGGCAGCATCAGCAGCTCGGTGGCCTTGGCGTGCCCGACCAGGCGGGGCAGCGTCCAGGACGCGCCCGAGTCGGCGGTCAGGCCGATCCCGGCGAAGGCGGTGTTGAAGCCGGCCCGGTCGGACATGATCCGGAAGTCGCAGGCGAAGGCGAGCGAGGCGCCCGCGCCGGCGGCCACCCCGCCGACCGCGGCCACGGTCGGCTTGCGCATCCCGGCCAGCGCCCGGGTCAGCGGGTTGTAGTGCTCGGCGACGGTGCGCAGCGCGCCCTCACCGGTCTCCTCGGCCCGCTTCAGCAGCGTCAGGTGCTCGTTGAGGTCCTGCCCGACGCAGAACGCGCGCTCGCCCGCTCCGGTCAGCAGTACGGCCCGCACCGCCGGGTCCTCGGCCGCGGCGACCACGGTGTCGCGCAGCGCGACCTTGGTGGCGACGTCGAGGGCGTTCATCGCCTCCGGACGGTTGATGGTGATGACGGCCAGGCCGCCGTCCAGCTCGTACAGCACGGAATCGGGCATGGGGAGGGCTCCCTGGATGATCGTCGTGGTGTCGGTGTCGTGTGCCAGGATGCCGGAGCACGCGGTCGCCTGGGGAGTGTGAGGTATCGCACCTTCCGGTGGCGCCCGCACTGCCGCCACGCCGGGGCTTATGACGTGAATTGCGGCGGTTGGGGGCGGTCCGGCCGAGGTTGCACCGAGAGTGATGTTGGTCATCAGCCCGTGGCATGCGGGATAATGGCTTCCGATCAATGCGTTCGATACCGGCGGTGGACGGACTGCCGGTGCGTAGCTGAGCGGTTGCAGGAAGGGGAACGAGCATGGCGGCCATGAAGCCGCGGACGGGTGACGGCCCGCTCGAAGTCACCAAAGAGGGGCGGGGCATCATCATGCGCGTTCCGCTCGAAGGCGGCGGACGCCTTGTGGTGGAGCTCACGCCTGACGAGGCCGACGCCCTCGGCGAGGCCCTGAAGAAGGCCTGCGGCTGACCGCAGCGGGTGCTCGCCATCTCCTGGAGATGCACTGCCGGGCCCGGGTACGACGTCATGTCGGCCCGGGTCCGCGCGTTTTCCGGCCGTAGCCGGGAGTCCGTTAGCCGTGAGTCCGAGGACGGCAGTCCGAAGACGCCCCCGGCACGGCCCCGGCGCACGGCCCTAGCGTTTGACGGCGCAGAGCAGCCCGTCCGAGACCGGCAGCAGCGCGGGCAGTAGGGCCTCGCTCTCCCGGACGTCCCGGACCAGGTCCCGTACGGCGCCGGTCTGCGGGTCCTGTTGCTCCGGCTCGGCCAGCCGGCCCTCCTGGAACACCCCTTCGAAGCAGACCATCCCGCCCGGCCGCAGCAGCCGCAGCGACTCCAGAAGGTACTCGCGGGACTCGGCCGGATCGCCGTCGCAGAACACCAGGTCGTACTGGCCGTCGGCGAGCCTGGGCAGGACATCCAGGGCCCGGCCCGGTATGAACCGGGAGCGGTTGGCCGCGAAGCCGGCCGCCTGGTAGGCCTCACGGGCCAGCTGCTGGCGCACCGGTTCCGAGTCGACGGTGGTGAGCACGCCGTCCGGCCGCATCCCGCGCAGCAGGTAGACCCCGGAGACCCCGGTGCCGGTGCCGATCTCGGCCACCGCCTTGGCGTCCAGCGCGGCGGCCAGCAGCCGCAGGCACGCCCCGCCGCTCGGCCCGATCGCGCGGATGCCGGTTCGCGCGGACTGCGCCCGGGCGTAGGTCAGCACCGGGTCCTCGCCCACGTAGGTGTCGGCGAGGGCCGCGTGCGCGGGCCCGAACTCGCTGATGGCTGCCTCTTTCGGAGCCCCGGGTGGCGGCCCGGTGCCGGGGGATGTCGATATTTCCTGCCACAGGTTACTGGCCGACCGGGAACCGCGTACGGCGGCGGGCCGTTGTCATGTCGGACCGGGTGCGAGAGACCTCCCGGGCACTTTTATCCGGGCTTGACGGGTGAGGTGGATATGGTGGTGGCCCTGCTGGGCAGAAGAGCCGACCGAGGAGGTGTGGCCGAGGGCGACGTCCCCGTGCGGCGGCACTCCCGCGGCACCGCGTCAGCCCGTACGCCGAAGCCCGTGATGAACCAGCCTGCGCACTCCGATCTGGACCAGCCCGCCGCCGTGACGTCGGCCGCCGGTACCACCGAGGCTCCCGCCCTCGCGACCTTCACCGAGGGCCCCGACGCGCAGACCTGGACTCCGCCCAGCTGGGAGGAGATCGTCGAGGCGCACAGCGCCCGCGTCTACCGGCTCGCCTACCGCTTGACGGGCAATCAGCACGACGCCGAGGACCTGACCCAGGAGGTCTTCGTCCGGGTGTTCCGTTCGCTGTCGACCTACACCCCCGGCACGTTCGAGGGCTGGCTGCACCGGATCACCACCAACCTGTTCCTGGACATGGTCCGCCGCCGCCAGCGCATCCGCTTCGACGCGCTCGGCGAGGACGCGGCCGAGCGGCTCCCCTCCCGGGAGCCCAGCCCGGCCCAGCACTTCAGCGACACGCACTTCGACGCCGACGTGCAGCAGGCCCTTGACACCCTCGCCCCGGAGTTCCGCGCGGCCGTGGTGCTCTGCGACATCGAGGGCCTGTCGTACGAGGAGATCGCCGCCACGCTGGGCGTCAAGCTCGGCACCGTCCGCAGCCGCATCCACCGCGGCCGCTCGCACCTGCGCGCCGCGCTCAAGCACCGCGCCCCCGGCCAGGTCCCCGGCCGTGAGCGCCGCGGTGGCTCGGAGGAGCCGGTGCCGGTCGGCGTCGGCGTCGGCGCGGTCGAGGCCGCGGTCGCGCCCGGTGGGCGCGGACGGAGGCGATCGTGAGCGGAACCGGCCGGTCAGGCTCGGACCGCTCGGACCCGTCCGGCCGGTCCCTGTCCCGGCGCGGCTGGGCCCTGCCGGGCCGTCGCGGTACCGACGAACCCGGTGAGCCCGTGCTCCCCGCGCTGGCGCTGCCCGCCGACACGGCACTGCACGCGCTGCCCGTACGGCCCGCCGAACCCGCCGCCGAGGAGCACCACCTCGGGGACCGCCTCTCCGCCTTCCTGGACGGCGAACTCGGCCACGACTCGCGCGAGCGCGTCCAGGCGCACCTGGCGACCTGCCCGCAGTGCCTCGCCGAGGCCGACGAGGGCCGCTCCGTCAAGCACCTGCTGACCCGCACCGGCACGCCCGGCCCGTCCTCCGCGCTGATGGCCCGGCTGATGGCCGTCGGCAACCTCCCCGAGGACGGCCCGGCGGACGGCGACTGGCCGCCCGGGCGCGGGCGCCACGACGACGACCTGCCCGGCGGCGGGGTCGCCGCCACCGGCACGCTCGGCGGCAGCCGGCTCACCGGCGGTTCCTTCGGCCGCGGCGCCGGGGCCTCCTTCGGCACGGGCGCGCTCGGCGCCGACACCCCGGTGCCCGGCGTCGACCCGCGGGCCTTCGGGCGCGGCACGGTGCTGGGGCCGCTGATGGGCCGGCGCTCCGCCCGCCCCGAGCCCGCCGCCGGACCGGACCGCGCGGTCCGTCCGCAGTCGACCGCGGCCGCCGTCCGGTCCGCCGCGCGCGGGCGCCGGCTGGTCTTCGCGGCCGCGGGCGCCTTCTCCGTCGCCGCGGTCACGCTCGGTGGCGTCGGCGGGCTCTCCCCGCAGGGCGAGGACCGCCACGGCACGACCGTCAGCCCGGCCGGCGGCAACGCCGGCACCGGTCGCGGCGGCGGGCTCGTCCCGATGAACGCACAGGTTCAGGTGGACTACCCGGGCCGCCCGGCCGCCGCGACCCGTGAGGCGTCCCCGCCGTCCGCCCCGGAGCGCTACCCCGGCGGCGTCGCCGCGCTGCGCCAGCAGACCCGCTAGGGCGTTCCTGGACGGCCCCTGGCGTCGGGGTCCCGAGGCGTTCGGCCACCGGCAGGTCTTTACCACGGCTTCATCGCAGCGTGGGCCAGGGACTCGCCGGTGGCCATTACCCTGTAGGAACCGTCGTCCGGCGAGCTAGGGAGCAAAGGTGTTCAGCGATGTAGGCGGGCTGGAGATCCTGACCCTGATCGTGATGGCGATCATCATCTTCGGCCCGGACAAGCTGCCGAAGCTGATCCAGGACACCGTGGGCTTCATCCGGAAGATCCGTTCCTTCGCCGACAACGCGAAGGAGGACATCCGTAGCGAGCTCGGCCCCGAGTTCCAGGACTTCGAGTTCGAGGACCTCAACCCCAAGAACTTCGTCCGCAAGCAGCTCATGGGTGGCCAGGAGGACCCGCTGGGCCTCAAGGACATGAAGGACTCGCTGGACATCCGCTCCGTCCTGGACGACAAGCCCGCGGCGCCGGTGAACGGCCGCAGCGGCAGCGTCAGCTTCGAGAAGTCCGCCCCGGCGCCCGCCTCCGCCGGTGCCCCGTTGACGCCCGGCGAGCGGCCCCCGTTCGACCCCGACGCGACCTGACCCGCGCTCCGGTCCGACGCCCCGGCAGCACGCCACCGCCCCGCCCGGCCGCCCGGCTGAGCGGGGCGGTGGCGTGTGCGCCGCTATTGTGCTGATTGTTCCCGCTGAGCCGTCCGTCACATTCCGCGTGGTCGCGGACCAGGAACGGCCCCCGGGAACGCCGCGGTACGCCACCATGGGAGCGCGCCACGGCAGGCACACGTGCGTTTGAGGAGGCCCGGGGATGGACGCGACGAGTCAGGCGGGAGGGGCGACGGCCACGGCCGGCGGCCCGGTGGTCGGCGGACAGGCCGGCCCGGTGGACCCGCTGGTGCCCTACCTGTCCGCCGACTTCCCCTGGTACGGCCTGGACGACGGCTGGACCGGCCGGCGCTACCTGGTGCAGGCGGGCGCCGGCGCCCGCGCCACGGGCAGCGTCGACTACGGATCGCTCGGCCACGGCGACGAGCCGGCCAAGCAGTACGAGCCGCGCGACATGCGGAAGTTCGCGGCCGTGGTCACCGTCGCCCGCCGCGACAGCCGCCGCAGCGCCGACAACACCGGCACCCTGGAGGCGACCTCCGCCTCCTCCGCCGCCGGGCTGGCCGGCTCCGGCCTGCTCGCCGCGACCTGGCCCGGCCAGCTGGACCGCGCGCTGCGCCAGAACTGGCTGGACCAGCAGAGCAGCCTCGCCTGGGACCTCGCCGACGACCTGGCCGGCCCCGGCTGGTCCACCCTCAGCCTGCCGGTCAACGGCCTGCCGCAGCCCTTCCGCTACCGCGAGTCCGAGTACGGCTGGGTGCTGGCCGGGGAGGCGCCCGGCGTCCTGCTCGGCGCCTACGGCCGCGGCGTCAGCGCCTACGGCGTCGGCTTCTGCACGGTTGCGGACCTGGCCGCCTACGCCCGCCCGTAGGGCCTGCGGCCATGAACGACGAAGGGGCCGGGCGGTGCCGTTGGCACCACCCGGCCCCTTCGTCGGCTCGGCCGGCTCGGCCGGCTACCGGCTCAGAACTTGTTCTTGGGCGTCAGCCCGAGCGACATCCCGGACAGGCCGCGCTGACGGCCGCCGAGCTTGCCGGCCACCGCGCGCAGGGCGGCGCCGGCCGGGGAGTCGGGCGCGGCGAGCACGACCGGGCGGCCGTCGTCGCCGCCCTCGCGCAGGCGCACGTCGATCGGGATCGAGCCGAGCACCGGGACGGTCGCGCCGACCGTGCGGGTGAGCGCGTCCGCGACGGTCTGGCCGCCGCCGGTGCCGAAGACGTCGATCATCTCGTCGCAGTGCGGGCACGGCATGCCCGACATGTTCTCGATCACGCCGACGATCTTCTGGTGGGTCTGCACCGCGATGGTGCCCGCCCGCTCGGCCACCTCGGCGGCGGCCATCTGCGGGGTGGTGACGATCAGGATCTCCGCGTTGGGGACCAGCTGGGCCACCGAGATCGCGATGTCGCCGGTGCCGGGCGGCAGGTCCAGCAGCAGCACGTCCAGGTCGCCCCAGTACACGTCGGCGAGGAACTGCTGGAGCGCGCGGTGCAGCATCGGGCCGCGCCAGACCACCGGGGCGTTGCCCGGGGTGAACATGCCGATCGAGATGACCTTCACGCCGTTCGCCTGCGGCGGCATGATCATGTCCTGGACCTGGGTCGGCCGGCCCTCGACGCCCAGCATGCGCGGCACGCTGTGGCCGTAGATGTCGGCGTCCACGACGGCGACCTTCAGGCCGTCCGCGGCCATCGCGGCCGCCAGGTTGACCGTCACCGAGGACTTGCCGACGCCGCCCTTGCCGGAGGCGACGGCGTAGACGCGGGTCAGCGTGCCCGGCTTGGCGAACGGGATCTCCCGCTCGGGGGCGCCGCCGCGCAGCAGCTGGGAGAGCTCCTTGCGCTGCTCGTCGCTCATCACGTCGAGCTCGACCTCGACGCCGGTCACGCCGGCGACCTTGCCGACCGCCTCGCGGACCCGGGTGACGATGGTGTCGCGCATCGGGCAGCCGGAGACCGTCAGGTAGACCGCGACGCGCACCGCGCCGCCCTCGGCGATCTCGACCGATTTCACCATGCCGATTTCGGTGATCGGGCGGTTGATCTCCGGGTCGTTGACGGTCGCCAGCGCCTGGCGTACGGACTCCTCCGTGACGCCGGCCGCGACCTCTGTCTCGTTGGCCATGCCTTGATGGTACGGCGCCCGGCGAACCCGTTAACCCGTCGGTAGCGTGCCGAGGGTCACAGCGGCTCGGGGGCGTCCCGGCGCTCCTCGATCTCCCTGAGCAGGGACTGCAGTTCCGAGCGGATGAAGTCTCTGGTGGCGACCTCGCCGAGGCCGTGCCGCAGGGACGCGACCTCGCGGGTCAGGAACTCGGTGTCCGCGATGTTGCGGTCGCTACGGGCGCGGTCCTGCTCCATGTTGACCCGGTCCCGGTTGTCCTGGCGGTTCTGCGCCAGCAGGATCAGCGGGGCCGCGTACGAGGCCTGGAGCGACAGTGCCAGGGTCAGGAAGATGAACGGGTACTCGTCGAAGCGCACGGTGGCCGGCAGCAGGGTGTTCCACGCTATCCAGACGACGACCACCACCGTCATCCAGACGATGAACCGCCCGGTGCCGAGGAAGCGGGCGATCCGCTCGGACAGGACGCCGAAGGCCTCCGGGTCGTAGGTGGGCAGCGAGAGCAGGCCGGGCCGCGCGGTGCGCGGCTGGTCGAGCCGGGCGCGGCCGGTGCCGGTGATCGGGGTGGTCTCCACCCGCCGTTCCCGGCTGCCCTCGCGGGTGCGCAGTTCGCGCAGCTGGCGCAGCTGCCGAAGTTCGCCCTGCAGGCGCCGACGCGCGGAGTCGTCCGGCCGGCCGTTGCGGTCACCGTCCACCGGTCACCCCTTCCCTCTCGTCGTGCCGGGCGTCGTCGGCGTGCAGCGCGGCGTCGCGCCAGTCGTCCGGAAGCAGGTGGTCGAGCACGTCGTCGACGGTCACCGCGCCGAGCAGGTGGTCCATCTCGTCCACGACCGGCGCGGCGACCAGGTTGTAGGTCGCCAGGTAGCTGGTGATCAGCGACAGCGGGGTGTCCGGCGGCAGCGGGTCCAGGTCGTCGTCCACCAGCGAGCCGACCAGGACGTACGGGGGCTCGCGCAGCAGCCGCTGGAAGTGCACGGTGCCGAGGTAGCGGCCGGTCGGGGTCTCGTTCGGCGGGCGGCAGACGAAGACCTGCGCGGCGAGAGCGGGCTTGTGGTCGCTGACCCGGACCCGGGCCAGCGCCTCGGCGACCGTCGCGTCCGGCTCCAGGACGATCGGCTCGGTGGTCATCAGACCGCCGGCGGTGTCCTCCTCGTACGTGAGCAGGCGGCGCACCGGCGCGGCTTCGTCCGGCTCCATCAGCTGGAGCAGCCGTTCGGCCTCGTCGCCGGGCAGCTCGGAGAGCAGGTCGGCGGCGTCGTCCGGGTCCATCGCCTCCAGGACGTCGGCGGCGCGCTCCTCCTGGAGCTTGCCGATGATCTCGACCTGGTCGTCCTCGGGCAGCTCCTCCAGGACGTCGGCCAGCCGCTCGTCGTCCAGCGCGGCGGCCACCTCGGCGCGGCGCTTGGCGGACAGGTGGTGCATCACGCTGGCGAGGTCGGCGGGGCGCAGCTGCTCGAAGGTGGCGAGCAGGTTGGCGGCGCCCTGGTCCTGCTCGGGCAGCGCGAAGCCGGTGACGTCCTGCCAGTCCAGGGTGAGCCGCTCGCCCTTGGCCTTGCGCAGCCGGCCGGCCCGGCCGACCTGGACGAAGACCTTGCTGATCTCCCACTCGCGCAGCCGGGTCTGCACCATGCCGACGTCCAGCACGATGACGTCCTCACCGGTCTTGGACCAGGTGACGGTGCGGTCCAGCAGCTCGGCGAGCACCAGGGTCTCGGACGGGCGCTGCTCGAAGCGGCGCAGGTTGATCACGCCGGTGGTGAGCACCTGGCCGGACTCCAGGCTGGTCACCCGGGTCATCGGCAGGAAGATCCGGCGCCGGCCGACCACTTCGACCACCAGGCCGAGCACGCGTGGCGGGCGCCCGCCGAGCCGCAGTGTGACGACGACGTCCCGGACCCGGCCGACCTGGTCGCCGTTCGGGTCGAAGACCGCGATGGCGGACAGATGGGAGATGAAGACCCGGGTGCCTGGCCCTGCCATGGACTCCCTCGACTCGCTCGACGCCGTGCGCGGTACGTGGACGCACCCGCGGCCAATCTACCCGCGAGTGCGGGGCCCGGCCCGATGAGGGCACGGTAGTGGTCCGAGGAGACCTCGGCGTGAACCTTTAACGGCGCTTGAACAGCAGTTTGGGCAAGCCGGCCGGGATCGGGCGGCGGGTGGTGGCCGGGGTGGGCATCGGCTGGGCGGCCTGCGAGCCGTCCGGCATCGCGCCCGGGCGCTCGGTGAGCGGGCCGGCGGGCTCCAGCCGCAGCACCCGGCACTCGCGGGCCCAGCGCTCGGCGATGGTGTCGGTGTCGGGCGCGTTCAGCCGCTTGCCCTTGAGCTCCTCGACGGCGCCCAGCCAGGCCTCGCTGCCCGGTGCGAGTTCGACCACCCGGGCGCTCCAGCCGGTCAGCCGGCCGCCCTTGTCCTTGCTGCGGACGGTGATCGCGGCCCCGGCGCCGGCGGCCAGGCCGTGCAGCGGCTGCTCGCCGCCCTCGCCGATCACCACGACCGCGCCGTCGTGCCAGGCGTGCCACAGCGGCCGGGCCTGCTCCTGCCCGTCCGCGCACACCCAGAGCAGACCGGACTTCTTCGCGGCCTCCTCCAGCAGGGCCTGGTCGAGGAAGTCGTCGGCGGTCGCGGCGGCGGGCGTACGGTCCATGGCCGACAGCGTACGGGTTTCTCGTCCGTTCCCGTCCGCGGATGTCTCAGCCTCCGGGCGACAGTTCCATTGCCGCGCCACGGGCCTTACCGTATGAGCGCCCCACCCATCGCCACCAGCAGAGGAGCGCCGTGCCCGCCGCCCGGCCCGCGGCCGCCCCCGCGTCCGCCACCGCCCCCGCCCCCGCGTCCGCCACCGCCCCCGCGGCCGCGTCCGCCACCGCCCCCGCGGCCGACCCGCGGCCGACGCATCCGCTCCCCACCCTCGACCTGCTGCTGCTCGCCGTCTCGATCGGCGGCATCTCGCTGTCCGGCCCGCTGATCAGCGCCACCGCCGCGCCCGCGCTGGCGATCGCCCTCTGGCGCAACGTCATGTCGGTCGGCGTCCTCGGCCCGTACGCGCTGCTGCGCCACCGCGCCGAGCTGCGCGGGATCGGCCGCCGGGCGCTGCTGCTGGCGATCGCGGCCGGGGCGCTGCTCGCCGTCCACTTCGCGCTGTGGATGCCCAGCCTGCGGATGACCTCGGTGGCCTCCGCCACCGCCCTGGTCACCACCACCCCGCTGTGGACCATCCTGCTGATGCGCCTGATGGGCGTCCGGGCGTCCCGGATGGTCTGGCTCGGCACGATCGTGGCCTTCGCCGGGGTGCTGGTGCTGACCGGGGTCGACCTCTCGCTCTCCCCGCGCGCGCTGCTCGGTGACGCGCTCGCCCTCGCCGCCGGCCTTGCCGCGGCCGGGTACGTGCTGCTGGGCGCCGAGGTCCGCAAGACCGTCAGCACCACCGCGTACACCCTGGTCTGCTACACCACCACGGCGGTGGTGCTGCTCGGGATCTGCCTGGTCGCGGGGACGCCGATGACCGGGTGGCCGGCCGGGGTCTGGTGGCAGATCGTGCTGCTGATGGTCGCCGCCCAGCTGCTCGGCCACTCGCTGAGCAACCGCGTGGTGCGCAACCTCGGCCCGTCGATCACCTCCACCGCGATCCTGCTGGAGACCCCGGGGGCGGCGCTGATCGCCGCCCTCTGGCTGGGGCAGTGGCCTCCGGCGGCCGCCTACCCGGCGGTGGTGCTGATCCTGCTCGGGCTGGTCCTGGTCGCCCGCGGCGGGCGCAGGTAGCGGTCAGAGCCAGCCGTTGCGGCGGAAGCCCCGGTACATCCCGACGCAGATCAGCACGATCGCGCCGAGCACCGTCGGGTAGCCGTACTTGTGGTGCAGCTCGGGCATGTACTCGAAGTTCATGCCGTAGACGCCGGTGATCATGGTGGGCACCGCGAAGATCGCCGCCCAGGCGGTGATCTTGCGCATGTCCTCGTTCTGCGCCACCGAGACCTGCGCCAGGTTGGCCTGCAGCAGCGAGTTCAGCAGCTCGTCGAAGCCGTGCACCTGCTCGGCGACTCGGGCCAGGTGATCGGCGACGTCCCGGAAGTACTTCTGGATGTCCGGGTCCACCAGCCGCTGCAGCGGCTCGGACAGCTGCTGCATCGGGCGCAGCAGCGGCACCACGGCGCGCTTGAACTCCAGGACCTCACGCTTGAGTTGGTAGACCCGTCCGACGTCGGAGCTGCGGCCGCCCTTGGCCGAGAAGACGCCGTACTCGATCTCGTCCACGTCGTTCTGCAGCCGCTCGGCGACCAGCAGGTAGTTGTCCACGACGTGGTCGGCGATCGCGTGCAGCACCGCCGACGGGCCCTTGGCGAGCAGCCCGGCCTCGTCCGCGTCGGCCTCCAGGCGGTGGCGCAGCTCCTGCAGCGAGCCGTGGCCGCCGTGCCGGACGGTGATCACGAAGTCCCGTCCGGCGAAGACCATCAGCTCGCCGGTCTCCACCACCTCGCTGGTGGGCGTGAGCTGGTCGTGCTCGACGTAGCGGATGGTCTTGAAGACGGCGAACAGCACGTCGTCGTAGCGCTCGACCTTGGGCCGCTGGTGCGCGTGCACCGCGTCCTCGACCGCGAGCGGGTGCAGGCCGAAGCGCTGGGCGATCCCCTCGAACTCCGCCTCGGTCGGCTCGTGCAGCCCGATCCAGCTGAACGAGCCCGTGCCGTCCGGGAGTTGCTGCTCGGCCTTGACCCGGCGGGCGGCCTCGCGCGGGCTGCAGGTCTCGCCTTTGCGCCGGCCCTGCTGGTAGACCGCGCAGTCCACGACCGCCGAGGCGGCGTCCTCGGACAGGACGTCGTACACCCCGGCCGCGCCACGGCGGCGGTTGGTGCGGACGGCAGCACGCAGGCTGTTGATCATCGACATGGCAGGCTCCCAGGGGCAGGGAGCCGTCGCAAGGCGGCGCGGAAGGAAAAACGTTCGGCCGCGGTACGACGGCGAAGAACACCGGTGAAAGGGGGATGAGGGTGCTCTCCCGGCCGGTCCGTCCGCCGTGGGGCCTGCGCCCGGGGCTACCGCGGCTGAATCAGCCGGTTGGGCCTGCGGGGCGCGGGGTACGGGGAAGTCGGGGCCGGGCAGAGCTGCCGGTACTGCATGGTCGGCCGGTATCCACCGCAACCACCTCCTCGCGCCGCCGCCCCGGGACGGAAGAATCCCGGTGGCCAGTCGCTCACCCTAACATCTGACCGGCCATCGGCGACGAGGGGTTCCCAAGGCTTTACGGGTCCTTGACGAGCCGCCCTCCGAACCGCCCGCACGCGGACCGCGCGCCCCAGCGGGTTACGCTCACCGGCATGGCCCACGACTTCCCGCTCTTCGGCGATCCCCACGGCGGCAGCTCCCCGGAGCTCTCCCGGGAGGCGGTGCTGGCCGCCGTCGAGGCCCGGCTGATCGCCACCTTCGGCGAGCCGAGCGGCCGCGCCGCGGTCACCTTCCTCGGCACCGACCGGATCGAGGTGCTGCGCTTCGGCCCCGACGCCGAGGGCCTGGTGCGGTACGCGACGCTCGGGATGGCCGCCGCGCCGATGGCCGACCCCACCTCGCCGGTCGCCGACCAGGTGCGCGGCCCGCGCGTCGAACTGGTGCTGACCGTCCGTGGCGGGCACGACAGCGTGCTGCGCAGCCTCGCCACCTTCGCCGCGACGCCGCAGGTCGAGGGCCTGGTGGTGGCCCCGGGTGGCTCGCTGGACCTCGGCAACCCGCTCTGGGACGGCGCGCCCTTCACCTCGGTGCTGGCCGCCGAGCCGGGCGGCCTGGTAGAGGACCTGGAATTGGCCGAACCGGCCGAGCCGGTCCGCTTCCTGCCGCTGCTGCCGATGACGCCCAACGAGGCGGGCTGGAAGCGGGTGCACGGCGCGGCCGCGCTCCAGGAGCGCTGGCTGAACCAGGGCACCGACCTGCGCGACCCGGACCGCCGAGGCGTCCGGCTGGACTGACGGCCCGGCCGACGGCCGCTGACGGCCGTTCAGGAGGCCCTTGAGCAGGGCGCGCGGGTCGCGCCCGTACGCCCTCGCCGCGCCCGGCGTGCCGGAGCGCGGCGCCGCGTACCCTCAGCGCTCGATCGGCTTCGCGCCGGTGGCCTGCGCCAGCAGCGCCTCGTACACCGCCGGGTCGGTGGTGTGCTCGCCGAGTCGGACGGTCTTGCGGGTGCCGTGGTAGTCGCTGGAGCCGGTGACCAGCAGGCCGAGCTCGCCGGCCAGGCCGCGCAGTCGGGCCCTGGTCTCCTCGTCGTGGTCCGTGTGGTCGACCTCCAGGGCGGCCAGCCCGGCCGCCGCGAGGCCGGCGATCACCCCGTCCGAGACGGTCCGGCCGCGCTTGACCGCGCCCGGGTGGGCGAAGACCGGCACCCCGCCGGCCGCCCGGACCAGCCGGACCGCCTCGACCGGGTCGGTCTCGTGCTTGCGGACGTCCGCCCGGCCGCCGTTGGCCAGCCACTCGGGGGTGAAGGCGTCCGAGACGGTGGCCACCACGCCCGCCTCGACCAGCGCGCTGGCGATGTGCGGCCGCCCGACCGAGCCGGCTCCCGCGATCCGCTGCACCTGCTCCCAGCTGATGTCCGCGCCGAGCTCCCGGCACCGCTCGACGATCGCCCGCCCGCGCCGGAACCGGTCGGTGCGCACCAGCTCCCGCTCGCGCGCGAACTCCGGCTCCTCGGGGTCGAACAGGTACGCCAGCAGGTGCATGCTGATGCCGTCCACGACGCAGGACAGCTCCGCGCCCGGGACGACGGTCAGCCGGGCGCCGTCGGGCAGCGCGTGCACCGCCTCGGCGGCCTCGGCGTGGCCCGCCACGGTGTCGTGGTCGGTGAGCGCCACGACGTCGAGGCCCGCGGCGACGGCCGCCGCGACCAGCTCGGCCGGGCTGTCGGTGCCGTCGGAGGCGTTGCTGTGGGCGTGCAGGTCGATGCGCACGGGTCGGGCTCCTGGAGGCTCGTGGGTGCCGCCCAGGATAGGCCCGTCGGTCGGGCGAGGGGCAGGCCGTCCGGACGAGGGGCAGGCCGTCGTTCGGGCGAGCCCGGGCGTGGGTCAGCCGAGCAGGTGGGGGGAGAGGGCGCCGCAGGGCAGCAGGTCGAGCTCGGCGCCGGCCTCGCGCAGGTCGGTGAGCACCAGCTCGTCGTACATCACCAGCGCGGACTGCTCGGGCCAGGCGATCGCCCAGAGCCAGAGCCCGCGGGCCTCGCCGACGAACACCGCGCGGTCGGCCGGGGCGTCCGGGACGTGGAACATCGGAGTGGGGCGCCCGGCGGCCATCAGCTTGGCGTCGGCGGGCTTGTAGAGGCCGACGGAATCGCCCGGGTCCGGCCCCGGGAGCCCGGCGTACCGGGCGCCGACCCCGACGCCCGGCTCCTCGGCGACCAGCACCAGCTCGCCGAAGCCGCCGAGCGGCGCCGGGCCGGAGCAGGCGACGGCGGTGGCACGGGCACCCGAGACGTCGTCGCCGACGTGGGCGATGCCGGTGTAGAGCCAGCCGACCGGGAGCGGCCAGGGCAGCCAGACGGGGACCTGCGAACGGGCGACGGCGACGCCGAGGGCCTCGACACTCGGGGGCAGCACGGGCTGCATCGGGTGCACCGCTCCGTGCCGGTCGCACTGCCAGGTGTCTGAGAACAGGCCGGGGGCGCGGACCCGACCGGCGCACCTCGGGCAGCTAGGCTCGCCCCTCATAGCCGTCAACGCTCCTCCCTCCGGACCGCCGCGTCAAGGACGATCACCCGTACGGAGGGCTCGGCGGCACCTGTCGGTAGCAGACGCCCGGCCGCCGTTGGGTGGGCGCGGCGCGGACGGTTCCCGTTGGGGCATGTCCCGTCACGGGCGGCGGCAAACGTCCGGCGTCCGGACCCGGACGCACTGACGCCCCGTCATCGGCGATCGCGGTGACGGGGCGTCAGTCGGGTATCGGAACGTCCGGATCGGACGCTCCCGGCTCGTCTGCGGCGGGTGAGGGCTCCCGGTGGGAGTCGCCGCGCGGGGTCAGACGGTCGGGCACGGCCGGATGAGCAGGCGTTCGCCGGTAAGGGCGGCGGCCTCCACATGCTCGCGCACGGTGGCGGCGTCGGCGATCAGACGGTCGGTGGCGGAGCCGTTGGCGTCGTCCAGTCGGACGATCTCGAAGCGCATGGTCTTCGTCATGGGCGTCTCCTTTCCTTGCCCCGTCGGGCGGGGCGCTCGCGGCTGAGTGGGTATCAGCCCTTTCGGGATTCGGTGGGTCCGGCGAAGCGGCCGGACCGGGCGCGTCGTACGTGCGGCGGTCTGCTGCGGCAAGGGCTCCCCCTGCTTGCCTGGTGCGTCCAGTGCCTCGTGAACCACGGTGTCGTGGCCGTGCTACCGGGCCGTTGCCCGTCCGTAAAGTCCAGGTTTCGGGTGATGTGCTTCGGCGTCGAGGCCGACGATGATTCCCGGACAGAATCAAAGATTACCGTAACTAACGAATTTTGTCCTGCGTCGAAGCCGGTCGAAGTGCCGGAAGTGGTAGAGACCACTTCCGGAAGGTGCGGCTTGACGAGGGCCGGTCAGGCCCGGAACGGGCGCCGGTCAGGCCGGGAACCGGGTGCCGGTCAGGCCCAGAACGCGGTCAGTGCCTCGGCGGTCGCGGCCGGCTGCTCGGCGTTGGGGGAGTGGCCCGCGTCCGCGACCACCACCCGTCGGGCACCCAGGCGCTCGGCCATCCCGCTCTGCTCCGGAACCGGCCAGGCGTAGTCCCGCACCCCGGACAGCACCAGCACCGGCAGCCCGGCGGTCGCGGCGGCCAGCTCGTCCACCCGGTCCGGCGCGGCGACCAGATGGCCGCCGGTGACGGACAGTGCCCGCGGCACATTGGCCACCCAGCGGCGGTGCAGGAACTCCGCGACAGCCGGATCCCGGTGCGGCAGCGGCTGACCGCTGTCCGCCTCCATCTGCCGCATGACCTGCCAGATCTCCTCCAGACCCATTACCTGCAGCGCGTCCAGCAGCAGCTTGGTGCGGGCCGCCTCGGCCGGGTCGATCGCGCCCGGCCCGGTGGACATCAGGGTCAGCGACCGCCACGGCAGCGCGCCGTGGGCGGAAGCGGCGAGCACCGCCTCGCGCACCACCTGGCCGCCGAAGGAATGCCCCAGCAGGTGCAGTGGCCCGCCGTCCGCCGCCAGTACCTCGGTGAGCGCCCGTACGTCCGCGCCCAACTCGCCGACGGCGTACACCTCCGGGTCGTCCGGGCCGCCGGTCTCGTACTGCCCGCGCTGGTCCACGGCGGTCACCCGGTACCCGGCCGCCGCCAGCGGCTCGAGCAGCCCGATGAAGTCCTCCTTGCTGCCCGTGAACCCCGGCACCAGCAGTGCCGAACCCCGCACCGCCCCGTCCGGCTCCGCCCGCAACGCCGCGAACTCCCCACGCCCGGTCACCACCCGCTCGGCCCGCGCGCATCCGGGCAACCTCAGAAACGGCGGCGTGCTCATGGCGTGGTCTCCCTGCTCTCCTGGCGGCGACTCCCCGGACGACCCCGAGCTTAGGCCGTACCCGCAGCCGCCCGGCGCCCACCGCTGCGCCGACACGGCGCGGGGGACCGGGGGCGGAGGTCGGGCGGTGGGGGTGCCCCTGGGGGGATCCGGGTGCGGCCGGGCGGGGCAGGCGCCGGGAACGCCCGAGGGGGCGGGCCGGGCCGGGTGGCCTGGCCCGCCCCCTCGGGGGATGCGCTGCGGGTCAGCTCTCCGGGGTCGCGTCGACGGTCGCGGCGGCCTTGCGGGCGCGGGTGCGCTTGCGCGGGGCCGGGACCTCGGCGGCGGCCTCGGCGGCCGGGGCCTCCGGGGCGGTCTCGGCGGTGGCCGCGGCCTTGCGGGCGCGGGTCCGCGTACGGGGGGCCGGCTTCTCCTCGGCCGGGGCCTCGGTGGCGACCGCCTCGGCGACGGCCTCGACGGCCTCCGCCTTCGGCTTGCGTGTCCGGGTCCGGGTGGCGGGCTTCTCCGCCACCGGCGCCTCGGCGGCGGCCGCCTCGACGGCCTCCGCCTTCGGCTTGCGGGTGCGCGTGCGGGTGGCGGGCTTCTCCGCCACCGGCGCCTCGGCCGGGGCCTCGGTGACGGCCGCCTCGACGACGGCCTCGACGGCCTCCGCCTTCGGCTTGCGCGTCCGGGTGCGGGTCCGGGCGGCGGGCTTCTCCTCCGCCGGAGCCTCGACGGCCGGAGCGGCCGCGACCACCGGAGCCGCGGCCACCGGGGCCTCGACGACCGGAGCCGCCTCGACCGCGACCACGGCCTCGCCGGCGCCGTTGCCGCGCGAGCGGCGGCGGCGACGGCGCGGCGCGGCCTCGCCCTCGGCGCCCTCGACGGCGGGGGCCGGAGCCGCCGTGGCGGCCTCGGTCACGGCGGCGGTGGCGTTGCCCTCGGAGCCGACCGTCGAGCCCCCGCGGGTGCGGCGGCGCTCACGGGTGCGGCGCGGCTTCTGCTCCTCGGTCTCGGCCGGGGCGGCGGCCGGACGGCCCGAGCCGCCCTGCCCGTCGCGACCGCGGCCGGAACGGCCGGAACGGCTGCCGCGTCCACCGGTCTCGCCGAGGTCCTCGACCTCCTCCGCGTTGAGCCCCGCCCGGGTCCGCTCCGAGCGCGGCAGGACACCCTTGGTGCCCGGCGCGATCTTCAGCAGCTCGAACAGGTGCGGCGAGGTGGAGTAGGTCTCCTCCGGGTCGTTGAACGACAGGTCCAGCGCCTTGTTGATCAGCTGCCAGCGCGGGATGTCGTCCCAGTCGACCAGGGTGACGGCGGTGCCGGAGGCGCCGGCCCGGCCGGTGCGGCCGATCCGGTGCAGGTAGGTCTTCTCGTCCTCGGGGCACTGGTAGTTGATGACGTGCGTGACGCCCTCGACGTCGATACCGCGGGCGGCGACATCGGTGCAGACCAGCACGTCCACCTTGCCGTTGCGGAAGGCCCGCAGGGCCTGCTCGCGGGCGCCCTGGCCGAGGTCGCCGTGGACCGCGCCGGCCGCGAAGCCGCGCTGGGTCAGCTGGTCGGAGACGTCGGCGGCGGTGCGCTTGGTGCGGCAGAAGATCATCGCCAGCCCGCGGCCGTCGGCCTGCAGGATGCGCGAGACCATCTCGACCTTGTCCAGCGAGTGCGCACGGAAGATGTGCTGCTCGGTGTTGGCGACGGTGGTGCCGGTGTCGTCCGGGGCGGTGGCCCGGATGTGGGTCGGCTGGCTCATGTACCGGCGGGCGAGGCTGATGACCTGGCCCGGCATGGTGGCCGAGAACAGCAGGGTCTGCCGCTTGGCCGGCAGCATGTTGATGATCTTCTCGACGTCCGGCAGGAAGCCGAGGTCGAGCATCTCGTCGGCCTCGTCCAGGACCAGGGAGCGGACCTTGGACAGGTTCATCTTCTTCTGCCCGGCCAGGTCGAGCAGGCGGCCCGGGGTGCCGACCACGATGTCGACGCCCTTGGTGAGCGCCTCGACCTGCGGCTCGTAGGCCCGGCCGCCGTAGACGGCGAGCACGCGCACGTTGCGCACCTTGCCGGCGGTCTGCAGGTCGTTGGTGACCTGGGTGCAGAGCTCGCGGGTCGGGACGACGATCAGCGCCTGCGGGAAGTCGGTGAGCTGCTCCTCGGTGGCCCGGCCGGCGTCCACGTCGGCGCGCACGACGACCCGCTCGATGAGCGGGAGGCCGAAGCCGAGGGTCTTGCCGGTGCCGGTCTTGGCCTGGCCGATGACGTCGTGGCCGGTCATCGCGACCGGGAGGGTCATCTCCTGGATCGGGAACGGGTGGACGATGCCGACGGCCTCGAGTGCCTCAGCGGTCTCCGGGAGGATTCCCAGGTCGCGGAAGGTCGTCTTGATGGGTTCAGCGGTGGTGGACAGGGTGCTGCCTCTTCCGTGTGGAGGGCCGAGAGCGAGCGGCGGGCGGGCAGCCGCGCGGCTGTGTACGGGCCTGAGCGGCCCCGAGTACAGCTGAGCGGACGCACAACCGCGCCGGTCCCTGCGGCCGGCCGGTGCGCGCTGCCCTGATACGGGGCGCGTCGCCGGCGGCGTCGGGGAGGATTCCCGTGAGGGACCTGCGCGGGACCTTCGCCAGGGGGCGTGGTCTCGGCGGCCCTCGCTCGGCCACTGATGCGGTGCCAAGGCTTGAAGTCCAAGCCATGGTCGGAGCCGATCGGCTCTCCGACCGGGCATCCGCGTACGTGAGTCCCCGTACTTCCGGTGCGGACACGTCCGGCTGGACGGTGCCGCTTCGAAGCGGGCTTGCGCGGGTACCGAGACGGCGGTGACACCGTGCGAACACGACGGGGCTCCGTACCACCATACAGTCAGGCGACGACTCGAACACGTGACGCGGGTGACATTGCCCCCGGCGACCGGCGCGTGAGCAGGCGATCCGGCCGGTCACCCGGGTGCGGAGGGCGGTGGGCAGCCGCGCGCGCGGGACTCGCGCACGGGACTAAGGTGGCAGGTCATGGAGACCCATGGTGAGACGCAGGACACCACGGCCGGCTCGATCGGCGACTGGGCCGCGTGCTCGGCCGACCCCGGCTACCGGGCGGCGGTGCTGGATCTGCTCGGCGCGCTCGCGTACGGCGAGCTGAGCGCCTTCGAGCGGCTCGCCGAGGACGCCAAGCTTGCGCCGGACCTCGCCGACAAGGCGGCCCTGGCCCGGATGGCTTCCGCCGAGTTCCAGCACTACCAGCGCCTGCACGACCGGCTCGCCGAGATCGGCGCCGACCCACAGGAGGCGATGCGGCCGTTCGTCGAGCCGCTGGAGCTGTTCCACCGGATGACGGCGCCCTCGGACTGGCTGGAGGGCCTGGTCAAGGCCTACGTCGGCGACGCCATCGCGACCGACTTCTACCGCGAGGTGGCCGTCCGGCTGGACGACGACACCCGTGACCTGGTGCTCGGCGTCATGTCCGACACCGGCCACGCCCAGTTCGCCGTCGACAAGGTGCGCGAGGCGATCGAGGCCGACCCGCGGGCCGGCGGCCGGCTCGCGCTGTGGGGCCGGCGGCTGATGGGCGAGGCGCTCAGCCAGGCCCAGCGGGTGGTCGCCGAGCGTGACGCGCTGTCGAACCTGCTGGTCGGCGGCGTCCGGGTGCAGGGCTTCGACCTGGTCGAGGTCGGCAAGATGTTCAACCGGATCACCGAGGCGCACACCAAGCGGATGGCCGCCCTGGGCCTGGCCAGCTGACCGACCGCCGTCACGCCCTACGCCGGCCGGTGCCGCCGCGGCGCGCGGTGGGTGCCGGGCCGGTGCGGGTGGTGCCGGTGCGCCGGGGCCCGCCCGGCCGCCAGGTCCGGCCGGGCCAGCAGCGAGGTGAGCACGCCGGAGGCCAGGGCCGAGGCCGCCACCGACACCGCCGGGTAGCGCCCGTCCAGGCAGAAGTGCGCCACCACGCCGCCGACCAGCGCCGCCGCCAGTGCGGTGCCGAGCGTCAGCGCGCGGGAGGCCCGGAAGTACGAGGGCAGGGCCAGCAGCGCGGCGCCGCCCGTGACCAGGCCGACGAGGGCGAAGGCGATCGACTCGACCAGCAAGACTGCCTCCCGGGGGACGGGCGTGCGGCACCGGCGCCGCTCCTGTCGCCGTACCCCGCCCCACCCGGCCGTACACGCAGCGGTGCCCCGTTCCCTGGTGGGAACGGGGCACCGGAACAACTGCTCGGGCGGGCGCCTCAGAGGGTGCCGAAGCCGACCTTGCGGACGGCCTGCTCGCCGATCTCCACGTACGCCAGGCGCTCGGCCGGGACGATGACGCGGCGGCCGTGCTCGTCGGTCAGCGCCAGGAGCTTCTCCGGGCCCTCCAGCGCCTTCGCGACCGCGCTCTGGACCTCATCGGCAGTCTGCGAGCTCTCGATCACGATCTCACGAGGCGCGTTCTGCACGCCGATCTTGACCTCCACGGCTTCCGTCCCTCCGGGGTTGCAGCCTCCACGCGCGGGCACCTGACCGCCTGGAACAGGCGTTCGCGGCGGCCGCGCCGTACGGCTTCACCATAGAGCACGCGATCACCGCCCAGGCGAAGGTCGGCGGATCACCCCTGGTGGGCACCTTCGCCGGGCTGCTCGCCCGGGTGCATCGGGAAGCCCTTCAGGCCGCGCCAGGACAGGCTGGCAACCAGCCGCACCGCCTCGTCGCGCGGGATCTCCAGGCCCTGCGAGAGCCAGTACCGGGCGGTGATCTGGGCCAGGCCGCAGACCCCGGCGGCGAGCAGCTTGGACTCCGCCTCGGGCAGGTCGGTGTCCTCCTGGATCACCTTGCTGACCAGCGTCGCGCTCGCCTCGGAGGCCCGCTCGACCCGCTCGCGCACGGCCGGTTCGTTGGTCAGGTCCGACTCGAAGACCAGCCGGAAGGCACCCGACTCGCTGGAGACGTAGTTGAAGTACGCCTCCATGGTGTTGGCGACGCGCTGCTTGTTGTCGTTGGTCGTCGACAGTGCCTCGCGGGTGGACTCGACCAGGGCGTCGCAGTGCTTGTCCAGCAGTGCCAGGTAGAGCTCGAGCTTCCCGGGGAAGTGCTGGTAGAGCACCGGCTTGCTCACCCCGGCGCGGTCGGCGATGTCGTCCATGGCGGCCGAGTGGTAGCCGTGCGCGACGAACACCTCCTGGGCGGCACCGAGCAGTTGTTCACGGCGGGCGCTTCGCGGCAGGCGGGCACCGCGCGGGCGCTCCTGCGCCTCCTGGATGGCCGTCACGGCGCTCCTCACTTCGGTCTGTTCGGGGCTGGCAAGATGGCCGATTCTACTTTTCGGTAACCGCGCCCGCGTTCGGCGAAGGCGAGAAAAGCTGGTCGGTCTGGTTGTCAGGAGCCCACAATACGGCGCTGACCTCGGCCTCGGCAGTGGTGTGACGAGGGAATGGAACGGCCGGACCACCCCGGGATCCTCGGCCCGGTCTCACTACCATCGTCCAGCATGAGCAGCGCTGAGCAGCAGGTACGTACGGTCGAGGTCCCCGGTGCGGTGCTCGCGGTGCACCGCGCCGCCGACGACGGCGCCGCCGACGGGCGTGAGCCCGGCCTCTTCGTGCACGGGCTCGGCGGCTCGGCCGCCAACTGGACGGCCCTGATGGACCGGCTCGCCGGCCTGGTCGACGGCGAGGCCGTGGACCTGCCCGGCTTCGGCCGCTCCCACCCGCCCACCGACGGCAACCTCACCGTCTCCGGCCACGTCCGCGCGGTGATCGGCTACCTGGAGGCCGCCGACCGCGGCCCGGTCCACCTGTTCGGCAACTCCCTCGGCGGCGCGGTCGCCGTCCGCCTCGCCGCGCTCCGCCCCGACCTGGTGCGCAGCCTCACCCTGGTCTCGCCCGCCCTGCCCGAGCTGCCCCCGCAGCGCTCCGCCTGGCCGACCGGCCTGCTCGCGGTCCCCGGGGTGCCCGCGCTGCTGAGCCGGCTGGCCGCGAACGGGCGTGACGCCGAGGCCGCCACCGAGGACCTGCTGCGACTGGTCTACGGCGACCCCGGCAGCCTGAGCCCGGCCGCCCGGGCCGAGGCGGTCGCCGAGTACCGGCGACGGCTGGAGGTGCCGCACGCGATGCGGGCGCTGATCGGCTCGGCCCGCGGCATCGTCTCGGCGTACACCGAGCGTGGCGACCAGGCCCTGTGGCGGCAGGTCGAGCAGGTCGCGGCGCCGGTGCTGCTGGTGTACGGGCTGCGCGACAAGCTGGTCGCCTACCGTTCGGCCCGCCGCGCCTGCGCGGCCTTCGCGGACGCCCGGCTGCTGGTACTGCCGGAGTCGGGTCACGTGGCGATGATGGAGCACCCCGACGAGGTCGCCCGCGCCGTACGGGAGCTGATCGCGTACGCCGCGCGCTGAGCGGGCCGAGCCTGCCGGGCGCGGATATCACGGGCGGGCGCGCATACCGCCCGGTAACGGCCCGGTTCGGGCCGAGGTCACGGCGTTTCACTCGTTCAGGTGGCAGTCAGGCATGTGACCGATGGATTGCCCGGGGCCGGTCCTACCTTTCTGCTGTCGGACCGAACAGGTGTGGGGGAGTCGCGGCCGCCGGAGAAACCGGAGGGCGGCCGAGGCCAGGGGGTCCGGCGGGTCGGGCCCGACCGTCGGAGCGGGCGGGGCCCGGGGGAACGGAACGCGGCACGGCCGCGACCGGGCCCTCGGACCGCCGCACGGGGCGCCGCGGCGCCGGTCCGGCCGGCCGACTCCCGTCCCCGGCCCTCCCCGCTGCCGCGCGGGGGCGCCCCCGGCTACCGTTCGGGCCGCTCGGCCGTCCGTCGATCCGTCCGTGATCCGCCCTCGAATCCGCACTGTCCTGGAGGTCTCCCGTGCGCGTTGCCCTGCTCACCGAGGGTGCCCGTCAGAATCCCCAGCGTGGCGCCGGAGGCTGGTGCGACCGGCTGGCCGAGGGCCTGCCGGAGCACGAGTTGGAGCTGTACCTGCTGACCGGGCCGGAGGAGCCGGGCGCCCTCGGGCGGCTGTCGCCCGTCTGGCGCGGCGTCCGCGACCTGGCGCTGTGGGGGCGCGGGCCGGGCGGGCGGGCGCCGGGCGCGCTGCGCAGACGCCGGTACGCCGGGGCGTACGAGGAGCTGCTGCGGGCGCTGGTCCTGCCGGGGGAGCGGCCCGGCTTCGGGTCCGGGCTGTACCGGCTGGCGGCACTGGCCCGGGAGGACGGCGCGCTGCCCGCCTTCCTGGCCTCCGGGCACGCCCGCCGGATCCTGGAGCGGACCTGGCGGCTGCCCGGCGCGGACACCTCGGCCGGGCAGCCGCTGGTGCGCGATGTGCTGGTCGCGGCCGACCTGCTGGAGCAGTGCCTGCGGCCGCTGTCCGCGCCCTGGTACGGCACCGGCCCCGGCGGCCTCGGCGCGGCCGACCTGTGCCACGTGGTCGGCGGTGGGCTCGCCGCGCTGCCCGCCCTGGTGGCCCGGCACTTGCACGGGGTGCCGTTCGTGCTCACCGAGCACGGCCTGCACCTGCGCGAGCAGTACCTCGGCTACGAGGCGCCGTACCTCCGGCCGGTGCGGGCACTGCTGCTGTCCTTCTCCCGCGCGCTCGCCGAGGAGACCTACCGGCAGGCGGCCGTGCTGACCCCCGGCAGCGCCCACGACCAGCACTGGCAGCACCACTGCGGGGCCGACCCGGCGCGCACCCGGGTGGTGTACGAGGGGACGCCGGCCGTGGACCGCCCGGCCGCCGGGCCGGAGCCGACCGCGCCGACCCTGGTGTGGGCGGGCACGCTGGAACCCGGCCGGGACCCGGAACTGGCGCTGTACGCCTTCGCCCGGGTTCGCGCCGAGCTGCCCGGCGCCCGGCTGGTGCTGTACGGCGAGGAGGCGGCGCCCGGCTACCGGGCGCACTGCGCGGCGCTGGCCGAGCGGCTGGGGGTGGCCCCGGCGGTGGACTTCGCGGGGCGGCCCGGGACGCTCGCCGAGGCCTGGGCGGCCGGCACGGTGCTCGTCTTCTCGGCGCTGTCCCAGCGCGGCCCCCGGCTGCTCGTGGACGCCATGCTCAGCGGCCGGGCGGTGGTGTCCACCGATGTCGGGGTGGCCCGTGAGGTGGTCGGACCGACCGGGCTGCTGGTGCCCGCCCGCGACCCGCGCGCCCTGGCCGGCGCCTGCCTGGCGCTGCTGCGCGACGAGGAGCGGCGGGCCCGGCTGGGGCTGGCCGGGCGGCTGCGGGCGCAGGAACGCTTCGCCGTCGAGCCGGTGACCGGCGCGTTCCGGGAGATCTACCTGGAGCTGGTCTCGCAGTACCCGGCCTTTCCCGGCGGCGAGGGCGGCCCGGCGCCGCGCCCGTTCGCCCGCCCCGCCGAGTACTGGCTCGCGGACGGCCGGGGAGGTGCTCCCGGGGACGGCGAGGACTCCGACGCCGGGGAGCCCGCCGCCCGGCAGGCCGCCGCCCGGGAAGCCGCCCCGGAGTCGGCCGTGCTCGCGGAGGCCGTCTGATGTCCGGCCGCGCGGCGCTCGGCGGCAGCGCGGACCCGGTGCGCGAGGTGATGGCGGAGCACCGGGAGCTGTGCGAGCGCGCCGTCGACCCGCTGGAGATCGCCGCCGGGCTGGAGGAGGCCGGGCTCGGCCCGGACGCCGCCGCCCGCTGCCGGCACGCCGACCTGTTCTCGCTCGCCGAGGAGCTGTACGCCCGGGTGCCCCGCCGCCCGCCGGATCCCGGCCCGGCCCGGCCGCGACGGCGGCGCGGCGCCGACGCCCGGGCGGCGCTGACCGCCGCCGCGCTGGCCGCGCTGCCCTGCGCGGGGGTGGCCGCGTTCGGCGCCCGCTGGCCGGTGCTGCTGCCCGCCGCCGTACCGCTGGTACTGCTGCCCGTGCTGACCGCGCCGCCGCGGGCCGAGCCCGGCCCGCCGCTCGCCCTGCCGCTGTGCCCGGCCGACGCCCTCGGGCCGGCTCCGCTGCCGCGGCGGCCCACCGGCTCCGGCCGGCGCCCGGCCGCGCTCGGGTACGGGCTGGGGCTGGCCGCGCTGCTGCTGCTCCCGCTGGCCGCACCGGGCGGGGACCGGCCGACGGCCGCCGCGCTGGTGCTGGCGGCGGCGGTGTCGGCCGGGTCGGCCGAGTGGGCGGCCCGCTGGTACCGGCAGGTCGGCCGCAGCCACCTCGGCGTGGCGGGCACCCTGGCAGAGTTCCGGTCCCGGATGCGGCCGGTGCTGCCGGTCGCGGTCGCCCTGCACCTGGTGGTGCTCGCGGTGCTGACCTTCGTCGCACTGGCCGTGCCGGCCGTCCTCGCGTCGCACCCGGGACCGGGCCGTGGCGGGCTGCTGCACTTGGCGGCCGGGCGGGCCGGCCCGGTGCCGTGGGCGGCGCAGGGCGTGCTGGGCCTGCTGCTGGTGCTGTCCGCGCTGCTGGCGCGTTGCGGCCGGCCGACGGCCGCCGCGGTGGGGACCTCGGCCGGGGCCGCCGCGACGCTCGGGCTGCTCGCGCTGGGCCGCTCCCTGCCGTGGGCCCTCCTGCTCGGCGGCGGTGCCGTCGCGGCGGCGCTGCTGGCGTACGCCGGGGTGGTGCTCGGCCGGGCCGGCTCGCACCGCTGATCCGCCCGGTGATCGCCGATCCCCGATCCACGATCCGTGTTTCGTCCGTTCGTTGATTTCAGTCCGCCAGGTCGTCCTCGACCTCGCTTCGTGGAAGGACACCCCCGATGAGGGTGCTGCTGCTGGGCGCCGACGGCTTCATCGGCCGCCGGGTCACCGACCGTCTGCTGATGGACCAGGAGTTGCAGGTGACGGTGCTCGGCCGGCGCGACTCGGCCGACATCCGCTTCGACCTGACCACCGGGAGCCCGGGTGCGCTGGCCCGCTTCCTGGACGCGGTCGCGCCGCAAGTGGTGATCAACTGCGCGGGCGCCACCTACGGCAGTTCGCGCACCCTGATCCGGTCGAACACGCTGGCCGTCGCGACGGTCTGCGAGGCGATCCGGCGCAGCCGGGAGCCGGCCCGGCTGGTGCACGTCGGCTCGGCCGCCGAGTACGGGCCGGTGCCCGGCGGGGTGCCGGTCTCCGAGCAGGCCGAGCCGCGGCCGGTCGGCCCGTACGGGGTGTCCAAGCTGGCCGGGACGGAGCTGGTGCTGGCCTCCGGGCTGGACGCGGCGGTGCTGCGGGTGTTCGACGTGGTGGGGCCGGGGGCGCCGACCGCCTCGCTGTTCGGGCGGCTGGCCGAGGGCCTGCGGCGGGCGCTGGAGCGGGACGAGAACCAGGTGCGGATGCCGGACCTGTCCGGATACCGGGATTTCGTGGACGTCCGGGACGTCGCGCGGGCCATCCGGTCGGCCGCGGTGTCGGCCGCCACCGGGGTGATCAACATCGGCAGCGGGCACGCGGTCCGGGCCCGGGACGCGGCCCAGCTGCTGGTCCGGGCCTCGGGCTTCGAGGGGGCGATCGTCGAGGAGAACCGGCAGGTCCTGCTGCCCGCACAGGCCGTCGGGCCGGGCGGCGACCACCTGCCCGGCCAGCACCACCCGGCCGGGCACCATCTCCCGGGGCACCGGGTGGAGGGCCAGCGGCCGGAGGGCCGGGCGGTGTCGGGCGAGCCGGTGCCGTGGCGGCAGGCGGACGTGCGCACCGCCAGGGACCGTCTCGGATGGCGGACTCAGGTGCCGCTGGAGGAGTCGCTGGGGGACGTCTGGCTGGAGACGGCCTGTCGGGTCTGAGCGTGCTCCGCAGGTGTCCGGGGCCCGTGAAACGCGGGCTCGGGGCGCCTGCGGGGGCCCGGGCGGCCGGTCCCACGATCCGGCGCCGCCCGTCTCGCCCATCGGACGGGCTGTCTCGGAATACCGGTCGGGCATGACACTGTTGGCCTAGGAGCCACCCGAGTGGCGGAGCAACAACCCCACACCGCGGCTGGCCCTGGCCACCCGAACAGACATCCATCGGAGTCCCCGTGTCGTTGCCACCCCTGGTCGAGCCGGCCGACGAGCTCACCGTCGATGAGGTCCGCCGGTACTCCCGCCACCTGATCATCCCCGACGTGGGCATGGCCGGGCAGAAGCGGCTGAAGAACGCCAAGGTGCTGTGCGTCGGCGCCGGCGGCCTCGGCTCGCCCGCGCTGCTGTACCTGGCCGCGGCCGGTGTCGGCACGCTGGGGATCGTCGAGTTCGACGTGGTGGACGAGTCGAACCTGCAGCGGCAGGTCATCCACGGCCAGTCGGACGTCGGGCGTTCCAAGGCGGAGTCGGCGCGCGACTCGGTCAAGGAGATCAACCCCTACGTCGACGTGGTGCTGCACGAGGAGCGCCTCGACAACTCCAACGTCATGGAGATCTTCTCCGGCTACGACCTGATCGTGGACGGCACCGACAACTTCGCCACCCGCTACCTGGTGAACGACGCCGCGGTGCTGCTCGGCAAGCCGTACGTGTGGGGCTCGATCTACCGCTTCGACGGCCAGGCCAGCGTCTTCTGGGCCGAGCACGGCCCCTGCTACCGCTGCCTGTACCCGGAGGCCCCGCCGCCGGGCATGGTCCCCTCCTGCGCCGAGGGCGGCGTGCTGGGCGTGCTGTGCGCGTCCATCGGCTCGATCCAGGTCAACGAGGCGATCAAGCTGCTGGCCGGCATCGGCGAGCCGCTGCTCGGCCGGCTGATGATCTACGACGCCCTGGAGATGAACTACCGCCAGGTGAAGGTCCGCAAGGACCCGAACTGCGCGGTCTGCGGCGAGAACCCGACGGTCACCGAGCTGATCGACTACGAGGCCTTCTGCGGCGTCGTGTCGGAGGAGGCGCAGGCCGCCGCCGCCGGTTCGACCGTCACCTCGCACCAGCTGAAGCAGTGGCAGGACGACAAGGAGGACATCTACCTCATCGACGTCCGCGAGCCCGGTGAGTACGAGATCGTCAACATCCCCGGTGCGGTGCTGATCCCGAAGAACGAGTTCCTGATGGGCGACGCGCTGGAGAAGTTGCCGCAGGACCGGAAGATCGTGCTGCACTGCAAGTCGGGCGTGCGCTCGGCCGAGGTGCTGGCCGTGGTGAAGGCCGCGGGCTTCGCCAACGCCGTCCACCTGGGCGGCGGCGTGCTCGGCTGGGTGAACCAGATCGAGCCGCACAAGCCGGTCTACTAGAGCGTGTCGACCGGCGCGCGTCGACCGGCGCGCGCTGACGACGGAGGGCCTCGCCGATCGGCGAGGCCCTCCGTCGTATGCCGGGGACGGCTCAGAGCGCGCTCCTGCGCTGCAGCACGTTGTAGGCGATCCAGCCCGGCAGGACCGGCAGCCAGAACGTGAGCGCCCGGTAGAGGAAGACCGCCGGGGTGGCGACCGAGGGGGACACGTCCGCGACGGTCAGGGCGCCGATCAGGGCGACCTCGACCGGGCCGATGCCGCCCGGGGTGGGGATCGCCGAGCCGGCCGCGTTGGCGGTCAGGAAGACCACCGCGACCGCCGAGAAGCTGATGTCGCCGCCGAAGGCCTGCACCGAGAAGTCCAGGCAGGCGGTGAAGGAGAGGGTCAGCAGCAGGATGCCGCCGAAGCCGGTGACCAGCTTGCTCGGCGTCTGCATCAGGTCGAGCATCCGCGGCACCACACCGAAGAACAGCGAGCGCAGCCGGCCCAGCACGAACCGGCGCAGCGGCGCGACGGCGGCCACCACCAGGGCGAGCACGGCGGCGGTCAGCACGCCGATGATCACCGCGCGGGAGGCGGAGAGGTCGCCGTTGGTCTGGCTGCCGGTGATCAGGCCGAAGCTGAACAGCAGCAGCAGGTGCCCGGCCAGGCCCGCCAGCTGGGAGGCGCCGACCGAGGCCACCGCCTGGCCGGGGCGGATGCCGGCCTTCTGCAGGTAACGGGTGTTGAGCGCGATGCCGCCGATCGCGGCGGGGGCGACCAGCTTGACGAAGGAGCCGGCCAGCTGGGCGGCGACGGTGCGCCGGAACGGCAGCCGCTCGGGGACGAAGCCGGTCAGGCTCATCGCGGCGGCGACGTAGCTGAAGGCGGCCGCGAGCAGGGCGGCCGCGGCCCAGGCCCAGTTCATCTGGGAGAGCTTGAGCTGGGCCGGCTTGATGGTGGTCAGGGCCAGGTAGGCGGCGAAGGTGAGCGCGATCACCATGATCAGGCTCTTCGGCTTCAGCCGTTCCAGCTTGGCCGGCTCCATCGGCGCCTCGGGGGCGATCTGCAGGATCTGGCCGCGGATGCGGCTCAGCAGGTCCTCGCCGGCGACCGCGATGTCCTCCTCGGCCTGCTCCTGGGTGCGCTCGCCGGCCGCGACCTGCTCCAGCGCCTTGGCCCGGGCGGTGGCCTTGCGCTCCTTGCTGAGCTTCGCGAGGTCGACCCTGGTGGAGCGGCTCATCCCGACCGGTTGGAGCAGCGGAAGCGCCTGGGCGACCCGCTCGGCGCCGAGCACCGCGTTGGCGGTGGCGACGGCCCGCTCCGGGCCGATCCGCAGCGCGAAGGTGGTGAGCAGCTGGGCGACGTCGATGCGCAGGGTCAGATCGGTGGCGGCGATGTCGCCGCCGGAGAGGTTGACCAGGCAGGCGGTCCGCTCGTCCACCACCAGCAGGGACTCGCCGGTCAGCCGGCGGTGGGCGATCCGGCGCTCGTGCAGGGCGCCCACCGACTGCCAGATCGAGGCCATCACCGGGTCGGTGACCTCGTCGTCGGCCAGCTCGTCGAGGATGCGGCCCTCGATGTTCTCGTACACCAGGATCGCGGCGTCCGGGCCGAGCTCGGAGGTGGCGACCAGCTGCGGCGCGCGGGCGCCCGAGGCGGCCGCCGCGTACGCGATCAGGGCCTCCTGCTCCAGCGCCTGGCGCAGCGACTGCGGGCTGCGGCGCACCGCGACCGAGCGCAGCCGCAGCCGCCGCCAGGCCCGGTAGAAGAAGCCGGAGGCCTGCTGCTCGCGGTCGATGATGTGGACGTCCAGGGGCGGGCCGCCCTGCTGGGTGACGTAGTAGCGGCGGGTGCCGCCGGGGGCGTCGGGGGCGCGGAGGGCGCCGTCCGGGGTGAAGCCGACCTTGCGCAGGCCGATCATCATGTGCTGACCGGTGGGCCGGATGTTCGGGGAGCCGATCGCGTACAGCGTGCCGTAGGCGACGGACCAGCCGATCAGCACGGTGAGCATCAGCGACAGCGGGGTGGTGTAGCCGCCGAGGAGCTCGGTGACGCCGCTGAAGACGACCACCACCCACAGGGCGACCCGCCAGCGTGGTCTGCTCGACATGCCGACGGCGGTCATGTAGGCGATCACCGGGGCGAGATAGCCGTGCACCGGGTCGGTGAGGGTGCCGTTGCTGTCCATCGGCAGCCGGGTCAGCGCGTCGCGGATGTGCTCGGAGGCGCCCTCGGCCACCCACCAGTCGATGCCGAGCGAGACGCCGTACGCGAGCACCGAGGCCAGCACGCCGTCGGCGACCCGCAGGCCGTCGCGTTTGATCAGCCGCTCGACGGCGAAGGCCAGCGGCACGGCGAGCACCGCGACGCTGGAGATCAGGCCGGTGATGGTGGAGAGCACCGCGGAGAAGTGCGGCGCGTTGGTGGCGATGTCCTGCTCGATGCCGGTGGTGGTCGAGGTGGCGATGCCGGCCAGCACGAAGACGGCGACTATGCCGAAGACGCCGGCCAGAAAGCGGATCAGGTCGGACGGGCGGTGCGCGCGGGCGGCGAGCAGCGGCTCGTCGACGTCCAGGTGGGGGGCGTCCTCCGGCGGGTCCTGGTCGTCGGGCTGCGCCGGCTGCTCGGGCTGCCAGGGCTGCTCGGGCGGTTCGCGCTGCTCGGGGGCCTTCGCGGGCGCGGGGGTCTTGATCGTCGGGTCCTTGATCAGGGAGACTTCCGGCGTCGGCCCCGGTTCGGGCCGGCCTTCGGTCCCGCCACCGGGCGCCGGGGGCACGGCGGCAGCGGACTCGTCGGAGTCCTTGTCCACGCCCACGTCAGCCGTCCCGGTCATCTGGTCTTGTCCTCGTATCACCACTCACCGCCCCGAAGATGGTGGCATGCCCCGACCCCCCGTGCTGGACAGGGGGCGGATCGGGCGCGGCGTCCCGTTTGCCCGGGACCGGGGGTGCGCCCCTGTAAGGAAGAATGCCGCAGGTGACGGACGTAACAGACGACGGCCTTCCGGACGCCCTACCGCCCTTCGCCGAACTGGTGCTCGACCTGACCGAGCGGATTCCACCCGGCAGGGTGATGACCTACGGCGACGTCGCCGAGTACCTCGGCCAGGGCGGGCCGAGGCAGGTCGGCCGGGTGATGGCCCTGTACGGCGGCTCGGTGCCCTGGTGGCGGGTGATCCGCGCGGACGGCCGCTTCCTGCCCGGGCACGAGCAGCGCGCCCTCACCCACTACGGCGAGGAGGGCACCCCGCTGCGCGAGCTCGCCGACCCGCCCCGGGTCGACCTCCGGCGGGCCCGCTGGGACGGCCGGGAGATTTCCCCGAACTCCCCGCACGGACGGGATTGACGGGGGAGGATCGTAGGCTCGATGCGGGCGGGCCCCGGCGGGCCCGCCCTGCCATGCCCTGCTCGACCCCAGGACCACTCCGTGACTTCCCCCTACCGGCTCGTGCGCAGCCCGCTCGTCCAGCCCGACCCGCCCGTGCTGGACGCCTACCAGCGCGCCGTGGTCGAGCACGCCGACGGGCCGCTGCTGGTGCTGGCCGGGCCCGGCACCGGCAAGACCACCACCCTGGTCGAGGCGGTCGCCCGGCGGATCGCGGACGGCACCGACCCCGAGCGGATCCTCGTCCTCACCTTCAGCCGCAAGGCCGCGATGGAGCTGCGCGACCGGATGTCCGGCCGGCTCGGCAGCTCTGCCGCCGCCCCGCAGGCCACCACCTTCCACTCCTTCTGCTACGCCCTGCTGCGCGCCCACCAGGACCCGCAGGACTACGCCGAGCCGCTGCGGCTGCTCTCCGGCCCCGAGCAGGACGTCATGGTCCGCGAACTGCTGGCCGGCGGCGCCGAGGACGCCCGCCTCACGGAGTCGACCGGCGGCTCGGCCGCGGGCTCCCGGATCGCCTGGCCGCTGGACCTGCGGGCCTGCCTGACCACCCGCGGCTTCGCCGACGAGGTCCGCGCCGTCCTCGCCCGCAGCCGCGAACTCGGCCTCGGCGAGGCCGAGCTGGAGCGCTTCGCCCAGGGCGTCCAGCGCCCCGACTGGGCCGCCGCCGCGCACTTCCTCGCCGACTACCTCGACGTGCTCGACCTGCGCGGCGTCCTGGACTACGCCGAACTCGTCCACCGCGCCGTCCTGCTCGCCGAGCGCCCCGAGGTCGAGGAGGAGCTGCGCCGGCGCTACGACGTCGTCTTCGTCGACGAGTACCAGGACACCGACCCCTCCCAGGTCCGGCTGCTGCGCCGGCTCGCCGGCGGCGGCCGCGACCTGGTCGCGGTCGGCGACCCCGACCAGTCGATCTACGCCTTCCGCGGCGCCGACATCAACGGCATCCTCGACTTCCCGCAGACCTTCCGCCGCGCCGACGGCGAACCCGCCGAGGTCAGGGTGCTGAGGGTCTCCCGCCGCTCCGGGGCCCTCCTGCTCGCCGCCTCCCGGGAGATCGCCCGGCGGATGCCGATGGGCCGGCTGCCCGCCGACAAGCTCGCCCAGCACCGCGCCCTGCTGCCCTCCCGCGAGGGCGGCCGGGCCGAGGTCTACACCTACCCGACCCCCGGCGCCGAGCTCGACTCGATCGCCGACCTGCTGCGTCGCGCGCACCTGGAGGACGGCGTGCCCTGGGGCGAGATGGCCGTGCTGGTCCGGGCCGGTGCCCGCTCCATACCGGGCGTGCGGCGGGCGCTCGGCGCGGCCGGCGTCCCGCTGGAGATCGACGGCGACGACCTGCCGCTGCGCGAGGAGCCCGCCGTCGCCCAGCTGCTGCTCGCCCTGCGGGTCTGCGCCCAGCAGGCGGCGTGGCAGGCGGCCCGCGACCGGCACGCCGACACCCATGCCGACACCGACAGCGACGCCGATGCCGACGCCGAGTCCGGGGGCGAGGCCGCCGACACCCCCGACCCGCTCACCACAGACCTGGCGCACGCCCTGCTCACCGGCCCGCTCGGCGGCCTCGACGGCTCCGACCTGCGCCGCCTGGGCCGCGCCCTGCGCGAGGAGGAACGCGCCGCGCTGCGGGCCGACGGCCGCCCCACCGCCGCCCTGCGCCCGGCCGGCGAACTGATCCGCGAGGCCCTCGCCGAACCCGAGCGGCTGGTCGCCCTCGACCCCGCGTACGCCCGCCGCGCCCGCGACCTCGGCACCCTGCTGCGCAAGGTCCGCGAGCTGCTGGCCGGCGGCTGCACCGCCGAGGAGGCGCTCTGGGAGCTGTGGGACGGCAGCCGCCGCTGGCGCGAGCGCCTGGAACGGGCCGCCCTGCGCGGCGGCGCCGGCGGCCGCAACGCCGACCGCGACCTGGACGCGCTGTGCGCCCTGTTCGAGACCGCCGCCCGCGCCGAGGAACAGGTCACCGGCCACCGCAGCGCCCTCGACCTGCTCGCCGAACTCGACGCCCAGGACATCGCCGCCGACACCCTCACCGTCCGGGCCGTGCGCCCCGAAGCCGTCCGGCTGATGACCGCCCACCGCTCCAAGGGCCTGGAGTGGCGCCTGGTCGTCGTCGCCGGCGTCCAGGACGGCCTCTGGCCCGACCTGCGCCGCCGCGGCTCCCTGCTGGAGGCCGACCGGATCGGACGCGACGGCCTCGCCGAACCGCTCTCCCCGGCCGCCCTGCTCGGCGAGGAGCGCCGCCTCTTCTACGTCGCGGCGACCCGCGCCAAGGAGCGGCTGATCGTCACCGCCGTCAAGGCCCCCGCCGACGACGGCGACGAACCCTCCCGCTTCCTGCGCGAGCTCTACCGGGAGGACGTCGACCCGCGGACCGGCAAGGTGGTGCGCCGCACCCCGCCGGTCACCGTCGAGGACGTCACCCACCGCCCGCGCCGCCCGCTGTCCGTCGCCGCCCTGGTCGCCGAGCTGCGCGCGGTCACCGTCGACCCCGCCCGCACGCCCGAGCTGCGCCGCGCCGCCGCCGAACGGCTCGCCACCCTCGCCGCCGCCACCGACGAGGACGGGCTGCCGCTGGTGCCCGCCGCCCACCCCGAGCGCTGGTGGGGCCTGGACGACCCGACCGCCGCCCCCGAGCCGCTGCGCAGCGCCGACCTGCCGGTGCGGCTGTCCGGCAGCGGCCTGGAGCAGCTGGAGAGCTGCTCGCTGCAGTGGTTCCTGGACAAGGAGGTCAAGGCGCGTGCCGCCGGCTCGGCCGCCCAGGGCTTCGGCAACGTGGTGCACGCGCTCGCCGACGAGGTCGGCTCCGGCCGCACCCCCGCCGACCTCGCCGTCCTCATGGAGCGCCTGGACACCGTCTGGGACGCGCTGGCCTTCGACGCGCCCTGGAAGTCCCACCAGGAGAAGACCGAGGCCCGGGCCGCCCTGGAGCGCTTCCTCAACTGGCACGTCCTGGAACGCGGCCGGGACGTGGTCGCCACCGAGCACGGCTTCGACGTCACCCTCGACGTCGGCGGCGTCTCGGTGCGCATCCGCGGCTCGATGGACCGGGTCGAGAAGGACGCGGCCGGGCGCGCCTACGTGGTCGACTTCAAGACCGGCAAGCAGATCCCCACCGACAAGTCCCTGCCCGAGCACAAGCAGCTCGCCGTCTACCAGCTCGCCGTCCGGGCCGGCGCCCTCAACGAGCTGCCCGGCTTCGCCGAACACCCCCCGGCCACCGGCGGCGCCGAACTGGTCCACCTGCGCGAGCCCGCCGCCAAGGCCTCCCGGGACGCCCCCAAGGTGCAGCGGCAGGAGCCTCCGGAGGGCGAGCCGTGGATCGAGGGCCTGCTCGCCGAGGCCGCCGGGAAGGTCCTCGCCGAGCGCTTCGTCCCGCAGACGGGCGGCGGCTGCGACCGCTGCGCCTTCCGCCGCAGCTGCTCGGCCCAGCGGGACGGGGCGCAGCTGGTCGAGTAGCGGGCCCGCGCGGCCTGCGGACCCTGCGGACCCGGTGAGGCGAGGCTTGTCCGTCGCTCCGGTTACGGTTGCGGGGTGACCGCCGTGCTCAGCCATCCCGACCAGCTCAAGGAGCTGCTGGGGATCCCGTTCAACCGGGAGCAGATGGCGGCCATCGGCGCGCCCCTGGAGCCGGCCGTGATCGTGGCCGGCGCCGGCTCCGGCAAGACCACGGTGATGGCCGCCCGGGTCGTCTGGCTGGTCGGCTCCGGCGCCGTACGGCCCGAGGAGGTGCTCGGCCTCACCTTCACCAACAAGGCCGCCGGCGAGCTCTCCGAACGGGTCCGCGCCGCCCTGCTGAGGGCCGGCGTCGCGGACCGGGACGGCGGCGAACCGCTCGGCGACCCGGAGATCTCCACCTACCACGCCTTCGCCGGCCGCCTCCTCAAGGAGCACGGCCTGCGGATCGGCATCGAGCCGGATGTCCGGCTGCTCGCCGACGCCACCCGCTTCCAGCTCGCCGCCAAGGTGCTGCGCACCGCCCGCGGCCCGTTCCCCGCGCTCACCGGCACCTTCGCCAACCTGGTCGCCGACCTCACCGCGCTGGACGGCGAACTCGCCGAGCACCTCGTCGAGCCACAGGCCCTGCGCGACTTCGACGAGGAGCTGCTGGACACCCTCGCCACCGTCAAGCTGACCAACGACGACCTGCGGGCCGTCCCGGCCACCGCCCGGGCCCGGCTGGAGCTGCTGCGCCTGGTCGAGGACTACCGGCGCCGCAAGCGCTCCGCCGGGCTGATGGACTTCGGCGACCAGATAGCCGCCGCCGCCCGTCTCGCCCAGCAGCGCCCCGAGGTCGGCGAGCTGCTGCGCGGCCGGTTCCGGGTCGTGCTGCTGGACGAGTACCAGGACACCTCGGTCGCCCAGCGCCTGATGCTCGCCGGGCTCTTCGGGGCCGGCCCCGAGGGTGTCGGCAGCGGCCACCCGGTGACCGCCGTCGGCGACCCCTGCCAGGCGATCTACGGCTGGCGCGGCGCCTCCGTCGCCAACCTCGACGAGTTCCCCCGGCACTTCCCCAAGGCCGACGGCCGCCCCGCCGAGCGCTACGCGCTCAGCGAGAACCGCCGCAGCGGCGGGCGCCTGCTCGCCTTCGCCAACACCCTTGCCGCGCCGCTGCGGGGGATGCACGAGGGCGTCGAGGCGCTGCGCCCGGCGCCCGGCGCCGAGCGGGACGGCTTCGTGCGGACGGCGCTGCTGCCCACCCACGCCGAGGAGGTCGACTGGCTCGCCGACTCGATCGCCCACCTGGTGCGCACCGGCACCGCGCCCGGCCGGATCGCGGTGCTGTGCCGGGGTGGCGCCGCCTTCCCGGACATCCACGCGGCGCTGGTCGCCCGCGAGGTGCCGGTCGAGGTGGTCGGCCTCGGCGGGCTGCTGCAACTGCCCGAGGTGGCCGACCTGGTGGCGGTCTGCGAGGTGCTGCAGGACCCGACCGCGAACGCCGCGCTGGTGCGCCTCCTGGTCGGCCCGCGCTGGCGGATCGGCCCGCGCGACCTCGCGCTGCTCGGCCGCCGGGCCGCCGAGCTGGTCCGCACCGACCGGCCCGAGGACGTCGAGGCGCTGGCCGCCGCCGTCGCCGAGGCCGATCCGACCGAGGTGGTGTCGCTGGCCGACGCGGTGGAGAGCTTCCTGGACTCCCCGTTCGGCGAGGAGGGGAAGCCCGACGACCTGCCGTTCTCCGCCGAGGCACGGGTGCGCTTCGCCCGTCTCGCCCAGGAGCTGCGCGAGCTGCGCCGCTCGCTGGCCGACCCGCTGATGGACGTGCTGCACCGGGTGCTGGCGGTCACCGGCCTGGAGGTCGAGCTCGCCGCCTCCCCGCAGGCCCTGGCCGCCCGGCGGCGGGAGACCCTGCACGCCTTCCTGGACGTCGCCGCCTCCTTCGCCGACCTCGACGGCGACCCGGGCCTCGCCGCCTTCCTCGGCTTCCTGCGCGCCGCCCAGGAGTACGAGCGCGGCCTGGACAGCAGCCTGCCCGGCGGCGAGGACACCGTGAAGGTGCTCACCGCGCACAAGTCCAAGGGCCTGGAGTGGGACGTGGTCGCCGTCCCCGGCCTGGTACGGGGCGCGTTCCCCTCCTCGACCCCGCGCGAACGCTGGACCAGCGCCAAGCGTGTGCTCCCGCACGCCCTGCGCGGCGACGCGGCCACCCTGCCCGACGTGCGCGGCGGGTGGAACAGCAAGACGATGACCGCCTTCAGGAAGGAGCTGGCCGAGCACTCCGCCACCGAGGAACTGCGGCTCGGCTACGTCGCGTTCACCCGCCCCCGCTCGCTGCTGCTGGCCTCCGGGCACTGGTGGGGGCCGAACCAGAAGACTGTCCGCGGTCCGTCCGCCTTCCTGGAGGAGCTGCGCGAGCACTGCGAGCAGGCCGGCGCGGGCGAGGTCGAGCACTGGGCCGAGCAGCCGGAGAAGGGCGCCGAGAACCCGGCGCTGACCGCCTCCGTCGACCGGCCCTGGCCCCTGCCGCTGGACCCGGCCGCGCAGCATGCCCGCCGCCGGGTCGCCGGGGTGGTGCGCGCCCGCCTGGCCGGTGCGCCCGCCCCCGAACCGGAGCCGATGGCCGCCGAGGACCAGCGCCAGCTGGCCTCCTGGGACCGCGATCTGACCGCGCTGCTGGGCGAGTTGGAGCGCTCCCGGCGCACCGCGCGCGAGGTGCCGCTGCCCGCCGCGCTGTCCGCCACCCAGCTGCTGCGCCTGGCCGCCGACCCGGACGGCTTCGCGCGCGACCTGGCCCGCCCGATGCCGCGCCCCCCGCAGCCCGCCGCCCGGCGCGGCACCCGCTTCCACGCCTGGGTGCAGGGCCGGATCGAGCCGCTGCTGCTGATCGAGCCCGGCGCGCTGCCCGGCGCGGACGACGACGGCATCGAGGACGAGCAGGACCTGGAGCGGCTCAAGGAGGCGTTCCTGCGCACCCCGTACGCGCAGCGCAAGCCCTACCGGGTCGAGGCGCCGTTCCAACTGGTGCTGGCGGGGCGGGTGGTGCGCGGCCGGATCGACGCGGTCTACCGTGACGGTGACGTGGTGTCAGGATCCGGTGGTGTGTCACGCTACGAAGTGGTCGACTGGAAGACCCATCGCGAGGAGACCGCGGACCCGCTGCAGCTCGCGGTCTACCGGCTGGCCTGGGCCGAGCAGATGGGCGTTGATCCCGAGCAGGTCACGGCTTCGTTCCTGTACGTCCGCAGCGGACGGATCGTCCGTCCGGCAGGACTTCCCGACCGAAAAGAGTTGGAACGGCTCCTGATCGGGAACAGTGACTAATGAGTCACGCAGAGCATCCAAGTCATCACGCCAGTGCCCGAAACCTGTGCGTCGTGCACGTTTCGCGCCTATTGTGGGGTCGGTAACCGGTCAACCCCCGTGCTCCGGCCGCCAGCGAGGCCCGTATTCCCTAACCCTCAGTCATCACCGCAGGTGCCCCCGGCATCGGCGCCTTCTGCTGGAGAACCGAAGTTGAGCGCGACCGGATGGATCAGAGAGCGGTTCACCGGGCCGACCCCGGGTCCCGCTCCGAACACGACCGGCACCTGGCCGAGGACGGCGCTGGCGCTGCCGTTCATCGGCATGGCGCTGATCGTCGTCCTCGACTACCTCAGCGGCACCGGGGTGACGGTCGAACCCGCCCTCACCGCCGTGCCCGCGCTGGCCGCCGTGGTCAGCCGCCGCACCTGGTACCCGTTCGTCATCGGCCTGTACGCCGAGGCGGCGGGCTTCCTGATGGCCTTCCGCAGCGACACGCTCGGCTCGTCCGTGCACGCCGCCAGCGTCATCGCCATCCTGCTCGTCGCCACGATCGGCTGGGTCAGCGCCACCCTGAGGCTGCGCCAGGAACGGGCGCTGGCCGACGCCCAGCTGGTCGCCTCGATCGCCCGCCGGGTCCTGCTGCGGCCCGTCCCCGAGCGGGTCGGCACCGTCCGGGCCGCCGTCCACTACGAGGCCGCCGCCGCGCACGCCCGCATCGGCGGCGACCTCTACGAGGTGGTCAACACCCGGCACGGCGTACGGGCCGTGGTCGGCGACGTGCGCGGCAAGGGCCTCGGCGCGGTCGAGACGGCCGCCGCCGTGCTCGGCGCCTTCCGCGAGGCCGCCCACCAGGAGCCCGCGCTGGACCGGGTGGCCGGCTGGCTGGCCGTCAGCCTCGACCGCGCCCTGCACGAGAACGACCACCCGGGGGTGGAGGAGGAGTTCGTCACCCTGGTGCTGATCGGCGTCGGGCCCGACGGCGCCGCCGAGATCGTCAACTGCGGGCACCCCGCGCCGCTGCTGCTGCGCGGCGGCGAGGTCCGCCCGCTCGAACTCGCCGAGACCGTGCCGCCGCTGGGCGTCCTCGACCCGGCCGACGTCCGCCCGCCGGTCCACCGGGTGTCGCTGCAGGGCGACGACCGGGTGCTGCTGTTCACCGACGGGGTGATCGAGGCCCGCGATCGCGCGGGCGCCTTCTACCCGCTCGCCGAACGGTTCCCGCGCTGCGCCGACGGTCGTCCCGCCGACGTCCTGCAGCGCCTGCACGAGGACGTGGTGCGGCACGTCGGACGCCAGCTCGGTGACGACGCGGCCATGCTGCTCCTGCAGTACGACCCGGCCCCGACGGCCGGCATCCACGTCCCGCAGCAGGCCGGGGTCCTGACGCGGCAGCTGCCCCAGAGAACGCTGGAGCGAGAACCCTGGGGCTTGTCTGACAAGCCCTAGAGCGACACCTCGACCAGCAGTGGCCGGTGGTCCGACACCGCCGCGCGCGGCGCCGCGGCCGGGCCCACCGCCGTGCGCGGCACGCCGATCGCCAGCACGTGGTCGAACTGCACCGCCGGCCGGTGCGAGGGGTACGTCGGCGTGCGCGCCAGGTCGTACCAGCCCTGCAGGCGGGCCCGCGGCTCGCGCACCCGCCGCCGGCGCGGCTCGGCCAGGAGCGGCCGGGTCCGCCGGCTCGCCCGCAGCTCCCGCACCCGCACCCTGGGCGCGGTGCGCTCCAGCGCCGTCGCCCCGCCGAGCACCGTGCGCGGCACCGCGCCCACCAGGTTGAAGTCGCCCAGCACCAGGTAGGGCTGCGGCAGGTCGGCGATCCACCGCCGGATGCCCGCCAGCTGTGCCATGTTCCAGCCCGGCACGAAGGACAGGTGCGCCGCGACCACGGTGAACGGCCCGCGATCGCCCTCCAGCACCGCCGCCAGCGCGGCCCGCGGCTCGTCCGGCACCGGGGTCAGTCCGCGCCGCCCGGCCACCCGCAGCGGCAGCCCGAACGGCGCCGGGGCGAAGCGCCGGGCCCGCCAGTGCCGCACCGGGAGCCGGGTCAGTAGGGCCGTCCCGTACGAGGGCGGGGCGTCGTCGCCGACCTCACCCGGCCCGTACACCCGCAGGCCGTCGGGCCCGGACGGATCCGGCAGCCAGCCCGCCACCGGTGCCGGGCGGCCGTGCAGCGCGGCGGCGAAGCGCCAGTCCTTCGCGCCCATCGCCGCGGCCGCCACCGCCGCCTGGTCGGTGCCGCCGGAGCGCGCCTGGCGCCGGTCCACCTCCTGGAGCGCCAGTACATCGGCGTCCAGCGCGGCCACCGCCGCGGCCAACGGCTCGCCGGCGTCGGCCGGATAGGGCCGCGGCGCGCCGTCCGGGGCGAGCGGCTGACCGTGCAACAGGTTGAAGGTGGCGATGCGCAACTGGCTCACACCGCACGACGGTACCCGGTCGCCGGGGGAGGGGGGTGCGGGTTGAGACGGCAGGGCATACCGGGTATACATACTGAGTATGTCCATCCGTCACGGTCTGCTCGCCCTGCTCGACCAGGGCCCTCGCTACGGCTACCAACTGCGCACCGAGTTCGAGGCGCGCACCGGCGCCACCTGGCCACTCAACGTCGGGCAGGTCTACACCACGCTGTCCCGGCTGGAACGCGACGGCCTGGTCGAGCCCGCCGGGGAGGACGGGGAGGGCCACCAGTTCTACGCCGTCACGGAGGCCGGCCGCACCGAGCTGCGCGCCTGGTTCGACACCCCGGTACCCCGGACCAACCCGCCGCGCGACGAACTGGCGATCAAGCTCGCCATGGCCGTCACCGTCCCGGGGGTGGACGTCTCCGCCGTCGTCCAGGGGCAGCGCCGGCACAGCATCAAGGCGCTGCAGGACTACACCCGGCTCAAGGGCCGCGCCCTCGCCGGCGCCCCTCGGCCCGGTGAGGGGGGCCGGCCGGGCGCGGTGCCCTCGGCGAGCAACGACCTCGCCTGGCTGCTCGTCCTGGACCAGCTGATCTTCCAGACCGAAGCCGAGATCCGCTGGCTCGACCACTGCGAGACCCGGCTCGCCCAGCAGGCCGAACTCCTGCAGACCCGTACCGCCGAGGCCGCCCGCGACGGCGGTGCCGCACCCGCCAAACGCGGCCGCCGCCTGCGCACCTGAGCGCCCCGGCACCGAACCACCGGCCCGGGCCCCGACCCCGAGCCCACACCCAGTACTAGGGGGGAATCGTGTCCCACACCCAAGAGTCCCGGCAGGCGCCCGTGCTGCACCTGGAGGACGTCACCCGCGTCCACGGCCACGGCGCGGCCGAGGTCCAGGCCCTGCGCGGCGTCGACCTCAAGGTCCACCCCGGCGAGTTCGTCGCCGTCATGGGCCCCTCCGGCTCCGGCAAGTCGACCCTGCTGACGCTGGCCGGCGGCCTCGACAGCCCGAGCACCGGCCGGGTCCTGGTCGAGGGCGTCGCCCTCGGCGACCTCAACCGCAAGCGGCTCGCCCAGGTCCGCCGCCGCTCCGTCGGCTACGTGTTCCAGGACTACAACCTGATACCGGCCCTCACCGCCGCCGAGAACATCTCGCTGCCGCGCGAACTCGACGGCCTGTCGGCCCGTGCGGCCCGCCGCGAGGCCCTCGCCGCCCTGGAGGAACTCGGCATCCCCGAACTCGCCGACCGCTTCCCCGACGACATGTCCGGCGGCCAGCAGCAGCGGGTGGCCATCGCCCGCGCCCTGATCGGCGACCGCCGCCTGGTCCTCGCCGACGAACCCACCGGCGCGCTCGACTCCACCACCGGCGAGGCCGTCCTCGCCGTCCTGCGCGCCCGCTGCGACGCCGGCGCCGCCGCCATGATGGTCACCCACGAGGCCCGGCACGCCGCCTGGGCCGACCGCGTCGTCTTCCTGCGCGACGGCCGGATGGTCGACGAGTCCGTCAGCCAGGACGCCGCCAGCCTCCTGGTCAGCGCCGCCACCAACAGCATGAAGGTGGACGAGTGAAGCTCAGCGCCTGGCGGGTCGCCCTGCGCATCGCCCGCCGTGACGCCCTGCGCGCCAAGGGCCGCAGCGCCCTGGTCATCGCCATGGTCGCCCTGCCCGTCCTCGGTGTCACCGGCGCCGACGTGGTCTTCCGCAGCGCCGATCTCACGCCCGTCGAACACGCGGTACGGGTCATGGGCCAGGCCGCCGGCGCACTGGAGATGGTCGAACGCGGCTCCTCCGTCCAGCAGGCGCCCGACCCGGACACGGGGTTCACCATCCAGAACCCCAAGGACACCGCCAAGGACGGCGCCGCTCCCCAGGTCACCCCCGCGCAGCAGCGCGCCCTGGACACCGCACCCGCCGACCTGGCCCGGCAACTGCTCCCGGCCGGCGCCATCCTCGTGCCCGAACGGCAGGGCCCGTACACCGCGGCGAGCAGCACCGAGGGCCTGCTCAGCACCCGCGTCAGCGAGGCCGACCTGACCGACCCGGTCTGGAACGGCCGGATGAACCGGGTCAAGGGCCGCGCCCCGACGGGCGACCGCGAGGCCGCCGTCACCCCGGACTTCCTCAGGCGCTCCGGACTCAAGCTCGGCGACCGGACCGCCGTCCGCGGGTTGGAGGGCACCCCCTTCACGATCACCGGCGTCTACGAGTACCCCGGCGAACTGAACGGCACCGAACTCATCGCCCGCCCCGGCGCCGTCATCGACCAGCTCGCCAAGACCCCCGGCGCCACCCGCGGCCCGGCCGGCGGCACCGGTGAGCCCACCCGCTGGCTGGTCAAGCTCCCCGGCGGCGCCGGCCTCGACTGGCACAAGGTCACCGAACTCAACGAGTACGGCTTCAACCTCACCTCCCGCGCCGTCCTGATCGACCCGCCGGCCCGCGCCGACGTCCCGTACTACGTCGAACAGGACCGGCACCAGGTCGGCGACACCGCGTACTTCAACCAGACCGGCGTCGTCATCCTCGCCACCGTCGTCGGCATGGCCCTGCTGGAGATCGTCCTCCTCGCGGGCCCCGCCTTCGCCGTCGGGGCCCGGCGCTCCCGGCGGCAGCTGGGCCTGCTCGCCGCCGCCGGTGGTGAGCGCGCCAACGTCCGCGCCGTCGTCCTCGGCGGGGGCATCGTCCTCGGCGTCACCGGCGCTGTGGTCGGCCTCGGTCTCGGCGTCGGCCTGGCCGCGCTGCTGCGCACCCAGGCCGAGGAGTCCTCCGGTCGGCGCTTCGGCCACTTCGCCGTCCAGCCGCTCGACCTGTTCGGCGTGCTCCTGGTCGGCCTGGTCACCGGTCTGCTCGCGGCCGTCGTGCCCGCCGTCCAGGCCTCCCGCCAGGACGTCGTCTCCGCGCTCACCGGCCGGGACTCGCTCAAGCCGCCGAGCCGCAAGCTCGCCGTGCTCGGCCTGGTGATGCTCGGCGGCGGTGCCGCCCTCGCCCTGTTCGGTGCCACCAGCGGCAACCGCAGCCTCGCCGTCCTCGGCGGCTCGGCCATCGCCGAACTCGGCATGGTCGCGCTCACGCCCTACCTGGTCGGCCTCTTCGGCCGGCTCGGGCGCTGGCTCTCGCTCGGCCCCCGGCTCGCCCTGCGCGACTCGGTGCGCCACCGCGGCCGCACCGCGCCCGCCGTCGCCGCCGTCATGGCCGCCGTCGCCGGCTCCGTCGCCGTCAGCGTCTACACCGCCAGCTTCGAGGAGCAGTACCGGCGCGAGTACGTCGCCCACGGTCCCGCCGGTGCCGTCCTGCTCGGCACCGGCTGGCTGTCCGCTGCCGACACCAAGCTGCTGCCGCAGATGCGCGAGGCCGTCGAACGCGGCATCCCGGACCTCGGCCCGCGCGCCGACGTCCAGAGCGTGCACTACAAGGAGAGCTGCTCCGACGACGGGGGGTGCGGCTACATCAGCGTCGAGGTGCCCAAGGAGATGCGCTGCCCCGTCACCGACACGGACCGCGAGTTCGGTCCCGGCGAGGTCGAGCGGATCCTGCAGACAGACAAGCGCTGCCAGACCAACAACCGCCGCGGCAGCCCCTACAGCCCGCTGTCGGCCGGCGACGCCACCCTGCTGCACAACCTCTACGGCGTCACCGACCCGGCCGCCGGACAGGCCCTCGCGGCCGGCAAGGCCGTGGTCTTCGACGCCCGGTACCTCAAGGACGGCAAGGTCGCGCTGCAGTACTCCGAACCGGTCTCCTTCAGCGAGTACACCGCGGGCGGCAGCTCCAACAAGAAGCCCGTCCGGCACGAGATCGCCGTCGACGCGGTCCTCGCGGACGCCGCGATGCCCGCCCCCGGGCAGGCCGTGATCAGCCCGGACACCGCGGCCGGGCTCGGGTTCGCCACCTCGATGGCCGGCTCGGTCTGGCTGCCCGGCACCGTGCCCTCCGACGGCGCCCAGCAGAAGGCCGACGGCGCGCTCGCCAAGATCAGCGACCGCGACGTCCTCACCGTCGAGCGCGGCTACCAGTCCCGGGCCGGTCTCGTCACCCTCGGGCTGAGCGTCTTCGCCAGCCTGGTCGCCCTGGGCGCCGCCGGCATCGCCACGGGACTGGCCGCCGCCGACTCCCAGCGCGATCTGACCACCCTCGCGGCGGTCGGCGCCGAGCCGCGCATCCGGCGCTCGCTGTCCGGCTTCCAGTGCGGCGTGATCGCCGCCATGGGCGCCCTGCTCGGCGTGGTCTGCGGCATCGTGCCGGGCGTGGCACTGCGCAAGGTCGAGGGAGCGGCGCGCAGCTTCCCCGGCATGAGCCCGGACGAGATCGCCAACGGCGCGACCGTGGTCATCCCCTGGCTGACCATCGGAGCCACCGTCGTGGTGCTCCCGCTGCTCGCGGCCGGCCTGGCGGCGGTGCTCACCCGCTCGCGGATCACGATGCTGCGCCGCTCGGGCTGAGGCCCGCACCCCCTCCGTCACCCCCGTCCGCGCCCGTGCGCGGCGGGGGTGACGGAGGTTACAGCCCCGGGAACGCCCCTGAGCCGGAGGGCCGGGGCGGGCACCCGCACGGGCGAACTACAGTCGTCGGTATGACGAGTACCCCGGACAGCGTCGTCCGCTCCTACATCGACCGGCACCAGGCCGCCTTCCTCGAAGACCTCTCCGCGTGGCTGGCCATCCCGTCGGTCTCCGCCGACCCGGCCCGGGCCGGCGACGTGCGGCGCTCCGCCGAGTGGCTGGTCGGCAAGCTGCGCGACACCGGCTTCCCGGTCGCCGAGGTGTGGGAGACCGACGGCCTGCCGGCGGTGTTCGCCGAGTGGCCCTCCGGGGACGCGTCCGCGCCGACCGTCCTGGTCTACGGGCACCACGACGTGCAGCCCGCCGCCCAGGAGGACGGCTGGGACACCGAGCCGTTCACCCCGACCGTGGTCGGCGACCGGCTGTACGCGCGCGGCGCCGCTGACGACAAGGGCCAGGTGTTCTTCCACACCCTGGGCGTGCGGGCCCACCTGGCCGCGACCGGCCGCACCGCGCCGGCCGTCAACCTCAAGCTGCTGATCGAGGGTGAAGAGGAGTCCGGTTCGCCGAACTTCGCCGACCTGGTCCGCCGCGAGGCCGACCGGCTGGCCGCCGACGTGGTCGTCATCTCCGACACCGGCATGTGGTCCGCGTCCACGCCGACCGTCTGCACCGGCATGCGCGGCCTCGCCGACGCCCAGATCGACCTGTACGGGCCGGACACCGACATCCACTCCGGGTCCTTCGGCGGCGCCGTCCCCAACCCTGCCCAGGTCGCGGCCGAGCTGGCCGCCGCCCTGCACGACGCCGACCGCAAGGTGGCGGTCCCGGGCTTCTACGACGGCGTGATCGAGCTGACCGACCGCGAGCGCGAGCTGTTCGCCGAGCTGCCGTTCGACGAGGAGCAGTGGCTGGAGGTCGCCAAGTCGTCCGGCACCCGCGGCGAGGCCGGCTACTCCACCCTGGAGCGGATCTGGGCCCGCCCGACCGCCGAGGTCAACGGGATCTGGGGCGGCTACACCGGCCCCGGCGGCAAGACCATCGTCCCCGCGTCGGCGCACCTCAAGCTGTCCTTCCGGCTGGTCGCCGGGCAGGAGGTGGAGAAGGTCCGCGAGGCGGTGCGGGCCTGGGTGGCCGAGCGGGTGCCCGAGGGCGTCCGGTACGAGCTGGTGTTCCCGGGCGCGACCCGGCCCTGCCTGACCCCGCTGGACCACCCGGCGCTGCAGTCCACCGTCCGCGCGATGGGGCGGGCCTTCGGGCAGAAGATCCTCTTCACCCGCGAGGGCGGTTCCGGCCCCGCCGCCGACCTGCAGGACGTGCTGGGCGCGCCGGTGCTGTTCCTCGGCATCTCGGTGCCCTCGGACGGCTGGCACTCGGTCAACGAGAAGGTCGAACTCGACCTGCTGGCCAAGGGTGTGGAGACGGCCGCGTACCTGTGGGGCGACCTGGCCGAGAACTTCCGGCCCGGCGCGTGAGCGAGGGGCCGCGTACCGAGGCTGTCAGATCACTCATTCGGATGATTCACCACGTGGGGATGGAACGACGTGAGCACCGTGCCTGAGACCGAGCGCCCGCTGCAACTGGTACTGGCCCGGGCCGGGGTGGACCGGGCGGCCGAGCACCGGTTCGACGAGCCCTGGCTGGCGGCGGCCTGGAGCCACCCGAACACCCGGGTGCTGCCGATCGCCGGCGGCGAGGCGTTCGTCGTCGACACCGCGCAGGGCACCGAACTGGTGCTGCTGCCCTCCTTCGAGGCGCCGCAGGGCGGTGACCGGTACTTCCTCGGCACCGACCGGGACGGCGTCTCGTACTTCGCGCTGGCCGGCGAGAGCCTGCCCGGGCGCCTGGACGGCGACGCCCGTCCGGCCGGGCTGCGCGAGGTCGGCGGGCTGCTGTCCGACCGCGACGCCGGGCTGCTGGTACACGCCGTCGCGCTGGAGCACTGGCACCGGCTGCACAGCTTCTGCTCGCGCTGCGGGCACCCGACCGAGAAGGCCGGCGCCGGGCACGTGCGGCGCTGCACCTCCTGCGCGGCCGAGCACTACCCGCGCACCGACCCGGCGGTGATCATGGTGATCACCGACGAGGAGGACCGCTGCCTGCTCGGCCGTCAGGCGCTGTGGCCGGAGGGCCGCTGGTCGACCCTGGCCGGCTTCGTCGAGCCGGGGGAGTCCATCGAGCAGGCGGTGGCCCGCGAGGTGCACGAGGAGGCGGGTGTGCAGGTCGGCGAGGTGCACTACGTCGCCAGCCAGCCGTGGCCGTTCCCGTCCAGCCTGATGCTCGGCTTCACGGGCAAGGCGCTGCCGGGCGGCACCGAGATCACCGTGGACGGCGAGGAGCTGGCCGAGGCGCGCTGGTTCTCCCGCGAGGAGCTGCGGGCCGGGATGGAGGCGGGCGAGATCCTGCCGCCGTCCGGCATCTCGATCGCGCGGCACCTGGTCGAGCTCTGGTACGGCGAGCCGCTGCCGTCGGCGGCGCGCTGGTAATTCCTACGAAAAGGGGGCGTGCGGCCAATGCCGCGCGCCCCCTTTTTTCTTTCCGATCCCTTTCCGGATTCCTCACAACCGGATGTTCGTATCCGGACGGGCCAGGTCTGCTACCGGAAGGTGCCTGCGGATCCCCGTCGTCAACCCGCATGGACGACATTGCCGGAAACGGCTGAAACCGTGTCACCGCGCTCGCTACATTCACTCGGTGACAATCCCCCGGGGCACCGCCCAATCCCCCAAATACCAGCGCCTCGCCGCCGACCTGCGCCGTCGGATCGCCGAGGGCGAGTTCACCGCCGACGCCGCCCTGCCGGTCGAGAGCGAACTGGAGCGCCAGTACGGCGTCGCCCGCAACACCGTCCGCCTCGCCGTCGACGTCCTGGTCAACGAGGGCCGGCTGGTCCGGCTCCAGGGCAAGGGCACCTACCTGCGCGAACACCCGGTCCTGGACCATCGCGCCTACGGACCCACGCTGGCCCCCGCGCCGCGCGACTGCCTGGCCGGGCCCTCCGACGTCTACCTCGGCGAGGCCGCCGAAGCCGGGCGCGAACTCAGCACCGACTTCGAGATGATGATCGTCCGGGCCCGGGTCGACATCGCCGAACGGCTCGGACTGCGCCCCGGCGAGGCCATCGTGGTCCGCCGCCAGCTGCGGCTGCTCGACCGCGAGCCGTACTCCATCGAGGAGAGCCACTACCGGGCCGGCCTGGCCGCCGGCACCCCGCTGATGGAACCCGACCCCGTCGAGGGCGGCGACGAGGCCGTGCTCGCCACCCTCGGACGCACCGAGATCGGTGCCGTCGACCACCTGGTCGCCCGGATGCCCGGCCCCGAGGAGGCCCAGTGGTTCCAGGGCGGCCCCGGCGTGCCGCTCGTGGTGCAGACCCGCGTCACCTACGACCGGCGCGGGCCCGTCCGGGTCATCGAGACCCGCTACTCGGCCGACCGCAGCCGGCTCGTCTACGGCGTCGGCGACCTCGGCGCGCGCACCACCCTGCCCGCGCCCGCCGCGCCCGTCGACCCCGCCCGGGCCGACGCGACGTGACGCGCGCCGGCCCGGGCGACCCGGCCGGATCAGGCCGCCAGGGCCTTCTTGACCTGCAGCAGGCTCGGGTTGGTCATCACGACCCGCTCGCCGCCGCCCACCGGCGTCACCAGCACCGTCGGCACCGTCTGGTTGCCGTTGTTCACGGACTCGACGAAGGACGCCGAGGCCGGGTCCTCCTCGATGTTGATCTCGGTGTAGCCGATGCCTTCACGGTCCAGCTGGCTCTTGAGTCGGTTGCAGTACCCACACCAGGTCGTGCTGTACATCGTCACGGTGCCGGACATCGAGGGGGCTCCTTCGAAAGAGAGGTGCGTACGGTCTCCGGAGGAAACGTTCACCGGGCGACGGGCATTCCGGACCGCCATCGACCGCACTGCGGAGTGATCATCCTGCGATCACACCGGGCCTGTGGACAACCCCGCCCCCGTTGTCCCACCGGGCTGAGAAGATGGAACGCATGCAGGAAGACCTCTTGAGCGGCAGCCCGTACGACGCCCCCCACGGCTCCCCCTGGGCCGACCCCGGCGCCGCGACGGGCCCCGACGCCGTGCTCGCCGGGCTCGACCCCGAGCAGCGCGCCGTCGCCACCGCCCTGCAGGGCCCGGTCTGCGTCCTCGCCGGCGCCGGCACGGGCAAGACCCGCGCCATCACGCACCGCATCGCGTACGGCGTGCGCAGCGGCGTCTACCACCCCCAGCAGGTCCTCGCCGTCACCTTCACCGCCCGCGCCGCCGGCGAGATGCGCGGCCGCCTGCGCCAGCTCGGCGCCGAGGGCGTCCAGGCCCGCACCTTCCACGCCGCCGCCCTGCGCCAGCTCCAGTACTTCTGGCCCCGCGCCGTCGGCGGCCCGGTCCCCCAGCTCCTCGAGCGCAAGGTCCAGCTCGTCGCCGAGGCCGCCGGCCGCTGCGGCCTGCGCGTCCAGCGCACCGAACTGCGCGACCTCACCGCCGAGATCGAATGGGCCAAGGTCACCCAGATCAGCCCCGAGGACTACCCCGTCGCCGTCGCCAAGTCCGGCCGCGAAGCCCCCCGCGACCCGGCCGAGGCCGCCCAGGTCTACCGCGTCTACGAGGAGACCAAGAGCCGCCGCGGCAACATCGACTTCGAGGACGTCCTGCTCCTCACCGCCGCCATCCTGGAGGACCGCCCGGACATCGCCGACCAGGTCCGCTCCCAGTACCGGCACTTCACCGTCGACGAGTACCAGGACGTCTCCCCGCTCCAGCAGCGCCTGCTCGACCAGTGGACCGGCCCCGACGGCGGCGCCAGCCTCTGCGTCGTCGGCGACGCCAGCCAGACCATCTACTCCTTCACCGGCGCCACCCCCGACTACCTGCTGAACTTCCGCGGCCGCCACCCCGAGGCCACGGTCGTCAAACTCGTCCGCGACTACCGCTCCACCCCGCAGGTGGTCCACCTCGCCAACGGACTGCTCGCCCAGGCCCGCGGCGAAGCCGCCCGCCACCGCCTCGAACTCGTCTCCCAGCGCGAAGCCGGCCCCGAACCCGTCTACACCGAGTACGAGGACGAACCCACCGAGGCCGAGACCACCGCCCGCCGGATCAAGGACCTCCTGGCTACCGGCGTGCGCGCCAGCGAGATCGCCGTCCTCTTCCGCACCAACGGCCAGTCCGAGGTCTACGAGCAGGCCCTCGCCGACCTCGGCGTCCCCTACCAGCTCAAGGGCGCCGAACGGTTCTTCGAGCGCCCCGAGGTCCGCGACGCCGGAGTCCTGCTGCGCGGCGCCGCCCGCGCCGCCTCCGACCCGCTCACCGACGGCGCCCCCGACCTCGCCGGACAGGTCCGCGCTGTCCTCGCCACCCGCGGCTTCACCCCCGAGCCCCCGGCCGGCTCCGGCGCCGTCCGCGACCGCTGGGAGTCCCTCGCCGCCCTCGTCCGCCTCGCCGAGGAGTTCGAGCGCACCCGCACCGCCGCCGGCCAGGGCACCGACCTCGCCGCCTACGTCACCGAACTCGACGCCCGCGCCGCCGCCCAGCACGCCCCCGCCGTCGAGGGCGTCACCCTCGCCTCCCTGCACGCCGCCAAGGGTCTCGAGTGGGACGCCGTCTTCCTCGTCGGCCTCACCGAGGGCACCCTGCCGATCATCTATGCCAAGACCGACGAGCAGGTCGAGGAGGAACGCCGTCTGCTCTACGTCGGCGTCACCCGCGCCCGCAAGCACCTCAGCCTCTCCTGGGCCCTCTCCCGCTCCCCGGGCGGCCGGGCCAGCCGCAAGCCCAGCCGCTTCCTCGACGGGTTGCGGCCGGGCTCCTCCGCACCCGGCGCGCGGACCGGCGCGCGTGGCGGTCGCGGGGGCGTCGAGCCCGGCGAGCGCTCCGCCGCCCGGCGGGTCCGCGGACCGGTCACGTGCCGGGTCTGCGACCGGGTGCTCACCGAGGCGGTCGAACGCAAGCTGCGCCGCTGCGAGAGCTGCCCGTCCACGATGGACGAGGGGCTCTACGAGCGGCTGCGCGAGTGGCGGGCCCGGCAGGCCAAGGAGCAGGGCGCCCCGGCCTACGTGGTGTTCACCGACGCGACGCTGATGGCGATCGCCGAGGACGTGCCTGCCAGCCGCGGGGAACTGGCCTCGATCTCGGGGGTCGGCGCGATGAAGCTGGACAAGTACGGGGCCGCCGTGCTCTCGTTGTGTGCGGGGGAGGAGCCCGAGGAGGATCCGGACGGCGTCGAGGACGACGGTTCGGTCGATCCGGCGTGAGCCGGCACGGGCGCGGTCCAGGGGACTGCTCGGGGGACTTCGAAACCGGCTGCGGAGCGCGCCGTGGAACTCACCGCGAAAAATAGTTTGCGCGGCGTACCGGGAGCGCAATAGCCTGCCGGGGCGGTCAAGGGGACGCGATCGCACGGGGTGACACCTGTGCCGGTTCCCCTGCACCCACAGCTTCACTGCTTTACCGAGACAGACATCCGAACATTCGGAGCCGGGGAAACCTGGCTCCGCGAGACGCCGAGAGGAGGCGAGCACAGTGGGAAACATCATGATCACCAAAATGACTGGCCAGACCGTTGTCGCTGCCTCCCTGCGTGCCGCCCGTCTGCGGGCGCTCGCCGAGCTCGGTGGAACCGGTCTGGGTCTCGACACCACCGGTGTCTCCGTCATCTCCGCTGTCAGTGGTCTCGGACACACTGATCTGTGCCTCACGGGCAGCAGGAGCATCGAAGGCGCCGTCGTCGAGACCGGTCTGTCCCGTGACTGGGCGCCGGTCGGCACGTCGCGCTCCCCGCGCGATGAGCGACCGACCCAGGCACCGAAGGCAGCCGTAGCCGCCGCCCTGCATGGCGGCTATGCGCAGGTCATCGGTGCCGGAAACCCCCAGAAGCAGAACGAGCAGCAGATCAACCAGGCCATGGCCGCCTTCAACGGCGCCAAGGCCATCCGGATGCGGGCCTTCCGCGGGCCTGAACCCTGGAGAGAACGAACCTGAGTCAGCCTCAGGTCGGCACCTCCAGGGCCGCGGAACCCGTCACCACCGGGATCCGCGGCCCTTCTGTTTTGTCCGGTACGCAAGACCACCCAGGCCCTCCGGGGCCTCCGGCCCAGCACCACCAGTCGACTGGGCCGGAACCACTGAGAAGACGAGGAAGACGCCACAGTGTCCACGGTCATCACACCGCCCACCCCGTCCGTACCGCCGACAAGCCAGATCACCAAGGCCGACCAGGCCGACCCCCCGGAGGTTCTTTCCATGCAGATCACCTCGATCGAGCAGGCCGAAGCGCTCGGTCTCCCCATCCCCTGCCGCGCCTTCGACCCCGAGGTCTTCTTCGCCGAGACGCCCGCCGACGTCGAGTACGCGAAGTCCCTCTGTGGCACCTGCCCGGTGAAGGACTCCTGCCTGACCGGCGCCCTCGAGCGGCGTGAGCCGTGGGGCGTCTGGGGCGGCGAGCTGTTCGTCCAGGGTGTCGTCGTGGCCCGCAAGCGGCCGCGTGGCCGCCCGCGCAAGACCGAGGTCATGGCGTGAACCCCGCCGACCAGGCCAGGGTCGTCCGCCGGGGAGAGCAGCCCTCGCTGGACAGCGCCCTCCGCCGATCCGTGCGGATCGCCGCCGCCAAGGCCGACGCCGCAGCCCGTACCCCATTCCCGAGCACGCACCCCGAGCAGGACCACGACATGAACCCCGCCGCCGTCGATCCCACCGCCCGCGCCGAGCAGGCCACCGAACGTCAGACCCAGAACAGGATCCTCGAAATGCAACTCCTCCACGAATCCCTGGCCCGAGCCCATATGCAAGACAGGCTCCACGAGGCCGAGAACCAACGGCTCGTCAGCCGGGTCGTCCGGGCCCACAAGCTCAGGCAGCGGGCCGAGCGGGCCTCGCTGCGGGCCCGCAAGGCCCTCGCCGTGGCGCTGATGTAGTGCCAGCGGGCCCTCGGGCCCTTTCGCTTGACCCCCGTCGTGCCGCAGGCCGCTCCCCGAAGGTGGGGAGCGGCCTGCGGCCGTTGGGGCCGGCGTTGGGGCCGGCGCGTTCCGTCAGCTCTTCGGGACGCGGGGGGAGCCGGTGCTCTTGCGGGCCTTCGGCTTCTCCGGAACCAGCGGCTTTTCCGACTTCTCCGTCTTCTCCGGTCGCTGCGGCCGTCGCGGCCGGACCGTCCGGTCGGCGAACTCGGGCAGCCACTCCAGCATCTCCGCGCGGAACGGCGCCTTGGCGCCCAGCTGGCAGAGCACACCGATGGTGCTCAGCGTCACCCGGTGGATCAGCAGGTAGGCGGGCGGCAGGTTGAGCTGCTTGCCCAGGTTGTAGGCGGGCGAGCGCGGATCGGCGATCCGGGCCGCCTGGGCACGCATCCATGCCCGGGTGAAGTGGAAGTTCTCCACCGCGGCCGGCTCGATGATCGGCAGCAGGTAGTCCAGCACCGCGTCCGCGTCCAGCCGGATCGAGGGCTTCACGAAGCCCTCCTCGCGCAGCATCTTCAGGACGCCCGCCGCATCCCCGTCCAGCGCCATCCGCAGGGAGGCCCCGATCGGCGCGGGCAGGCCGCCCGGCAGCCGGTCCACCGTGCCGAAGTCCAGCACGCCCAGCCGCCAGCCGGACACCGGGCCGTCGTCCTTCAGCAGCCGGAAGTTGCCCGGGTGCGGGTCCGCGTGCAGCAGGCCGGTCCGGGACGGGCCGGCGAACAGGAACCGGGCCAGCAGCTGCCCGGCGCGGTCGCGCTCCTCCTGGGTGCCGCGCGCGATCACCTCGGCCAGCGGGGTGCCGTCCATCCACTCGGTGACCAGCACCTGGTCGGCCTGCGCCACCACGCCCGGCACCACGATGTCCGGGTCGCCGGCGAACTCCTCGGCGTGCCGGCGCTGGGCCTGCGACTCCAGCTCGTAGTCCAGCTCCTCCGAGACCCGCTCGCGCAGCTCGGCGATCAGCGGCTTGATGTCCAGCCCCGGGATCAGCGGGCCCAGCAGCCAGGCCACCCGGCTCAGCTGCGACAGGTCCGCGAGCAGCGCGTCGCCCGCGCCCGGGTACTGCACCTTGACCGCGACCCGGCGGCCGTCGTGCCAGACCGCCCGGTGTACCTGGCCGATCGAGGCCGCGGCCGCGGGGCGGTCGTCGAACTCCCGGAACAGCTCGCGCCAGTCGTCCCCGAGCCGCTGGGCGAGCGCGGTGTGCACCTTGGCGGCGGGCATCGGGGGAGCGGCGTCCTGCAGCTTGGTGAGCGCCGCCCGGTACGGACCGGCGACCTCCTCCGGCAGTGCGGCCTCGAAGACGGACAGCACCTGCCCGAACTTCATCGCCCCGCCCTTGAGCTCGCCGAGGACCTTGAACAGCTGGTCGGCGGTGGCCTGTTGCAGCTCGGCGGTGACCACCTCGGCGGAGCGGCCGCCGATCCGCCTGCCCAGGCCAAGCGTGGCGCGACCGGCTATCCCCAGCGGCAGGGCGGCGAGCCGTGCCGTGCGGGTCACTGCCTTGCGCGGAAGATCGCTCACCCCTGGCCTCCAATCCCTGGCCCCCCGACACCGGACGGCCGACCATCACTACGCCATTGTGCCCGCTCCCCGCGCCGCGCCCGCCGGAATTCCGCGAGGTGGGGCGGGGAGCGCCGCCCCTTTGCGGGGAGTTGGGCGGCTTGGTCCGGTCGGCCGGGGTCGGCCGCGGTGGGCCGGGCAGGCCGAGGGGCGGCCGGGGTCAGCGGGGCAGGCGCAGGGCGAGGCCGTCCAGGACGACCTCCAGGCCGTAGGCGAACTTGGCGTTGCGGACCTCGGCCGGGTCGGTGAGCGCGGCGGCGGCCGCGTAGGCGTCGGCGAGATGGGCGTAGTCGGCGCTGGCCTGCTGGGCGGCGGGCATCAGGCGGGCGATGAAGTCGGCCTCGCTCTCCCCGGAGCGGGCGACGGTGGTGAGCCAGGCCGCCTCGGTCGTGCTCATCCCGACGACGTAGGAGATGAGCGTGTCGATCGCCCGGACCGGCTCGGGGAAACCGACGGCGGCGAAGAAGGCAGTCAGCCGCTCGCCGTAGGACGCCAGGTTGGGGCCGAGGTAGGCGAGGCCGGCCTGGCCCAGCACGGAGGACAGCCAGGGGTGGCGCAGGGCCGTCGTCCGGAAGGCCTCGGCGGCCTCGGTGGCGGCGGCCCGCCAGTCGGGGCTGTCGGCGGGCGGCAGGGCCATCTCGCCGAAGACCTCGTCCACCGCGAGTTCCATCAGCTCGTCCTTGGTCGCGACGTGCCGGTAGAGGGAGGTGGCGCCCGCGTTGAGGCGGGTGGCGAGCTTGCGCATGCTCAGGGCCTCGGTGCCGTCGGCGTCCAGCATGGTGATCGCCTCGCGCACGATCGAGGCCCGGCTGAGGGAGGGCTGGTCGGGCTCGCGCTGTTGGCGGGCCCACACGGACGGGATCGGGTTCGTTCGGGCGGCCATGGGCTGCTCCTCCTCCTACGTGCTGCGTACACCGTTCGCATCGAGCGTACAGGAGTCAGTGGTTGCGCACACTGTTCCGCCATGCGTACAGTGTTCGCATCGACGGAACGCAGTGCGCACCGAAGGAACGGTGTGCGCGATTGGGGAGGGGAAGCTGATGTCAGCCGACAACGTGACCGAGGCCGGGGGCCGCAACCCGCACCGCTGGTGGATCCTGATCGTGCTCTGCCTGAGCTCGCTCGTGCTGGTGATCGACAGCATGGCCCTGACCGTCGCGGTCCCCTCGATGACCACCGACCTCGGCGCGAGTGCCCAGGACACCCAGTGGATCCTCGACTCCTACGTCCTGGTCTTCGCCGGCCTGCTGCTCACCTCCGGCAGCCTCGGCGACCGCTTCGGCCGCCGGAAGGTCATGATCATCGGATTGCTGCTCTTCGGAGCGGCCTCGCTCGCCGCGACCTTCTGCGCCAGCCCTGCCGAGGTCATCGTCGCCCGGATCGCGATGGGCGTCGGCGGCGCGCTGATCATGCCCTCGACGCTGTCGATCCTCATCACCGTCTTCGACGGGGACGAGCGCAACAAGGCGATGGCCGCCTGGGGTTCGGTCTCGATGCTGGGGCTGGTCGGCAGCCCGGTGCTCGGCGGCGTGCTGATCGCCCACTTCTCGTGGCACTCGATCTTCTTCATCAACGTCCCGGTGGTGGCGCTGGCGATCCTGGCGGGCCTGCTGCTGATGCCGGAGTCCAAGGGGCCGTGGCAGAAGCCCGACCCGCTGGGCGCGGTGCTGTCGGCCGTCGGCATGACCGCCCTGATCTGGTGGATCATCGAGATCCCGCAGCACGGCGCGTTCGCAGGCCGGGCGCTGGTCACCCTGGTCGTCGCGGTGGTCGCGCTCGTCGGGTTCGTGGTGTGGGAGAACGTCACCGCCGCGCCGATGGTGCCGCTGGCGCTCTTCAAGGCCCGCAACTTCAGCGGGGGTTCGCTGTCGCTGACCCTGGTCCAGATCGGCAACGGCGGGCTGCTGCTGGTGCTCACCCAGTACCTCCAGTTCGTGCTCGGGTACTCGCCGGTCAAGGCGGGCCTCGCGTTCCTGCCGCTGGCCGTCGCGGCACTGCTCGGCAACGGGTTCGGCGCCAAGTTCGCGGCGAAGTTCGGCAACCGGCTGCTGATCCTCGCCGGGATGCTCGTCATGGCCTCCTCGTTCGCGCTGCTGACCACCGTCTCGGCCGACACCGGCTTCGCCGTCCCGGCGGTGGCGCTCGGTCTGCTCGGCCTCGGGGCGGGCCTGGCGATGCCGGCCGCGGTGGGCGCGTTGATGGGGACGATCCCGGCGGAGCAGGCCGGCGTCGGCTCGGCGCTGAACGACACCATTCAGCAGGCGGGCACCGCGCTCGGCATCGCGATCCTGGGCTCGCTGCTGTCGAGCGGCTTCGCGAACGGGATGCCGGCCGGGATGCCGGAGCAGGCGAAGCACTCCATCGCCGGGGCGCTGGCGATCGCGAACGGGGACTCCGGGCTCGTCCGGACCGCCCGGGAGGCCTTCACCGGGGCGATGACGACCACTTTCACGGTCAGCGCGATCGGTGTGCTGGCGGCGGCGCTGGTGGCCACGCTGGTGATGCGGGACCGGAAGGCGGCGGCCGGGGCCGAGGAGAACACCGAGGAGGCGGTGGTCGCCGCCTGAGTCCCGGTCGGACGGAGTCCGGTCGGCGCGTGCGCCGGGAAGGCCGGCACCCTGCGGGGTGCCGGCCTCCGGCGCTCTTCGGCGTTCTTCGGCGCTGTGACTCGGCCCCTCGACCCCTCGGCCCCTCGACCCCTCAGCCCGGCGGCAGCGGCTGCCACAGGCACCCGCAGTCCGGGTGCCCCCGCAGCCGCAGCCGCCGGGCCATCCCGTCACCCGCCGACACCTCGCACCACCCGTCCACACTCGGCGGCCGGCCACCGTCCAGGTACACCTGCGCCTGCAGCGCGGCCAGTCCGGCGACCGCCGTGGCCAGGGCCGTGTCGCAGGCCGGCGTACGGGCGCGGCCCGGGCCCTCGTGGGCCAGCTGGGCCAGGACCCGCGGCCAGGCCGCGTCCTCGTCCTCCCTGCGCAGCACCAGGCAGTGCCCGCACGCCGACATCCCGGGGATCACCAGCGGCCCGACGACGCCGAACTCCTCGACCACGCCGACGTACAGGTGCGGCACCCCGGCCCGGAGCAGCAGCCGGGCCTCGTACGTCCCGCCCGCGAAGGCGGCGCTGCCGTCCCGGGGCGCGAGGACCACGAAGTCCGGTGGCGGGTCGCCGGGCCCGCGGCGCGGCGCCGGAGCCGGCGGACGGCCCGCGGCGCGCTGCACCGCCTCCCGGGCCGCCGTCGAGCGCAGCCGCCCGACGTCCCCGGGCGGCAGCCCCGCCGGGGAGCAGTCGCCCGGCGTGACCCGGCCGCCGTCCACGACGGTGACCGTGCCCGTGCCGCCGGCGGCGAGCACCGCGGCCACGGCGGCACCGACCCGGCCCGCGCCGCGTACCTCGATCCGCGCGTCGGCCCGTCGGGCCAGGATCGCCGGTGCGGCGCCCGGGCCGGAGTGGACCAGGGAGAGCGAGGCGAGGTCGGGCCCGAGCAGCTCCCGGTGCGGCTGGGGGAAGCGGGCCAGTGTCCGGTCGGCGGCCTCCGCGTCGTCCAGCAGCCCGGTCTCCGCCAGCTCGGTCAGCAGGGTGTCGGCCGGCTCGCGGCCGAGGCCGATCCGCTCGCCGGCCGCCAGGAGTTCGGGCCGGTCGCGCGTGCCGTCGAGCAGCCCGAGGAACTCGCACAGGGTCGGGTCGGCATTGCCGAGCACCCCCGCGTGGCGGGTGACGGTGCCGAACTGCAGGGTCTCGGAGTCCCGCCAACTGCGGGACAGGGCGGGCTTCAGTGCGAGGCGCACGGCGATCTTCCTCCCGATCGTTTCCGGACGGCTGACCGCAGCATGCCCCATCGGGCCGACGGGGCGGCGAAGGTTTTCCACAGGCCCGTACACATGATCGGACCAGCGGTTCGCACGCCCTGTGGATAACCGGCCATCCTCCCCGGCGTCGGTTTCCGGACACCCGCCGTCGACATTTCGTTCCCGATCACTCCATGAAAGATTCCGGCCATGGCAGCGGACTTCTGTCCGTGCCACCGGGTAACGTCGTGTGCCATGGCAGCCGAGCGGGACTCCCATCCACCGGCGTCGCGTCGGCGTGCCCGTGCAGCGTCCGGGTCGCAGATCGCGACGCCGAACACGCGCGGCCGCCCGGACCAGCTGCACCCGGAGCAGCAGCCGAGGTCGGCGCCGCCGCATCCGCCCGTCGGGGCGGTCTCCCCGGAGGCGCTCGACCGTAGCCGGGTCGAGGTGCGGCGCAGCGCCCGCCGCAGTCGTACGGTCTCCGCCTACCGCGAGGGCGACCGCACCGTGGTGCTGATCCCGGCCCGGATGTCGCACGCCGAGGAGCAGCGCTGGGTCGCGCAGATGCTGGAGAAGCTCGCCGCCCAGGAGTCCCGGCGGATCCCCGGGGACGAGGCCCTGATGACCCGGGCCCGTGAGCTGTCGGCCGCCTACCTGGAGGACCGCGCCCATCCCCGCCAGGTCCGCTGGGTCACCAACCAGAACTCGCGCTGGGGCTCCTGCACCCCGAGCGAGGGCACGATCCGCCTCTCCCACCGTCTCCAGGGCATGCCGGAGTACGTGCTGGACTACGTGCTGCTGCACGAGCTGGCGCACCTGCTGGTGCCGGACCACGGTCCGGCGTTCTGGGCCCTGCTGGAGGCCTACCCCCGGACCGAGCGGGCCCGCGGCTACCTGGAGGGCGTGGTCTCGGCGGCCCGGCTGCCGCACATCCCCGGTGCCCGGCACGCCGACCAGGGGTCCGACCCGGCCACCTCCTGCGGCTGACGCGCGCCGGGGGGCGGCGGAAGCCGACCGGAGAACGACAAGAAGGGGGCGCGGGCCGTATCGGCCCGCGCCCCCTTCTGCTGTCGCACGTCAGCCGGTCAGCTGCCGCGCCCGGGCCACCAGATCGCGCACCGAGTGGTCGGTGAGCTCCGGCAGCCCGTCGTAGTCGAACCAGCGCAGGTCCAGCGACTCCTCGCTGATCAGTGCCTGCGCGCCGGCCGGGGCCACCGCGATGAACTGGACGTCGAGGTGGGTGTTCTCCGGCCGGTCCTTGCCGGTGCAGCGGACCACGTGCCGGTCCAGCTTGGCCGGGACCGGGGCGCCGTCCGCCTCCAGCAGGACCAGGTCGGGGATGCCGGACTCCTCGACGGCCTCGCGCAGCGCGGCCGAGGCGAGGTCGCGGTCGCCGGGCTCGCAGTGCCCGCCCATCTGCAGCCACATGCCGACCTTGGGGTGCAGGGTGAGCAGCACCCGCCCGGCGGCCGGGTCGACGACGGCCGCGCTCGCGGTGATGTGCGCGGGCAGGCAGGACCGGTACATGCCGTCGGGCTGCGCGGCCAGGTGCGCCAGGTAGTCGAGCCGCAGCCGCTCCTGGTCCTCCTCGGCGGGGCGCCATGCGGACAGCGTGCGGACGGCGTCCGCGTGCAGGGGGGACGCGGACGTTCCGGGGTCCGTCATGCGGTGGGCTCGCCCTTCCCGTCGGTGTCGGTGCCGTCGGTCTTCGGCTTGCCGTCGTCCTCGGAGAGGCCGTCGTCCTTGCCGAGGTCGGGGCCCTTGGTGAGGTCGGGCTTGCCGGCCGCAGCCTCGCCGAGCAGCCTGTCGATCGCGTCGAAGTCGAGCCCGCCCTCCAGGCCGTCCGCGGTGCCCCGGTGCACGAAGGCGTCCGGGTCGTCGAGGTCGGCGGCGGTGGGCAGCATGTCCGGGTGCTCCCAGAGCGCGTCGCGGCCCTCGACGCCGCGGGCGTCGGCGAGCAGCGCCCACAGCCGGGAGGCGTCCCGCAGGCGGCGCGGGCGCAGCTCCAGGCCGACCAGGGTGGCGAAGGTCTGCTCGGCGGGCCCGCCGGCCGCGCGGCGCCGGCGGACGGTCTCGCGCAGCGCGCCGGCCTGCGGCAGGTGCGGTTCGGCGGCGGCGTGCACGACGGCGTCGACCCAGCCCTCGACCAGCGCGAGCGCGGTCTCCAGGCGGGCGAGCGCGGCCTTCTGCTCGGGGGTGTCCTCGGGCTGGAGCAGGCCGCCGGCGAGCGCGTCCTGGAGCGCCTCGGGGTTGCTCGGGTCGAGCTGGCCGACGAGCTCCTCCATGCGGGAGGTGTCGACCTTGATGCCGCGCGCGTAGGCCTCGACGGCGCCCAGCAGGTGGGCGCGCAGCCACGGCACATGGGCGAAGAGTCGCTGGTGGGCGGCCTCGCGCAGGGCGAGGTAGAGGCGGACCTCGTCGGCGGGCACGCTCAGGCCCTCGCCGAACTCGGCGACGTTCTGCGGCAGCAGCGCGGCCTGGCCGGCCGGGGCGAGCGGCAGGCCGACGTCGGCGGAGCCGACCACCTCGGCGGCGAGCGCGCCGAGGGCCTGGCCGATCTGGGTGCCGAACATGGCGCCGCCCATGGAGCGCATCATGCCCATCAGCGGGCCGGCCATGGCCTGCATCTCCTCGGGCAGGATGCCGCCCATGGCGTTGCCGACGCGCTCGGCGACCGGGTCGACCAGGTCCTTCCAGACCGGGAGGGTGGCCTCGATCCACTCGGCGCGGCTCCAGGCGACGGCGGTGCCGGCGCCGGAGGGGAACTCGGTGGCGCCGTCGAGCCACAGGTCGGCCAGGCGGACGGCCTCGGCGACGGCGGAGCGCTCGGCGGCGCTGACCGAGCGGTCCTTGCTCTTGCCCTCGGCGGGCTCGGCGACGACGCTCTGGCGGGCGATGTTCTTGGCGAGGTCCCAGTTCACCGGGCCGCCCTCGAACGAGAGCATCTGCCCGAGCTGCTGGAACGCGGCGCCGAGGTCGCCGGGGTTCATGCCGCCGAACATCGCGGCGAAGGGGTTGTCGGCGCCGCCGGGGCCGCCCGGGACACCGGGCATGCCGAACATCGCGCCGAAGGGGTTGCCGCCCCCGAAGCCGAACTGCTGCGGGCCGGAGGCGGACTGGTCCTGGTCCTTCTTCTGCGCGTCGTCGGGCTTGGCCTTGCCGTCCTCGGGCTCCTCGGGCGGAACGCCGAATCCGAAGGGAAGGTCGCTCACGGGGTCCTCGATCCGGTCGGCCGTCATGCGGGTGTGGCGGAAAAGTCTGCGCCCGGGGCGGCGGCGGAGTGGGGGACTCGGGGGCGGCTCCCGCGCGGCAGGTCCGCGCCGGGTGCACCGCCGGGCCTTCGCCTCGGGCAGGATGGACGTACGTGACACACGTCCGTACGCACATAAGCTAACCGTGGAGGATGGCCGGTGAGTTCCCCGCCCTCGGACGTTCGCTCTGGGCTGACCGGAGGAGAGGAGGCGTCGGACACCACGGCGTCGCCGCCTCCAGCCTACGGCGGACGGCCGCTGACCGTGGCGGTGACGGGCGCCGCGGGTGTGCTGGGGGAGCGGGTCGCCGCGCGACTGGTGGCCTCCCCGCACGTGAAGAAGGTCCTGGCGGTCGACGACCGGCGCGGCGAGGTCCCGGGCGTGCAGTGGCGGGTGCTGGACGTACGGGACCCGGCGGTGGCCGAGCGGCTGGTCGGGGTCGACGTGGTGGTGCACCTCGCGATGGACTTCGGCATGGAGTCCGACCCGCGGGCCCGCAGCGCCTACAACGTGCGCGGCGCCCAGACGGTGCTGACCGCGGCCGCGGCCGCCGGGGTGCAGCGGGTGGTGCTGTGCACCTCGGCGATGGTCTACGGCGCGCTGGCCGACAACGAGGTACCGCTGGCCGAGGACTCCGAGCTGCGGGCGACCGAGGAGGCCTCGCTGGTCGGGGACCTGCTGGAGATCGAGCGGCTGGCCCGCCGCGCGCCGCGCGCCCACCCCGGGCTGCAGGTGACGGTGCTGCGCCCGGCCGTGGTGGTGGGCCCCGGTGTGGACACCGTGCTGACCCGGCACTTCGAGGCGCCCCGGCTGCTGGTGGTGGCCGGCTCCCGCCCGTGCTGGCAGTTCTGCCACGCGGACGACCTGGCGGCGGCGCTGGAGTACGCGGCGCTGGGCCTGGTCGAGGGCGAGGTGACGGTCGGCTGCGACGGCTGGCTGGAGCAGGAGGACGTGGAGCGGCTGTCGGGGATCCGGCGGATGGAGCTGCCTGCCGCGCTGGCGCTCGGGACGGCCGCGCGGCTGCACCGGCTGGGCCTGACCCCGGCGCCGGCCGGGGACCTGGCGTACACGATGTACCCGTGGGTGGTGTCCGGCAGCCGGCTGCACGAGGCGGGGTGGCGCCCGGCGCACACCAACGAGCAGGTGCTGGCCGAGCTGCTGGCCCAGGTGTCCGGCAAGCACGCGGTGGCGGGGCGCCGGCTGGGCGGTAAGGAGGCCGCGACCAGCCTGGGGGCGGCCGGGGCGACGGTGGCGCTGGTCGGTACGGCGGCGCTGGTGCGCCGGGCCCGCAAGCGGCGCCGGTTCTGAGGCGGTGCCGGGTCCGAGGCGATGGCCGGGTCCGAGGCGATGGCCGGGTCCGAGGCGATGGCCGGGTCCGAGGCGTGCCGCTTCCGAGGTGCGCCGGTTCTGAGGCGTGCCGATCGACGGATCGGCGCCGTTTTCTCACGATGCGAAATTTCCACATCGTGATGCGGAAGACACTTGCCTCCGACCGGTCCGGATGAGGAATCATGGGGTCATGTCCGAGAACCACGACCCCATCCGCCTGCTCGCCATCCGCGACACCCCGCTCTCGCTGGACGAGGTGTACGAGGCGGTCGGCGACGACGCGGCCGGCGGCACCACCGTCTTCGTCGGGACGGTCCGTGACCACGACGGCGGCAAGTCGGTCGCCGCGCTGGAGTACAGCTGCCACCCCAACGCCGAGCAGGAGATGCGCCGGATCGCCGAGAAGGTCGTCGCCGACTTCCCGGTCCGGGCGCTCGCCGCGGTCCACCGGGTCGGCCGGCTGGAGATCACCGACAAGGCCGTGATCGTCGCCGTCTCCTGCGCCCACCGCGGCGAGGCCTTCGCGGCCGCCCGCCGGCTGATCGACGACCTCAAGCACGAGGTGCCGATCTGGAAGCACCAGGTCTTCGCCGACGGCGAGGAGGAGTGGGTCGGCGCCGGCAGCTGCTGACGCCGACCGCCCGCACCGGGGCGTCGCACCCGCCGTGAAGCCGCACCCGCCGTGAAGCCGCACCCGCCGTGGAGCCGCACCCGCCGTGGAGCCGCACCCGCCG
>NZ_JBITFB010000003.1:120357-278515 GCF_044455625.1 Kitasatospora sp. NPDC051164 | reverse complement strand
CCGTGGAGCCGCACTCGCCGTGGAGCCGCACTCGCCGTGGAGCCGCACTCGCCGTGGAGCCGCACTCGCCGTGGAGCCGCACTCGCCGTGGAGCCGCACTCGCCGTGGAGCCGCTCGCACCTGCCACGAAGCGGCTTGCGCCGCGGAACCGCCCGCATGTCCCGCGCGTCTGTCGGGTCAGGCGCGCCGGGGCATCACCCGAACGGGTTCGCGGCGGCGCCCCGAATACTCCCTGGAAGTGAGCCGATCGGCCGTCCCGTAACCCGGACGGCGCCGGCCGCGTTGTCCGCCGGAGTGGTTAATCTGCTCATAGACACGACGAGCTGGGAGTACTGACATGGGTGCGCTCGCCTGGTTGATCATTCCGGTAGTCGCCGTCCTGGCCGCGGCCCTCTGGGCGGGCTGGGCCCAGCGGGCCCCGAGAGCCACGGGGGACCCTGCCTCGCTCGCCGAGCACCGGCGCTTCATGGCCGCCATGGAGCGCACCACAGCGGGGGCCGCGGCCCCCGGTGAGCGTTCCGGCCGGTAGCCCGCCGGGCGTCGCGTCACCCGCGTCCCGTACTGTCGAGGCATGCCACGCCGCTCCGCGACGATGCTCGCTGCCACCCTGCTGCTCATAGCACTGCTCTGCGTCTCGGTGCTGATGAAGGTGCCGTACACGGAGATGAGCCCGGGGCCGACGTACAACACGCTCGGCAACCAGGGCGGCAAGCCGGTGATCAGCGTCGCCGGCCACGACTCCTACCCGACCACCGGGCACCTCAACATGACGACCGTCCAGGTCACCGGGGCCAAGTACGAGCCCAGCCTGGTCAACGCGGTGGTCGGCTGGCTGCGCGACGACGTGCTGGTGGTGCCGCACGACAACGTCTACCCGAAGGGTCAGACGGACGCGGACGCGAAGCAGCAGAACGCCGAGGAGTTCGCCTCCTCCGAGGACAGTGCCCGCACCGCGGCGCTCAAGCAGCTGGGCATCCCGGTCGGCAGCGAGCTGATCGTCAAGTCGGTCACCGCCGGAGCACCGGCCGAAGGCAAGCTGCACGCGGGCGACCAGATCGTCGCCGTCGACGGGACGCCGGTCGGCTCGGTCGAGCAGGTGGTCGCCGTCGTCACCAAGCACAAGCCGGGCGAGTCGGTGGTCTTCACCGTCGTGCCGCGGGTCAAGGACGCCGCCGGCAACGGCGCCGCCCCGGGGAACCGGACGGACGTGACCGTCCCGACCGTCCGGGCCAGGGACCTCGACCCGAAGGCGCCGGCCGAGCGGGCCGAGCTCGCGGTGGTCGGCATCGGCACCGGGATCCGGCACACCTACCCGTTCCAGATCGACATCGGCCTGCAGGACGTCGGCGGCCCGAGCGCCGGCCTGATGTTCTCGCTCGGCATCATCGACAAGCTGACCCCGGGCGGCGACCTCACCGGCGGCCGGTTCGTCGCGGGCACCGGCACCATCGACGACGACGGCAAGGTCGGCCCGATCGGCGGGATATCGATGAAGCTGATCGCCGCCCGGGACGCCGGGGCCCAGTACTTCTTCACCCCGTCCTCGAACTGCGCCGAGGCGACCAAGAACGTCCCGTCCGGGCTGACCCTGATCAAGACGGACACGCTGGACGGCGCGCTGAAGTCGCTGGAGCAGGTCCGCTCCGGGCAGACCTCCGCGCTGCCGTCCTGCGCCAAGTAGCGCTCGGGGGAAGGCCCCCGGCGACCGTCCTACGAGAAGGTCGCCAGCAGCGCGTCGGTCAGGCCGGGCACCAGGTCCGGGCCGGTCAGCACCTCGCGGGCGACGTCCTTGGAACGCAGCCGCAGGGCGATCTCCTTCTTGCCGTCGCGCAGGACGGCGGCGGTGATCCGCACCTCCTCGCGCTTGGGGTGGTTGGCCACCCAGTCGGCGAGCTGGGCGTCGCTGGCACCCCGCGGGCGGGACTGCTCGGCGCCCGGGGGCAGCATCAGGCGCTCGACGACCAGGGCACAGCCGGCCACGGCGTCGGGCCAGGCGATGGTGCCGAGGAACTTGTCGAGCTCCATGCCGGCCGGCAGCTCGTCCTGCTCGACCGGGGTCAGGCCGGGCTCGTCGCTGTCGGCGAGGCCGAGCTGCTTGGCGATCCGGGGGTCGGCCTTGCGCAGGGCGGCGCTGTCCACCAGGGCGAACAGCCGGGCCGGGAGGTCCCAGCCGAGGGTGGAGGCGTACTCGTCGATCTCCAGCGCGGCCCGGGTGAGCGGGGAGGCGGCCGGGAGCTTGGAGACGTCGTCGGGGGAGTTGTTGAGATCAGACGCGTCGGACATGCCTCAATCCTCACACGCCGGGCGGGACGCGCTCGCCCGGGCGGTCCGGCGGGGGCCGGGTGGTGCGGACCGGCCCCGGGACACGGCGGGCGGAGACGGCCGGGGGCGGGGCGCCGTCGTAACCGTCTGCTAACGGTGGGAACTCGGCCAAAGCCTGGTTAAGTTGCTCTGACGACCGATCGATATCCAGACGACACAGCTGAGGTGCCACCGTGGTATTCCAGATGCCGGAACGCTCAGGGCCGGGTTTCCGGCGAAGGGTGGGCCCGCCCTCCCGGCGGGCGCGGGTCGCCCTGCTGACCCTGGGCGTACTCGCGGTGCTGTTCCTGCTGTTCGTCATGTTCGCGGGGTTCTGGACGGACTGGCTGTGGTTCAGGTCGGTCCACTACTCCTCGGTCTTCACCACCCAGCTGTGGACGAAGATCGGGCTGTTCGCGGTGTTCGGCCTGCTGATGGCGGCGATCGTCGGCTTCAACATCTGGCTGGCGCACCGGCTTCGGCCGCCGCTGTCGGCGATGTCGGTGGAGCAGCAGAGCCTGGACCGCTACCGGACGGGCCTGGCGCCGTTCAAGCGCTGGGCGCTGATCGGCATCTCGCTGGTGATCGGCCTGGTGGCGGGTGCCGCGGCGTCCGGCCAGTGGCGGACCTGGCTGATGTGGACCAACGCGACGTCCTTCGGGGAGAAGGACGCCCAGTTCGGCATGGACGTCTCCTTCTACGCCTTCGACCTGCCCTTCTACGAGTTCGTGCTGGGCTTCGCGTTCAGCGCGGTGATCGTCTCGCTGCTGACCTCGGCGCTGGTGCACTACCTGTACGGCGGGCTGCGGCTGCAGGGCCCGGGCCGGCGGGCGAGCGCGGGCGCGCAGGGGCACCTGGCGGTGCTGCTGGGCGTGTTCGTGCTGCTGAAGGCCGTCGCCTACTGGCTGGACCGGTACGCGCTGGCGGTCAAGACCGGCGCGTACAAGGGCGTCTCGGGCTGGACGGGCCTGCGCTACGTGGACGCCAACGCGTTCCTGCCGGCCAAGACCATCCTGTTCTTCGTCGCGATCATCTGCGCGGTGCTGTTCTTCCTGACCCCGATCCGCCGCACCTGGGCGCCGGCCCTGATCGGGCTGGGGCTGATGGTCCTGTCGGCGGTGCTGATCGGCGGCCTGTACCCGGCGATCGTGCAGCAGTTCCAGGTCAAGCCGAACGAGCAGGCCAAGGAGACGCCGTACATCCAGAAGAACATCGACGCGACGCGGCAGGCGTACGGGATCGCGGCCGCGCAGACCACGCCGTACAGCCCGCAGGGGTCGACCAACGGTGACGCGCTCAAGCCGGATGCGCAGACCATCGCGGACGTGCGGCTGCTGGACCCGAACATCGTGTCGCAGACGTTCCAGTCGCTGGAGCAGCAGCGCAACTACTACGCCTTCCCGAGCACGCTGGACGTGGACCGGTACGGCAGCGGCGCGGACAAGCAGGACACCGTGATCGGCCTGCGCGAGCTGGACCTCAACGGCGTGCAGCGCAACTGGATCAACGACCACTTCAAGTACACCCACGGCTACGGCGCGGCGGTCGCCAAGGGCAACCAGGTCGACGACAAGGGCGGGCCGGTGTTCACCGAGTCCGGTCTGCCGGCCACCGGCGCGCTCGGCGACTACCAGCAGCGGATCTACTACGGCGAGAAGACGACGACGTACTCGATCGTCGGCGGCGCGAACAAGGAGATCGACTACACCGACACCAAGACCGGCCAGAACGTGGAGTACACGTACGGCGGCGACAGCGGTGTCTCGCTGGACAACCCGGTCACCCGGGCCGCGTACGCGGTGCGCTTCGCCGAGCCGCAGATCCTGTACGCGGGGGCGATCACCGACGGCGCCAAGGTGATCTACAACCGCACGCCGAAGGAGCGGGTGGAGAAGGTCGCGCCGTGGCTGTCGATCGACGCCGACCCGTACCCGGTGGTGCAGAACGGCCACGTGGTGTGGGTGGTGGACGGCTACACCACCTCGGACGGCTTCCCGTTCTCCTCGAAGACGACGCTGGGCGCCGCGACCAAGGACTCGCTGACCAACCAGCGCGGTGAGCTGCTGACCGTCGCCAACCAGGTCAACTACATCCGCAACTCGGTCAAGGCCACGGTGGACGCCTACACCGGCGAGGTGAAGCTCTACCAGTGGGACGAGAAGGACCCGGTCCTGAAGACCTGGATGAAGGCCTTCCCCGGCACCGTCGAGCCCAAGGCGGACATCCCGCAGTCGCTGCTGCCGCACCTGCGCTACCCGCAGGACATGTTCAAGGTGCAGCGCGACCTGCTCGGCCAGTACCACGTGACCGACTCCAACTCCTTCTTCAACGGCAGCGACATCTGGCAGGTCCCGGTGGACCCGACCAGTGACACCAAGCAGGTCCAGCCGCCGTACTACGTGACGGTGCGCACGCCGGACGCCGCCAACGCGAGCTTCTCGCTGACCAGTACCTTCGTGCCCAACGGCCGTCCCAACCTGGCGGCGTTCATGGCCGTCAACGCCGACCCGGGCGACGACTACGGGAAGATCCGCGTCCTGAAGATGACCGGCGAGTCCGGCGCCCCCGGCCCGGGACTGGTGCAGTCGAAGTTCAACTCCCGTCAGGAGGTGGCCTCGCAGATCTACGCCCTGAAGACCGGCGGTGACACCGAGCTCGAGTACGGCAACCTGCTGACCCTGCCGGTCGGCGGCGGCCTGCTCAACGTCGAGCCGGTGTACGTGCGCGGACGCGGCGCCAAGTACCCGACGCTGCAGAAGGTCCTGGCGGTGTACGGGGACGACAACGTGGCGTTCGAGAACACCCTGGAGGCCGCGCTGACGAAGCTGTTCGCCGGGCAGGCCCCGCCGGCCACGCCGGTCGCGCCGTCCAGCCCGGGCGGCGGGACGACCCCGACATCGCCGACGACGCCGACCTCCCCGACGTCCCCGGCGACGCCCACGCCCACCGCGCCGGCCACGCCGGCCCCGGGCGGGACGATCTCGCCGGAGCTGCAGAAGGCGCTGTCCGACGCGGCGAAGGCGTACAACGACAGTCAGACCGCGTTCAAGAACGGCGACTGGGTGGCCTACGGCAACGCCCAGAAGGCGCTCGGCGACGCCCTGAAGGCGGCCGAGGCGGCCCGCGGCGGCCCGGCGCCCACCCCGACCGGTACCCCCGCCCCGGGAGCCACCGGCGGGGGATCACCGAGTCCCCAGCCGTAAGGCCGCGGCAGAGCCCTCAGCGGTGGCCCGCTGAGCTGCGGTAACCGTTTTCCGTTCCACCCCGCGCCCGTGCTATGGTTCAACTACCGACGCGGGGTGGAGCAGCTCGGTAGCTCGCTGGGCTCATAACCCAGAGGTCGCAGGTTCAAATCCTGTCCCCGCTACAAAGGCCAGAGGCCCGGAGGATCCTTCCTCCGGGCCTCTGGTGTTTCCCGGGGTGTTTTCGCGCAGAAGCGGTGGGAACCGCTCCGGTACTATCGACCGTCGCCAAGGAAGACGGCAGTGGGGTTTGTGAGGTCGAAGTGTCGGGAAATCGACAAAGCGTCGAAGCAATTCCGTCGGCTTCGGGTCGGCCCCACCGGAATTCGGGCGGGGCAGGTGTACGCGGGTAGCGGGTGATGCGACGATGGGACACATGGGGGACGGTGCACGGCTGCTGATCGGCCGTCGGGTCCGGCGCCTCCCCTGGGAGTCCCCCCGGCCGCACGCCGGGGCACGATGCCGCGACACTCTGGGGGAGCGGGAGTCGGCATGAGGCTGATCGGCAAGTCAGGCGCCAAGTCAGCGGCGGCAGCCGAGGCGGACACCGATGCCTGGGCGGAGAGCGCAGAGGCCCCCGACAGCCGTCCCGGAGCCCTGCCGGCCCAGCGCACCAGCGGACTGTCCGAACGCCCCACCCCCGGCTACGGCCCCGACAGCCTGGTCCACGTGCCCACCCGTCACTTCGCCGCCGCCGTCGGCGCGTACGGGGAACGGACCGACGAGGAGCCGGCCGCCGGCGCCGCCCTCGACCCGGCGGGCCTGGACCCCACCAGCTTCGAAACCGCGCTCGCCGCCCGCGAGTCCGCCGCGCTGGAAGCCCGGCACCGGCAGGCCGCCGACGGCGGGGACCCGGAGGCCGCCGGCCGGCTGGGCACCCTGCTGCTGCGCCGCGGCGACCTGGAGGACGCCGAACCGTACCTGCGCGCCGCCGCGGCGGCCGGGGTGCGCGCCGCCGCCAACAACCTCGGCGTGCTGCTGCACCAGCAGGGCCACCGGGCCGAGGCCGGCCAGTGGTGGCGCCAGGCCGCCGTCGCGGGCAGCGCCCCGGCCGCGCACGCGCTCGGCCTGCAACTGCGCGACCAGGGCGAGGAGGAGGCCGCCGAGTACTGGCTGCACTTCGCCGCCGACCACGGCCACCCGCTCGGTGCCTACGCCCTGGGCGACCTGATGGAACACCGGCGGGACGTCCGGGCCGAGCGCTGGTTCAAGGTCTCCGCCGACGCCGGGCACCGGGAGGGCGCCTACCGGCTGGGCCGGATGCGCGAGGCCGCCGGGGACAAGGAGACCGCCGAGGCCTGGTACCGCACCGCCGCCGCCCGCAGCCACGCCCGCGCCGCGCTGCGCCTGGGCGTGCTGCTGGAGGAGCGCGCCCGTGCCGACCGGTCCCCGGCGGAGGAGGCGGCCCGCTGGTACCGGCAGGCCGCGCAGAACGGGGAGCCGCGCGCGGCCTGCGCGCTGGGCTTCCTGCTGCGCGACTCCGGGGACATCGAGGCCGCCGCCGAGTGGTGGCGGGAGGCCGCCGAGGCCGGGGACGGCAACGCGGCCAACGCGCTGGGAGCGCTGTACGCGAGCCGCGGCGAGGCCAAGGAGGCCGAGCGCTGGTACCGGGTCTCGCTGGACGCGGGCGACCAGAACGGCGCCTTCAACCTCGGCCTGCTCTGCGCCGGCACCGGTCGCGAGCAGCAGGCCGAGCAGTGGTACCGCCGGGCCGCGTACGCCGGGCACCGGGAGGCCTGCAACGCGCTGGCCGTGCTGCTGCTGCAGCGCGGCGACGAGTCCGGGGCCCAGCCGTGGTTCTCCAAGGCCGCCGAGGCCGGCAGCGTCGACGGCGCCTTCAACCTCGGTGTGCTGCACGCCGGGCGCGGCGAGCAGCGGCAGGCCCAGGAGTGGTACGCGCGGGCCGCCGCCGAGGGGCACGGCGAGGCGGCGCTGCAGCTCGCCGTCGTCCAGGAGCAGCGCGGCAACCTGGCCGGGGCGCTGGACCGCTACCGGCAGGCGGCGGCGGGCGGCTCGGCCGAGGGCGCGTTCCGGCTGGCCTCGCTGCTGGACCGGCGCGGGGACGCGGACGCCGAGGCCGAGCACTGGTACGCGCTGGCGGCCGACGCCGGGCACCGGCGGGCGCAGGTGCGGATGGGCGTGCGGGCGGCCGAGCGCGGGGCGCTGGAGATCGCCGAGAGCTGGTACCGGCGGGCCGCCGAGGCCGGCAGCCGCAGCGCCGCGTTCAACCTGGGGCTGCTGCTGGCCCGCCAGGACAGAGAGGCCGAGGCGATGCTCTGGTACACCCGGGCCGCCGACGCCGGGCACGGGCGGGCGGCGCTGCGCCTCGCGCTGCTGGCGCTGCGCCGGGGCGAGCCGGTGCAGGCGGAGAACTGGTGCCGGCGGGCGATCGACTACGGCCCGGCCGAGGTGGCGGAGCGGGCCGGGCGCCTGCTGGGCGCGCTGCACGCCGAGCTGAGCGCGTAGCGGGCCGCCCGTTCGGGGACTGCCCGACCAGGGGCTGGGCGTTCGGGGGCCGGACGTTCGGGCTGGGCGCGTAAGGGCGCGCCCAACTGTCGCTCTACGGGCGGCAGTCGGGGCACAGGCCGCGGTAGGTGACTTCGGCGGCGGTGACGGTGAAGCCGAAGCGCTCGGCGGCGGGCAGCGCGGCGAGCGGGTCGCCGTGCGGGTGGACGTCGCGGATCGCGCCGCAGCCGGAACAGACCAGGTGCTGGTGGGCGCGGTGCGCGTTGGGGTCGTAGCGCCGGGCGCGGCCGTCGGTGGCGACTTCCAGGACCTCGCCGAGGGCGACCAGTTCACCGAGCGTGTTGTAGACGGTGGCGCGGCTGATCTCGGGCAGTCGGGCCGTCGCGCGGGCGTGCACCTCGTCGGCGGTGAGGTGGACGTGCTCGCCGTCGAGGACCTCGGCCACGACCCGGCGCTGCGAGGTCAGCCGCCAGCCGCGTTCGCGCAGTCTCTCCAGCAGGTCGTTCATGGCCACCAGAGTAAGTCAGAGTCCGGGATTGATTCCAGTATTGACTTGGACAAAGTCCAAGTTAGGATCGTGTCATCACGACCGACCCCGTGGAGGCACCCGTTATGACCACGCAGGACGAGCTGCGCCCGACCCTCACCACGGAGGCGGGTGCCCCCGTCGCCGACAACCAGAACACCGAGACCGCGGGCATCGGCGGCCCGGCCCTGATCCAGGACCAGCTGCTGTTCGAGAAGCTCGCGCACTTCAACCGTGAGCGGATCCCGGAGCGCGTCGTGCACGCCCGCGGCGCCGGGGCCTACGGCACCTTCACGGTCACCGCCGACGTGACGCCCTGGACCCGGGCGGCCTTCCTCTCCGGGATCGGCAAGCAGACCGAGGTCTTCCTGCGCTTCTCCACCGTGGCCGGCAACCTCGGCGCGGCCGACGCGGTGCGCGACCCGCGCGGCTTCGCGCTGAAGTTCTACACCGAGGAGGGCAACTACGACCTCGTCGGCAACAACACCCCGGTGTTCTTCATCAAGGACGCCATCAAGTTCCCCGACTTCATCCACACCCAGAAGCGCGACCCGTACAGCGGCTCGCAGGAGGCCGACAACGTCTGGGACTTCTGGGGCCTGTCGCCCGAGGCCACCCACCAGGTCACCTGGCTGTTCGGCGACCGCGGCATCCCGGCCTCCTACCGGCACCTGAACGGCTACGGCTCGCACACCTTCCAGTGGCAGAACGAGGCCGGCGAGCACTTCTGGGTCAAGTACCACTTCAAGACCGACCAGGGCATCCGCAACCTCACCCAGGCCGAGGCCAACGCACTCGCCGGCGAGGACCCCGACAGCCACCAGCGCGACCTGCGCGAGTCCATCGAGCGCGGCGACTTCCCCAGCTGGACGGTGCAGGTCCAGATCATGCCGGCGGCCGACGCGGCGGCCTACCGCTTCAACCCCTTCGACCTGACCAAGGTCTGGCCGCACGCCGACTACCCGCCGATCGAGATCGGCCGGCTGGAGCTCAACCGCAACCCCGACAACGTCTTCGCCGAGGTCGAGCAGTCGGTCTTCTCCCCGGCGCACTTCGTGCCCGGCATCGGCCCGTCCCCGGACAAGATGCTCCAGGGCCGCCTGTTCGCGTACGCCGACGCCCACCGCTACCGGGTCGGCATCAACGCCGACCACCTGCCGGTGAACCGTCCGCACGCCACCGAGGCCCGCACCAACAGCCGCGACGGCCACCTGTACGACGGACGCCACGGGCGGCAGAAGAACTACGAGCCGAACAGCTTCGGCGGCCCGGTCCAGACCGGCCGCCCGCTGTGGGCCGCCACCGCCGTCGACGGCCTCACCGGCACCCACGTGGCGCCCTCGCACGCCGAGGACGACGACTTCGTGCAGGCGGGCAACCTGTACCGGCTGTACTCGGAGGACGAGAAGCAGCGGCTGATCGCCAACCTGGCCGGCTTCATCGCCAAGGTCTCGGCCGACCGCGAGGACATCGTGGAGCGGGCGATCGACAACTTCCGCCAGGCCGACGCCGACTACGGGCAGCGGCTGGAGACGGCGGTCCGGGAGCTGCGCAAGCAGTAGCAGCAGCCGGGCCGAGAAAGCGGCAGGCCCTGTGACCAGCTCCCACTGGTCACAGGGCCTGCAACCATGTCAGGGCGGTTCAGGCGTTCGGACGTTCAGACGCTCAGGCGGCGCAGCGCTTCCTCGTGCAGCACGCCGTTGGAGGCGACGGCGTCGGCGCCGCCGGGGCCGGGGATGCCGTCCAGGCCGGTGAAGCGGCCGCCGGCCTCCTCCACGATGACGCAGTTGGCCGCCATGTCCCACAGCGACAGCTCGGGCTCGGCGGCGATGTCCACGGCGCCCTCGGCGACCATCATGTAGGACCAGAAGTCGCCGTAGGCGCGGGTGCGCCAGCAGGCGCGGGTGAGATCCAGGAACGGGTCGAGGCGGCCGCGCTCCTCCCAGCCGGTGAGCGAGGAGTAGGAGAAGGACGCGTCCTCGATCCGGGAGACGCCGGAGACGTGGATCCGGGAGGCCTTGGTCAGGCTGCGGCCGGCGAAGGCGCCGAGGTCCTTGGCCGCCCACCAGCGGCGCTGCAGCGCGGGGGCGGAGACGATGCCGACCACCGGGCGCTCGACGCCGTCCGGGCCGTCCTCCAGCAGGGCGATCAGGGTGGCCCAGACCGGGACGCCGCGGATGTAGTTCTTGGTGCCGTCGATCGGGTCGATCACCCAGCGGCGCGGGCCGGAACCCTGCAGGCCGAACTCCTCGCCCAGGATCGCGTCACGCGGGCGGGCGCGCTGCAGCACGCTACGCACGAGCTCCTCGGCGGCCTTGTCGGCGTCGCTCACCGGGGTGAGGTCGGGCTTGGTCTCGACCTTCAGGTCGAGGGCGCGGAAGCGCTCCAGGGTGACCGAGTCGGCCGAGTCGGCGAGGACGTGGGCGAGTCGGAGATCGTCGTGGTAGTCGGCCATGTCCGAAACCCTAGCGAGCCCGCCCCGATCGGCACAGCGGGGCTCGCGGAGCGGGACGGGGCCGTCCGGGGGCGCGCTGTGTCGGCGAGTGGGCGAGCAACCGCCCCGAGCCGAAGGGGCGCGCCGGTGCCGAAAGGGAGAAGCGACAAGCGAGGCACGAGCGACGGAGCGCCGACCGTCGGCACCGGGTCCGAGCGCCCCCGGAGGCGAGTGGGCGTGTATCAAGGCGAGTATTCAGTGCACGGTGCCGCTGAGCTGGAGGCCGATGACACCGGTGATCACCAGGGAGATCGAGACCAGTTTGAGCACCGAGGTGGCCTCGTTCAGGAAGACCATGCCGTAGATGGCGGTGCCGGCCGCGCCGATGCCCGTCCACACCGCGTAGGCGGGGCCGATCGGCAGGCTCTTCAGGGAGAGGGTGAGCAGGCCGAAGCTGCCGAGGGCGAACACGCAGAAGCTGACGGTGGGCCAGAGCTTGGTGAAGCCCTCGCTGAGCTTGAGGTTGATCGCGAAGCCGGTCTCGAGCAGGCCGGCCAGGACCACCAGGGCCCATGCCATCGCGTGCCCTCCCAGTCGATCGACGGGTCGGACCGTGCCCGGCCCGACTTTCCTATGATCGCCAGGCGGGCGCGGTCCGACACCTCGAACGGGCCACGGATCCCGGGAGTGAGCGAAGGCTCAGTCGTCCTCGCGGGTCTCCTTGCTGGCCAGCAGACGGCGCAGCGAGTAGAGCCGGGCGGCCTCGGCGTGGCCGTCGGCGACCCAGGCGTCCAGCGCGCAGTCCGGCTCGTCGTGGCTGCACGCGCGCGGGCACTCGGCCGTGCCGGGCTCCAGGTCGGGGAAGGCGAGGATGACCCGGGACGGGTCGATGTGCGAGAGGCCGAAGGAGCGGAAGCCCGGGGTGTCGATCACCCAGCCCGGGTTCAGCGCCTTCTTGGAACCCGGCTTGGCACCGGGCGGCGGCGGCAGCCGCAGCGCGAGAGCGGAGACGGTGGTGTGCCGGCCGCGGCCGGTGACCGCGTTGACGTGGCCGGTCTGCCGCTGGCGGTCCGGGACGAGGGCGTTGACCAGGGTGGTCTTGCCGACGCCGGAGTGGCCGATGAACACCGTGGAACGCCCGCGCAGGTACGCGCGGACCGCCTCGGCGCCGGTGGTCTCCAGCTCGTCGCGGCGGGTGACCACGTACTGGATGCCGAGCGATGCGTAGGAGTCCAGCAGTGTCGAGGCCGGGGCCAGGTCGGACTTGGTGAGCACCAGCAGCGGCTCCATGCCCGCGTCGTAGGCGGCCACCAGGCAGCGGTCGATCAGCCGGGGGCGCGGCTCAGGGTCGGCCAGCGCGGTGACGATCGCCAGCTGCTGGGCGTTGGCGACGACGATCCGCTCGTACGGGTCGTCGTCGTCCGCGGTGCGCCGCAGCACCGAACTGCGCTCCTCGACCCGGACGATCCGGGCGAGCGTGTCGGCGTCCCCGGAGAGGTCGCCGACGATGTTGACGACGTCGCCGACGACGACGCCCTTACGGCCCAGCTCACGGGCCTTCATGGCGACGACCTCGCGCTCCTGCTTGGTGCCCGGGTCGACCAGACAGGTGACCCGGCCGCGGTCGACCGTCAGCACCATCGCCTCGGCGGCGTCGTCGTGCTTGGGCCGGATGCGGGTCCGCGGCCGGGAGCCCCGGCGGGCGGGGCGGTTGCGGATGTCGTCTTCGTCGGCGTCCTTGCCGTAGCGGCGCATGGCTCAAGTCTCCGCTCAGGCGCCCGCCGCCGCTTCGCCGAGCAACTCGGCCCACATCCCGGGGAAGTCGGGCAGCGTCTTGGCGGTGGTGGCGACGTTCTCGACCTCGACACCGGGCACGGCCAGGCCGAGCACGGCGGCGGCGGTGGCCAGCCGGTGGTCCTCGTAGGTGTGGAAGATGCCGCCGTGCAGCGGGCGCGGGCGGATCCGCAGGCCGTCCTCGGTCTCGGTGACGTCGCCGCCGAGGTCGTTGATCTCCTTGGCGAGCGCGGCGAGCCGGTCGGTCTCGTGCAGCCGCAGGTGGGCGATGCCGTACAGGTGAGACTCGGAGTCGGCGAGCGCGGCGACCGCGGCGATCACCGGGGTGAGCTCGCCGACGTCGTGCAGGTCGGCCTCGATGCCGTGGATCCGGCCGGTGCCGGTGAACTGCAGGCCCTCGTCGGTGAACTCGCAGGCGCCACCCATCCGGGTGTAGATCTCGCGCAGCTGGTCGCCGGGCTGGGAGGTGTGCTTGGGCCAGTCCCGCACGGTGACGCGGCCGCCGGTGACCAGGGCGGCGGCGAAGAACGGCGCGGCGTTGGACAGGTCCGGCTCCACCACCAGGTCGCGGCCGATCAGGGCGCCGGGGGTGACCCGCCAGACATCCTTCTCGCCGCCGTCCTCCGGGGCGTCGACCTGGGCCCCGGCCAGGCGCAGCATCTCCACGGTCATCCGGATGTGCGGCAGCGACGGCACCGGGCCGCCGACGTGCCGGACCTCGATGCCGTGGTTGTAGCGGGCGCCCGAGAGCAGCAGGGCGGAGACGAACTGGGACGAGGAGGAGGCGTCCAGCTCGACCGGGCCGCCGTCCAGGGAACCGGTGCCGTGGACGGTGAGCGGGAACGCGCCCCGGCCGCCGTCGTCGATCCGGGCACCGAGCGCGCGCAGGGCGTTGATCACGCCGTGCTGGGGGCGCTCGTAGCAGCGCGGGTCGCCGTCGAAGTGCACCGGGCCGTCGGCGAGGACGGCGAGCGGGGGCAGGAAGCGCATGACCGTGCCGGCGTTGCCGACGTCGACCGAGGCGGGGCCGAGCAGCGCGGGCGCGGGGATGACCCGCCAGGCCTCGCCGCCGCCGGTGCCGCCCGCGTCGTTGTTGACCGTCTCCTCGATGGTGACCCCGAGGGCGCGCAGGCCGTCGGCCATCAGCTGGGAGTCGCGGCTGCGCAGCGGACGGCGCACCCAGCCGGGCTTCTCGGCGAGAGCCGCCAGCACCAGGGCCCGGTTGGTGACCGACTTGGAGCCGGGGATGGTGACGGTGGCGTCGACGGGGCTGGTGGCGACGGGGGCGGGCCACAGGGTCTCGGTCATGTGGCAAGTCTAGGGGCCGCCCGAGCGCCCTCTAATGCAGCGGCTGGAGCAGCCAGCTCGCGCCGAGGGCGAGGCAGGCGAGGGCGGTGAGCAGGAAGACGGTGACCCAGGCGAGGGCCGGGACGTGGGTGAGCCGGGCGAGCTGGTCGGCGTCGGAGTCGCGGGCCCAGCCGACGCGGCGCTGGTGCTGGAGCTCCAGGACGGGACGGACGGCGCCGAAGAGCAGGAACCAGCAGCCGAGGTAGGCGAAGCCGGCCTGGACCTCGGCGCTGCCGAACCAGGAGACCAGGAAGAAGGCGCCGCCGGCGACCAGGACGGTGAAGAGGCCGAAGGCGTTGCGGATGCGCAGGAGCAGGGCGAGCAGCAGGGCGATCGCCAGCCAGAGCAGCAGGGTGATCCGGTCGGCGGCGAGCAGGGCGGCGCAGCCGAGCCCGAGCAGGGCGGGGGCGGTGTAGCCGGCGGCGGCGGTGAGGATCATCCCCGGGCCGGTGGGGCGGCCGTAGGAGAGGGTCAGGCCGGAGGTGTCGGAGTGCAGCCGGATGCCGGCGAGCTTGCGGCGGGTGGCGAGCGCGATCAGGCCGTGGCCGCCCTCGTGGGCGATGGTGACGGCGTTGCGGGTGACGTGCCAGAGCGGGCGGGCGAGGACGGCGAGCAGGGCGGCGGCGCCGGTGGCCAGGACCAGCCAGCCGGGCGGGGCGGGCTGGCTGCCGGTGACGTGGTCCCACAGGGCGCTCAGGGTCTGGTCGTCGGTGCTCATGTGATCTTCCCCGCCTCCGTTCGCTGCGTTGGGCCGTTCGGGGCAGCCTCCCATGCGGGGACGGGCGGGCGGGAGCGGGCGGTTCTGGTCCGGGGATGAAGAGGTGGTGAGAACCGGCGGCATGGCAAGCTGGCCCGCATGTGCGGTCGGTTCGCAGCCAGCAGCAAGCCCGAGGCCATCGTCGAGCTGTTCGACGTCGAGCAGTGGGACCCCGAGGAGACCCTGGACCCGAACTGGAACGTCGCGCCGACCGACAGCGCGTTCGTGGTCCTGGAGCGGACGGGCCGGGAGCGGCCGCGGGCGGTGCGGCAGCTGCGGGTGCTGCGCTGGGGGCTGGTGCCGCAGTGGTCGAGCACCGCGGAGACGGCGGTGAAGATGATCAACGCCCGGTCGGACACGGTGCACGAGAAGTCCTCCTACCGGCAGGCCTTCGCCGCGCGCCGGTGCATCCTGCCGGTGGACGGCTACTACGAGTGGCAGACGGTGCCGGGCGAGCGGGGCAAGGCGCGCAAGAAGCCGTACTTCGTCTCCCGGGCGGACGGCACCCCGCTGGCGCTCGCCGGGCTGTACGAGTTCTGGCGCGACCGGGCCGTACCGCCCGGGCACCCGGAGGCCTGGCTGGTGACGTTCACGATCGTCACCACGGACGCCGAGGAGACGCTCGCGCCGATCCACGAGCGGATGCCGCTGTTCCTCGACCCGCAGGACTGGGACGAGTGGCTGGATCCGCGGCTGACCGACCCGGACGGGCTGCGCCGGCTGCTGATACCCCCGCCGCCCGGCGCGCTGCTGGCCACCCCGGTGTCGCCGGCGGTCGGCAGCATCCGCAACAACGGCCCGGAGCTCAAGGAGCCGTGGACCGAGGTCGAGTACGAGACCACCCTGTTCTGAGCTGTTCCTGGCAGTCCTACAACCTGTCCTGCAACCTGTCCTGAACCTGTGCTGAAGCGCGTTGGGAGCAAGCGGAGATGACCACCGAACCCGTCCCCACCGAACCCGTCCCCACCGAGGCCGGGGAGGCCCGGATCACCTACCACCGGGCGGCCGCGCCGAAGGCCGTCCTGGCGCTGGGCCACGGCGCGGGCGGCGGGATCGGGGCCCGGGACCTGGTGGCGCTGGCCGGGAAGCTGCCGGAGCGCGGGATCACCGTGGCGCTGGTCGAGCAGCCCTGGCGGGTGGCGGGCAAGAAGCTGGGCCCGGCGCCGAAGACGCTGGACCTCGGCTGGCGGCCGGTCGCCGAGCGGCTGGCCGGGCAGGGGCTGCCGCTGGTGGTGGGCGGGCGCAGCGCCGGGGCGCGGGTGGCCTGCCGGACGGGGGTGGCCACCGGGGCGGTGGGGGTGGTGGCGCTGGCGTTCCCGCTGCACCCGCCGGGCAGGCCGGAGAAGAGCCGGGCGGAGGAACTGCTGGAGTCGGGGCTGCCGACGCTGGTGGTGCAGAGCGTGGCGGATCCGTTCGGCGGGCCGGAGGAGTTCCCGGAGCTGTCGGCCGGGCACGAGCTGGTGGCGGTGCCGTACGGCAGCCACGGCTTCGAGGTGCCCAAGCGGGCGCCGGTGGGGCAGGACGAGGTGCTGGACCTGATCTGCGCGGCGGTGGGGGACTGGGTGCTGGCCCTGGTGGCCCGCGGGTGAGGGCGTGGCCGCGGCGACCGCTGTGAGCAGGGAGTTTCCGGTCGCTCACCCTTGGAATGAGGTCCGCGGGTGAGGCGGGAATGCGGGCGGGGCCGGTGTGGTTGACACCGTCGTCAGCACGATCACCGGTGAGAGGCAGGGCAGATGGGTTCGATCGCGTGCCCCGAACGGCCTGAGGAGCGCGAGGCCACCACGGCGTTCGTCCCCTCCTGGTCGGAGTGGATTGACGCGGGCGAGAAGCCCGTCAGCCCGATATCCTCCATTTCTGGGCGGCCCGCTGTGGGCCGTGGCCGTCATGCCGAGGAGGTGGGTCCGGTCGTCGGGACCGAGCACGAGGCCGAGCCGGGCGGTGGCCCGGAGGAGGTCCGGCCTGCGGGCGAGGCGCTCACCGGTGAAGAGCTGGCCGAGGCGATCGGTGAGGACACCTACCGGGTGTCGGCGGAGGAGAGCGAGCAGGCCCGGCGGGAGCGCTTCGAGCGCGACGCCCTGGGCTACCTGGATCCGATGTACTCGGCGGCGCTGCGCATGACGCGCAACCCGGCCGACGCGGAGGACCTGCTCCAGGAGGCGTTCGCCAAGGCGTACGCGTCCTTCCACCAGTTCCGCGAGGGCACGAACCTCAAGGCCTGGCTGTACCGCATCCTCACCAACACGTTCATCAACTCGTACCGCAAGAAGCAGCGGGAGCCCCAGCGCACCGCGGCGGAGGAGATCGAGGACTGGCAGCTGGCCAGGGCCGAGTCGCACATGTCGACCGGTCTGCGCTCGGCGGAGACCCAGGCGCTCGACCACCTCCCCGACAGCGATGTGAAGGACGCGCTCCAGGCCATCCCGGAGGAATTCCGGATCGCCGTCTATCTCGCGGACGTAGAAGGCTTTGCGTACAAGGAGATCGCGGACATCATGGGTACTCCCATCGGTACGGTGATGTCCCGACTGCACCGCGGCCGCCGTCAGCTGCGCGGCATGCTGGAGGATTACGCCCGTGAGCGCGGGCTGGTCCCGGCCGGCAGCGGGGCAGGGCAGGAAGCGAAGGGCTCGGGCTCATGAGCTGCGGCGATCCGCACGACACCGAGTGTGGCGAGGTCCTCGACCACCTCTATGAATTCCTCGACAACGAGATGGCCGAGGGCGACTGCGCCAAGTTGCGCGTGCACTTCGAGGAGTGCTCGCCCTGCCTGAAGCAGTACGGGCTGGAACAGGCGATCAAGGCGCTGATCAAGCGCTCCTGCGGGTGCGACGACACCCCGGCCGACCTGCGCAGCAAGGTGCTCGCCAGGATCGACTCGATCCGGGCCGGGCAGCGCTCGGGCGAGCCGGTGGTGGTCGCGGCGGAGAGCGCCGTCGAGGTGCACGTCGAGTCCGCCCGGCCGGCGCCCAGGCCGACGCCGAAGGCGGCGCAGGGCGGGGCCGGCGACGAGCCGGCCGGGCGCCCCGGCGCGCCCGTCGAGGCGGGCGCCCCGGCGGAGTGACCGGCCGTCACGCCGTCCGGGCGGTCACCGGCCGAGCGCGGTAGTCAGCGAGTTCGGTCATCAGGGAGTTCAGCGGCCCCGGGAGCGTGCGCTCCCGGGGCCGCTCCCGTTCTGCTCGCATGCGCCGTCACTCGTACGGGTGAGTTGGCGGTGCGCCAACTGCGCCATTGCGCGATCATGCGTCCCCGCGCCCGGACAGCGGCCTATCCTCCTGACGGACGCTCACCGTCGGTTCGCCCGGCGCGCTGAGGCAACACGGGCCCGGACGGCGGGGAGGCCGAGATCGCTACCGACAGTGGAGGCGCGACCCTGCCGCCGGGTGCGGCGCGCTACCTGGTGGCCGTCCCGGTGGCGGCACTGTGCTGCCTGGTGCCGCTGCTGCCCGCCGGGGCCACCCCGGGGGTGCCGCGCTGGCTCGGCGAACCGGTGGACTGGCCCAAGGTCGGCCTGCTGGCCTTCCTGCACGGCTGCTGGGAGTCACTGGCCCAGGGCCTGCCGACGCCATGCCTGGTGCTGGTGCGCCGACTGCTGCGCCGCCCGGCACCGCCCGGGCGGGTGCCCGCCCGGCCGGGGGCGAACGCCTTCTTCCCGGTGCTGTTCGCCGGGGTCCTGATGCTCCCTCCGGCTGCCGCCGCCCTGGTCGCCGCCCCGGCCGCGCTGCTCGGCGGCCCGAGCGGGCCCGGCTGCCGAGGGCGGCAGCTGTTCAACGGCTCCCAGCTCGCGCTGTGCGCCTTCACCTCCTCGGTCGTGTTCCACCTGCTGTGCGGCCCGCAGCTGCTGCTGGGCTCCCGCTTCCCGGCCGCGCTGCTGCCCGGCTTCGCCGCCGTCGCCGCGTTCTGCCTGGTCAACGGCGTGGTGGTGGGCGTGATGGTGATGCTCAGCGAGGGCCGCGGGGCCGGGGTGCTGCTGCGCGGGGCCTGCTCGGTGTGCGGACTGCCGGTGCTGGTGCACGCGGCCGGCGGGCTGATGGTCGCCGTGCTGTGGCAGGGCCCGTACGGCGCGTTCGCGGCGCTGCTGGCGCTGCTGCCGCTGTCCATCTCCGCCTGGGTGTTCGCCCAGGGCCAGCGTGAGCAGGACGCCCACCAGGCCACCGTGCAGTCGCTGGTGCAGGCCGTGGAGATCAAGGACGCGTACACCCGCGGGCACAGCGAACGGGTCGGCCGGGCCTCGGTGCTGATCGCCACTCAGCTCGGCATGGAGGCCGAGCGGCTGCGCACCCTGCGCTTCTCGGGGATCCTGCACGACGTCGGCAAGCTCGGGGTGGCCACCGAGCTGCTGCGCAGAAACGGTCCCCTCAGCGAGGCGGAGCGCCGGGCCGTGGAGATCCACCCGGTGTACGGGTACGAGCTGGTGCGCGGGATCGACTTCCTCGGCGAGGCGCACGCCGGGATCCTGCACCACCACGAGCGGATGGACGGCCGCGGCTACCCGAGCGGGCTGGCCGGCGAGCAGATCCCCGAGTTCGCCCGGATCATCTCGGTCGCCGACGCCTTCGACTCGATGACCTCCACCCGCTCCTACCGGCGCGGCCGCCCGGTCGCCGAGGCGGTGGCCGAGCTGGAACGCTGCTCGGGCAGCCAGTTCGACCCGGTGATGGTGCGGGCGCTGATCGACGCGCTGGCCGTGCACGACTGGCAGCCCGTGGTGCACTCCGAGGACTGCGTGCGGGCCGTCCCGGACATCCCGCTCGGGGTGCCCGAACCCGTTCGGGCGGCTCCCTCCCGGGTGCCGTCCCAGGGCGGCGTCCCCGCGGCCGGGCAGTCGTGACGGCGCCCGGGCGCGCGGTCCTCGGCCGCAGGGCCCGCGGCCGGACGCTCCCCGGCCGGACGGCGTGCGGGCCCACCGCCCGCGCCGTGCACGTGGCCGCCGCCGCGCTGCTGGCGCTCGCGCTGGGCGCGGTCGCGGTGCGCGGGGTCGCGGAGCCCAGGGTCGCGCTGGCGTTCATCGCGCTGATCGCGCTCGGCGAATGCGTCCGCATCACCCTTCCGGGGGATCGCGAACAGGCGCCCATCGGCGCGGCCGGCGCGCTGGCCTACGCGCTGCTCGGGCCGCTGCGCGGAGTGCCGACCGCGCACGGGACGCTCCAGGTGGTCGCGGCGACCGGCGTCGGCCTGCTGCTGGCCTGGCTGCCCGGGCTCGCCCTGCCGCACCACCCCGACCGCCCGTACCGCCGCCCGCCCTGGGCCGACCCGGCCCGTCGCGACAGCGCCGCCCGTCGGCTGCTCGCCGTCGGCTTCGCGGCCGCCGTCTTCCAGCCGTTGTACAACGGCGGCCTGGTCGACCGCTTCTCGCCCGAGGGCCCGGCGTACGGGGCGTTCCTGACGGCCGTCGCCGCGCTGGCCGCGCTGTGCGACGCGACCCTGGCGGCCCTCCTGCGCCGTTCGGGGGGCGGACTGCGGTTCCCGGCGGCACTGGAGGACGAGCTGCGCTCGCTGTTCGGCATCGGCTCGGCGATCGTCGCCACCGGCATGCTGGTCAGCCTCGCGGCCGGTGAGGTCGGACTCTGGGCGCTGCCGCTGTTCTGCACCCCGCTGCTGCTCGCCCAGGTGTCCTTCCGGCGCGCCGCGGCGGTGCGGGCCACCACCGGGCAGACCATCGCCAGCCTCGCCCGGGCCACCGAGGTGGCCGGCTACACCCCGCACGGGCACGCGCGCCGGGTCGCGGACACGGCGTGCGCCCTCGGGCGCGAGCTGGGCCTGGGCACCCGCGAGCTCGCCCTGTTGGAGTACGCCGCGCTGATGCACGACGTCGGCCAGCTCTCCCTGGTCGAACCGGTGCCGGACGGTGCCACCGCGGTGCTGCCCTGCGCCGAGCAGCAGCGGATCGCCCGGCTGGGCAGCGAGGTGATCAGCCGCACCGGGGTGCCCCGGCAGGTCGCCGAGCAGGTCGCCCGGCTGGCCGACCCCTGCGCCGGGCCGGCCGGCGGCGAGGGCCCGGTGCCGCTCGCGGCCCGGATCATCCGGGTCGCCAACGCCCACGACGACCTGCTCACCGCGGCCCGCGGCCGGGGCGTCGGCGAGGCGGTCGGGCGGCTGGAGGCGCTGGAGGTGATCCGGCTGGGCCGCGGCCGGGTCTTCGACGCCCGGGTGGTGGACGCCCTGGCCCGGGTCGGCGGACAGGCCCGCGGCTGAGGTTCGGAGCTGCAGGTCAGGGCCGGGGTTCGGGGCTGCAGTTCGGGGCTTCGGCTCGGGGCCGCAGGCCGGACGTCGGGGCCCGGGCCCGTGGCCGGGGCGGGCGGGGGAGCGGGGCCGTCGGCCCGGGGTTTTCGGTCCGCCGAACGGGGTCCGCCCCGCCAGGGGTTGAGAGGGCGCGATCGGGCGGGCAGGCTGGGGAGGGGCGGCCCCAACCTCGGCGGTGGGGAGCGCGGGCGGGGGCGAGCGTGGTTGGATGCGGTCGTAGCGTGGAACACCGACCGGGGCACCGAGCCCCGTACGCCGTCCAAGACGGTACGGGCACGGGTGGCACGGGACTTGAGCGGACGACGACGGCAGGGACGAACGTGAGGATCTTCCACCGGGCACGGCACCGGCCGTCCGCCACCTGGCGGCAGACGACCGACCGGGCCTTCACGCTGATCGGCGACGGCCGCTACGAGGACGCCGGCGCGCTGCTGGTGATGGCCGCCGACCTGGAGCCCTGGCTCTCCGACTCCTGGTTCAACCTCGCCCTCCTGCACAAGTTCCGCCGCGACTGGGAGCAGGCCCGCTCGGCCGGCCTGCGTGCCGTCGCCCTGCTGGACCGCGAACACGGCGCCCCCGACTGGTGGAACCTCGGCATCACCGCCACCGCCCTGCAGGACTGGCCGCTGGCACGCCGCGCCTGGCAGGCGTACGGGCTCAAGCTGCCGGGCGGCCCCGGCGGGCAGCCCGACGGTCCGGTCAGCCTGGACCTCGGCACCACCCCGGTGCGGCTCTCCCCGGACGGCGAGTCCGAGGTGGTCTGGGGCCGGCGCCTGGACCCGGCCCGGATCGAGGTCCTCTCCATCCCGCTGCCCTCCTCCGGCCGCCGCTGGGGCGAGGTGGTGCTGCACGACGGCGCCCCGCACGGCGAGCGGGTCACCGACGGCGTCGCCTACCCCGTGTTCGACGAGATCGAGCTGTGGGCGCCCTCCCCGGTGCCGACCTACGTGGTGCTGCTGCAGGCCGCCACGGCCGGGGACCGTGACGCTCTGGAGCGGCTCGTCGCCGACGCCGGCTACGCCGCCGAGGACTGGACCTCCTCGGTACGGCTGCTCTGCCGCGCCTGCTCGGAGAGCCGGATGGCCTCCGACGACGGGGTCGCCGCCCACCACGACCCGCACGACGACGGCGACGCCGCCCACCCCGGCCACCTCAGCCACCTCAGCCAGGGCGGCGCGGCCGGGATGTCCTGGCTGGTCGAGCGCGAGTGCGGGATCGCCGCCCCCGCCCACCTGGTGCGGGTCCTGCTGGACCGCTGGGTCACCGGCTCCCCGGGAACCCGGGCTTACCGGGATCTCGAAGAAGTCTGCTGAGTACCCTGGTGAGGTACGTGTAGACCTATGGAAGCGGAAGACATGGCGGACCAGGCCGAGCAGCACGACCACTCGCACGAGCACGAGCACGACGTGGAGGGGGCGGCGCCCGAGGCTCCCGTGAAGGTGGTCGGCGAGGAGCCCGACCTCGGCAGGGGCACCGCCCGTCCGATCACCGTCGTCGGCAACCCCGTCCTGCACCGCGAGGTCAAGGACGTCACCGCTTTCGACGACGAGCTCTCCGCGCTCATCGACGACATGTTCCAGTCCATGTACGCCGCCGAGGGCGTCGGCCTCGCCGCCAACCAGATCGGCGTGGACCTCAAGGTCTTCGTCTACGACTGCCCGGACGACGAGGGCGTGCGCCACATCGGCCACGTGATCAACCCGACGCTCGAGGAGTACCCGGCCGACCGCCGGCGCCTCCTCGACGACGGCAACGAGGGCTGCCTGTCCGTCCCCACCGCCTACGCCGAGCTGCCGCGCCCGGACTACGCCGCCGTGACCGGCGTCGACAAGGACGGCAAGCCGATCCGCGTCGAGGGCACCGGCTTCTTCGCCCGCTGCCTGCAGCACGAGACCGACCACCTGTACGGCACCCTTTACATCGACAAGCTGTCCAAGCGCGACCGCAAGGACGCCCTGAAGCAGATGGCCGAGGGCACGGCGAAGTACGCGACCGTGCCGAACGCCTGACGGCGGAGCGGCTGTCGGACTTCGACGAAGGCCGGCGCGGACCCTTCCGCGCCGGCCTTCGGCGTTCCCGGCCGACGATGTCACGTTCTCCCGCCCCGTCCGGTCCATTCCTCGGAAGTGACCGAACGGAAGGGGAACCGTCGTGAAGGCCGTCATCGTGTGCGCGTCCGTGTCCCACGGAAACACGAGGAGGATCGCCGAAGCCATGGGCCGGGTGCTGTCGGCCCCGGTGGTCGAGCCCGAACAGGTCGACGCGGCCGGGCTCTCCGGCTACGACCTGGTGGGCTTCGGCTCGGGGATCTTCACGGGGCAGTTCCACCCACGGCTGCGCGACTTCGTCCGGTCGGTTCCCGAGCGGGCTCCCGAGGGGCAGCGGCAGGGGCAGGGGCAGGGTCAGCGGGCGTTCGTGTTCGCCACCAGCGGGCTGCCGGAGCTGCCGGTCCGGCCCTTCACCCGCCCCCTGGTGCGGCAGCTCGAACGGAAGGGCTTCGAGGTGGCCGGCGCCTTCTCCTGCCGGGCCTTCGACACCTGGCTCCCCTTCAAGCTCGTCGGCGGCATCAACAAGGCGCGGCCGGACGGCGACGACCTGGCGGCGGCGCGCGCGTTCGCCGAGGGGCTGCGGGCGGACGGCCCCGGCGGCAGCGCTGGGTGAGCCGGGCTCTTCGGGCGGGTTCCGTATCGGGTGGGTATCAGCGAGCGCTCGGTCTGCCGTCGACCGGTTCCACACGGCGGGCGCGTCCGGTATCTGCCGTATCGTTCCCTTGTCCGCCGCCGAGTGAACTGGAGCCCGCCGCCCGTGTCCTCGCCCGCACCGCCCCCGCGCCCGGTCCGCGTGCTGCTGGTGGAGGACGACGACCTGATGCGCCGCTCCTTCACTGTCGCGCTGGAACGCTACGGCTACGAGATGACGGCCGCGGCCGACGGCCTCACGGGGCTGGAGCTGTTCCGGGCCGAGCAGTTCGACCTGCTCGTCCTCGACGTGATGCTGCCCGGACTCGACGGGATCGGCCTGTGCCGCCGGATCCGGGAGACCAGCCTGGTGCCGGTGCTGATGATGTCCGCGCGCGGCGACGGGCTCGACGTCGTCGCCGGACTGGAGGCCGGGGCGGACGACTACGTGGTCAAGCCCGTGGACACCTACGTGCTGGTGGCGCGCATCCGCTCGCTGCTGCGGCGGGCGACGTACACACCCGTCCCCTCGCCCGAGGCCGCTGCCGCTGCCGAGGGCGGGGGCAAGGTCCTGGTGTTCGGGGACCTGACCGTCGACACCGCCGGCATGGAGGTGTCCGTCGGCGGACTCCCGGTCGCGCTGACCCCGACCGAACTCAAGCTGCTGCTGGAGTTCGCCGCCCACCCCGGCGTGGTGCTGGAGCGGCACACGCTGCTGCGCAACGTCTGGGAGTACGGCTGGGACGGCGACAGCCGGGTGGTGGACCTGTGCGTGCAGCGGCTGCGCCGCAAGCTCGGCCGGGAGCGGATCGAGACGGTCCGCGGCTTCGGCTACAAGCTCAAGCGCTGAACGCGATGCGTACGCTCCGTCGGCGTCGGACCTCGCTGCGCTGGAAGATCGCCGCCCTCGCCGCCGCCACCGCCTGCCTGGTCGCGGCGGCGGTCGGCGTGCTGGTGCACCTGTGGACCGCCCAGGACATCCGCAGCCGGGCCGAGGCGCGGGCCTTCAACGCCGTGTACTCGGCCATGGACGTCTACCGGCGCACCGGAGCACTGGCCGACGGCGCCGAACTCGACCCGGCCGACCTGCCCGCCGGCTTGCGGCACCCGGCCGACGGGAACCGGCACACCGCGTACGACGGACGCGTCGAGGGCAACGCGGGCCCGAGCGCCTGGGCCGCCCAGCGCACCGGCGGCCCGGGCAGCCCGGTGCTGGCCGTACGGATCAACATGGGCCCGGAGCTGTCCGATCTGCCCCGGCTGGACGTGGCGATGGCGGTGGCCTCGCTGCTCGCCCTCGCCGTGGCCACGCCGGCCGCGGTGTACGGGGCCGGGCTGCTCGCCCGCAGACTCCGGCGGGTCGCCGAGACCGCGGACCGTATCTCCGCCGGGGACCTCGACGCCCGCACCGGGCCCACCAAGGGCGACGACGAAGTGGCGGACATCGCGGCGACGGTGGACGCGATGGCCGACAGCCTCGGCCGACTGCTCCGGACGGAACGGCAGTTCACGGCCGACGTGGCACACGAGCTGCGCACCCCGATCGGCGGGCTGCTCGCCGCCGCCGACCTGCTGCCGCCCGGCGAGACGGAGGACCTCATCCGGGCGCGGGTGCGCGACCTGCGCGGACTGGTCGAGGACCTGCTGGAGATCTCGCGGCTGGACGCCGGGGCGGAACAGCCCGTACGGGCCCGGGTGCCGCTGGGCGCCGTCGTCCGGGAGGCCGTGGCGCGCACCGGGTTCGAGGCCGAGGTCTGCGTGGCAGCGGTTTCCGAGGCTGACACGGCGTCGGCGGCATCCTCGCTGTCGGCGTCGGTGGAGACCGACCCCCGGCGGCTGGAACGGATCGTCGGCAACCTCGTCGTCAACGCGCACCGGCACGGGGCCGCCCCGGTGCTGGTCACGGTCGAGGGACGTACCGTCGTCGTGCGTGACCACGGCTCCGGCTTCCCCGCCGACCTGCTGCGGCACGGCCCACGCCGGTTCCGGACCGGCGCCGCCGAGCGCGGCACGGGCCACGGGCTCGGCCTGACCATCGCGGCAGGACAGGCCCGACTGCTCGGCGCGGAGCTGAGCTTCGCCAACGCCGCGGACGGCGGCGCGGTCGCCACCCTGCGACTGCCGGACTGACGCGCTGCCGCACGACCGCTTGTTACCCAACGCTTGCTGCACAACCGCGTGCTGGACAGCCGCTTGCTACCGAACTGCTGCCGACTGGCGCGGGCGCTGATACACGGCGGCCCAGGGGCCTGATACGTGCACCGGACACCCTTCGAAGTGCACCGATCCGCACCTCGAAGACGGAGTCCCTCGTGACCGCCAACTCCCTCACCCTGCACACCACACCCGGGATCGCGGCCGCCACCGCCGACCTGACGAAGGTCTACGGCAACGGCGACACCCGGGTCACGGCGCTGGACCGGGTGAGCATCGCCTTCCGGGAGGGCGAGTTCACCGCGATCATGGGCCCGTCCGGCTGCGGCAAGTCCACCCTGATGCACTGCGCCGCCGGTCTCGACACCCCCACGTCGGGCTCCGTCCGGATCGGTACGACGGAACTGGGCGGCCTGGGCGACCGGCAGCTCACCCAGCTGCGGCGGGACCGGGTCGGCTTCATCTTCCAGGCGTTCAACCTGCTGCCCACCCTGACCGCGCTGGAGAACATCACGCTCCCGCTGTCGCTCGCCGGGCGGCGGGTGGACCGGCAGTGGCTGGACCGCGTGGTGTCGATGGTCGGGCTGTCCCAGCGCCTCGGCCACCGCCCGGCCGAACTGTCCGGCGGGCAGCAGCAGCGCGTCGCGGTCGCCCGGGCGCTGGTCGCGCGGCCCGCGATCGTGTTCGGCGACGAGCCGACCGGCAACCTCGACTCCCGGGCCGGGGCCGAGGTCCTCGGCTTCCTGCGGGACTCCGTACGGGAGTTGGGCCAGACGGTGGTCATGGTGACGCACGACCCGGTGGCCGCCGGGTACGCGGACCGGGTGGTGTTCCTGGCCGACGGGCGGCTGGTCGACGAGATGGCGCACCCGACGCCGGACCGGGTGCTCGACGTCATGAAGTCCTTCGCCGGCTGAGCCGGCGCCGAGTCCGCGCCCCTTCTCCTCCCGACACCTCCGAAAGCTGCTCATGCTGACCACAGCCCTGCGCAACGTACTGGCGCACAAGGCCCGTCTGCTGATGACCGTCCTCGCGGTCTGCCTCGGCGTCGCCTTCGTCTCCGGCACCCTCGTCTTCGCGGACTCCACCGCCGCCGCCCACCGGGCCGCCGCCACCAGGAACTTCGCCGACATCGCGGTCACCGTCACCGCGAAGGAGTCCCCCGCCGCGCCCGACCAGCCGAGCGTGCTGACGGACGCGCTCGCGCGCCGCCTCGCCGACGTGCCCGGGGTCGCGGCGGTCCGGCCGTCCGCCGACGGGAGCGCCGTCCTGAACGCGGCCGACGGCACACCGCTGCGGGTCAGGCCGGGGACGAACCTCGCGGCCGCGTACGACCAGGGGCGGTACCCCCTGGTCGAGGGGCACGCCCCCGCCGCCGCCGAGGAGATCGCCGTGGACCGGGGCACCGCCGCCGCGGGCCGCCTCCACCTGGGGGACACGGTCACGCTCGCGACGGACGGCCCCGCCCTCACGGCGCGGCTGGTCGGCATCGTCACGACCCGGGACACCCGGGTCACCGCGGGCGGCACGCTCACCCTCTTCGACCGGGCCACCGCACAGCGGCTGTTCGCGACCCCCGGCCACTACACCGGCATCGACGTCTCGGCGGCCCCGGGTACCGGGCCGTACGAGCTGGCGCAGCGGATCGCCGGGATGCTCCCGGCGGACCGCGCCGAGACCACCACCGGACAGGCGCAGGCCGACCAACAGGCCCTCTACGTCGGGGTGTTGACCCGGGGCTACCAGAAGATGCCGATGGTCTTCGCGGGCGTGTCCCTGTTCATCGGCTCGTTCCTCGTGGTCAACACCTTCACCATGCTCGTCGCCCGGCGCACCCGGGAGCTCGCGCTGCTGCGGGCGGTCGGCGCCACCCGCCGCCAGGTGGTCCGCTCCCTGCTGGCCGAGGCCGTGCTGGTCGGGCTCGCCGCGTCGATGATCGGATTCATCGGCGGACTCGGCATCGCGTCCGTGCTGCCCCGGCTGCTGAGCGGCGACGGGAACCGGCTGCCGGAGGGCCCACTGGTGATCGGGCCCCGACCGGTGGCGGCGGCGCTGTTCGTAGGCGTCGGGGTGACGGTGCTGGCCGCCTGGCTGCCGTCGCGCCGGGCGGCGCGGATCGCACCGATCGAGGCGCTACGCTCCGCCGCGCAGCCCGGTGGGCGCTCGTGGCTGCGTCCGATCGCCGGGGCGGTCCTGCTGCTGCTCGGCGTCGGTCTGCTGGTCTCGCTCGCGGGCTCGGCGAAGGACGCCTCGGAGGAGAACCTGCGCCGTGCGATGCTCGGCTGCGGCGTCCTCGTCGTCGCCCTGATCGTGCTGGCGCCGGCCCTCGCCGCCCCCGTGATCCGGGTGACCGGGCGTGTGATCCGCCGGTGGGGCACCCCCGGCCTCCTGGCCCAGCAGAACGCGCTGCGCGACCCGAGGCGCACGGCGGCGACCGCCGCCACACTGCTCATCAGCACCGCGCTGGTCAGCGGGCTCGCCACCATCGGCAACTCGACCGGGCAGGCCCTGGACCGGCAGGTCGCGGACGGGCTCGGCGCCGACTACGTGATCAGCACCGGCAACACCATGACCGGCATCGACCCGGCCGCCGTGCAGCGGGTGGCCGGCGTCCCGGGAGTGCGGAGCGTCAGCGCGGTCGCGGACTCCACGGCGGTCGTGGGCGGTCGCGTCCGGGAGATCTCCGGCGTCGACCCGGCGGCCCTCGACCAGGTGATGAACCTCGACTTCGTGAGCGGCTCGACGAAGGACCTCGGGCCCGGCCGGATCGCCGTCTCCAGCAGCGTCGCCCGGGAGACCGGGGTGAGCACGGGCGGGCAGGTCGACGCGCGCATCGGGCGGAGCGAGGAGTTCGCGCACTACACCGTGGTGGGCGTCTACCGGGACAACCCCACCGCCCACGATGTGCTGGGCACCCGCGACGAGGTGCAGCGCGACAGCTACAGGCCCGGCACCGTCCAGCGGGTCCTGGTGCGCGGCGAAGGCGCGACGGAGAACGGGCTGCGGACGGCGGTGGGCAACAACCCGCTGCTCAAGGTGCAGGACCGGGCCGCGCTGGTGCGCGAGGCGGCGGGGACGATGAGCGACCTGCTGACGCTGATGTACGGGCTGCTCGCGATCGGCGTCGTGATCGCCGCGCTCGGGATCGTCAACACGCTGGCGATGTCCGTCACCGAACGGACGCGGGAGATCGGTGTCCTGCGGGCCATCGGCATGGATCGGGCCGGCGTCCGTCGGATGATCCGTCTGGAGGCCGTGACGGTCGCCGCGTTCGGCACCCTGCTCGGCCTGGCCGGCGGGCTGTTCGGCGCCTGGGCGGTCGGGGCGCTGGCGGGCGGTGCGATGGAGCAGTACGCGCTGGCGCTGCCCTGGGGGACGCTGGCCCTCGTCTGCCTGGGATCGCTCGCGCTCGGCGCGGTCGCGGCGGCCGTCCCGGCCCGGCGGGCGGCGGCCCTGAGCCCGCTGGAGGCCGTCGCGGAGGCGTGACCTGTCCGCTTGCCCTGCCCCCGCCCGCCCGGCGTTCCGTGCCGGGCGGGCGGGGGCACGGGTCCGGTCAGTTGGCGACGAAGAGCCACTCCGGACCGTAGACGAGGTGGGGGTCCGAGGGGAGCTTGATGGCGTTGATCGTCCGTGCGGCGTCGCCCAGATCGCCCATGTGCCCGATCGCGTCGAAGAGCGAGTTCGGGTTGCCGCTCCAGGCGGAGCAGAGGGCGCGGAGCATGTCGCTGTAGGTCGTGTTGAAGTCGTGCAGCGCGGTGGCGGTGGCCTGGTCGGGCGTGTTGGCGGGGTCGTTGGCCCAGCCGCCCTCGGGGACACGGGCGACGGGGGCGGTGTCCGGGAGCGGGACGTCGGGGCCGGTGAACTCGAACCTCCCCGTGGTGGGGTTCTTGACCAGCTTCTTGCCGACGGCGATCTCCTTGAACGCGTAGTAGTGGGCGAGTTCGCCCGGGGCGCCCGGGAAGGGGTTGTCCGGGGATGCCGTGGTGCCCTCGCCCTGGGTCTGGATGATGTGGATCGCCTTCAGGACGTCGTCGATGGTGTTCATCGGGACGATGTCGTTGCCGGCGCCGTGGCTCGAGAGCGGGAAGGTCACCTGGTTCTGACCGGTGAGCAGGTGGGCGAAGTTGGGGAAGACGTCGGCGATCCGCTGGTAGAAGGCGCCGATGGTGTTGCCGTCGGCGGCGAAGGCGAGGGGGTTCTCGGGCTTCTCGATGTCGGAGAAGAGGCCCGCCGACTCCCGCGTCAGCCCGCTGAGGGAGACGACCAGCCCCGGGTTGACCCCGCCGGGCAGCTCGCCCGGGTACTTCGGGACGGTGGCGGGGTCGGTGAGGACGACGGTGCCGCCGATGCTGGTGAGCATGTTGCAGACCAGGCCGAAGTGCGACATCTCATCGAAGATGATCTCCCGGATGGTGTTGCGGACGGGTTGGGTGCTGTCCTGGCTGGTGATCGACCAGAGCGCGGTGGCGTAGGGCGGGATGGTGGACAGCTCCAGCATGATCGCCCGCTGCAACGCGTCCTTGAGCTCCTGCTCCGTCCAGTCCTTCTCCGCGATGTTCATCAGCTGGACGATCGCGTCGCTCTCGTAGTCCAGGATTCCGGTCGTCGTCACCGTGGGCCCCTCTCGTCTCGTCGTACGGCTGTGCGCCGGACCGTAACCGGAGGTGGGCGGTACGTGTGCGTGCGGTGCCGGTGTGGCCACGGGAGTTCAGCCGGACGGGTGGAGCAACGCCGATAGCACTGCCGTGGTGCGTCGACCGGTGCGCGCATCTTCGTTGTGGAGTAGGAAGTCGGACCGGCCGACTTCCTGCTCCACCAAGGCCCGGCCGGCATGGGTGCTCGTCGAGCGACGGCTACCGGCCCAGACCCTGAGGCGCTTCCCGATGGCGGGAAGCCCACTCCTTCAGCAGTGTCGTACCGGTTCGTGACTCCAAGGACCTGACGGGCCGGCTCTGCTCTTCCCGGCCGACGCGTGGTCCTCCTTCCTCGCCGGGGTCAAGTCCGGCGAGTTTTCTACCGACTGATACGACAGAGGTGCCCCGCACGGGCTGTGGCCGTGCGGGGCACCTCTGTCGTATCCGGCTCTTCTAGAAGTCGTCGTCGAAGGAGACCGATCCTTCAACGGCCACCTGGTACGCCGACACCCGGCGCTCGAAGAAGTTGGTCAGCTCCTGGACGTTCTGGAGCTCCATGAAGCCGAACGGGTTGGTCGACCCGTACCGGATCGGCATGCCGAGGCGGGCGAGGCGCTGGTCGGCGACGGCCTGGAGGTACTCGCGCATCGAGGCGGTGTTCATGCCGGGCAGGCCGTCACCGCACAGGTCCTGGGCGAACTGGAGCTCGGCCTCGACGGCCTCCTCCAGCATCTCGGTGACCTGCTTGGCCATCTCGTCGTCGAAGAGGTCGGGCTCCTCCTCGCGGACGGTGTCCACCACGGAGAACGCGAAGTCCATGTGCATGGACTCGTCGCGGAACACCCAGTTGGTGCCGGTGGCCAGGCCGTGCAGCAGACCGCGCGACCGGAACCAGTACACGTAGGCGAACGCGCCGTAGAAGAACAGGCCCTCGACGCACGCCGCGAAGCAGATCAGGTTCAGGAGGAACGCGCGGCGGTCCTCCTTGGTCTGCAGCGAGTCGATGTGGTCGACCGCGTTCATGTACTTGAAGCAGAACTGGGCCTTCTGGTGGATGGAGGGGATGTTCTCCACCGCGGCGAAGGCCGCGTTGCGGTCCTCCGGGTCCGGAAGGTAGGTGTCCAGCAGCGTCAGGTAGAACTGGACGTGCACGGCCTCCTCGAACAGCTGACGGCTCAGGTAGAGCCGCGCCTCCGGGGAGTTGATGTGCTTGTAGAGGCTCAGCACGACGTTGTTCGCGACGATCGAGTCACCGGTCGCGAAGAAGGCGACCAGCCGGCCGATCATGTGCCGCTCACCCTCGCTGAGCTTGGCGAGGTCGGCGACGTCGGAGTGCAGGTCCACCTCCTCGACCGTCCAGGTGTTCTTGATCGCGTCCCGGTACCGGTCGTAGAACGACGGGTAGCGCATCGGGCGCAGGGTCAGCTCGAAGCCGGGGTCGAGCAGCATCTTCTCGCGGTCGTCGGACATTACTGGCAGGCCTCGCAGGACTCGGGGTTCTCCAGGGAGCAGGCCAGCGCGGCCTCTTCCTCCGGCGTGAGGGTCGGAGTGTTCACGGGCACCGGCGCGGCGGCGCGGGCGGTACCCGACGCGGCCTGGGCGATGCGGGTGGCCGGGCGCGAACGCAGGTAGTAGGTGGTCTTGAGACCGACCTTCCACGCGTAGGCGTACATCGAGCTGAGCTTGCCGATGGTCGGCGCCGCCATGAACAGGTTCAGCGACTGGCTCTGGTCCAGGTACGGCATGCGGGCCGCGGCCAGGTCGATCAGCGCGCGCTGCGGCAGCTCCCACGCGGTGCGGTACAGCGACCGCACCTCGGCGGGCAGCCAGTTCAGCTCCTGCACGGAGCCGTTGGCGTCGCGCAGCGCGTCGCGGGTCTGCTGGTCCCAGACGCCGAGCTCCTTGAGCTCGCGCACCAGGTACGGGTTGACCTGGAGGAACTCGCCGCTGAGCGTCTCGCGCTTGAACAGGTTGGACACCTGCGGCTCGATGCACTCGTACACGCCGGCGATGGATGCGATGGTCGCGGTCGGCGCGATGGCCAGCAGCAGCGAGTTGCGCAGGCCGGTCTCGGCGATGCGGGCGCGCAGTGCGGTCCAGCGGTCGGCCCACTGCGGGGCGGCCGTCGGGAAGTGGTCGATGTGCAGTTCGCCGCGGGCGGCGCGGGTCTCGCCGTACGCCTCGTGGCGGCCGAGCTGCTCGGCCAGGTCGGCGGAGCGCTCGTAGGCGGTGAGCATGATGCGCTCGGCGATGAGCGTGGACAGCCGGGCGGCCTCGGCGGAGTCGAAGTCGAGCCGCAGCTTGAAGAAGACGTCCTGGAGGCCCATCACGCCGAGGCCCACGGGCCGCCAGCGGGAGTTGGAGGTGCCGGCCTCGGTGGTCGGGTAGAAGTTGATGTCCACGACGCGGTCGAGGAAGGTGACGGCGGTGCGCACGGTGGCGTCGAGCCGCTCCCAGTCCATGGCGCCCAGCAGGTCGTCGGCGGACGCCCCGGCGGCCACGTGGGCGCCGAGGTTGACCGAGCCGAGGTTGCAGACGGCGGTCTCGGAGTCGTCCGTGACCTCCAGGATCTCGGTGCACAGGTTGGAGGAGTGCACCGTGCGGCCCGGCAGCGCGGTCTGGTTGGCGGCGCGGTTGGAGGCGTCCTTGAAGGTCATCCAGCCGTTGCCGGTCTGCGCGAGGGTGCGCATCATGCGGGCGTACAGGGTCTGCGCGGGGATGGTGCGCACGGCCTTGCCGGCCAGCTCGGCCTTGCGGTACGCCTCGTCGAAGTCGGCGCCCCACAGGTCGACCAGCTCGGGCACGTCGGCCGGGGAGAACAGCGACCAGTCCGCGTTGGCGTTGACCCGGCGCATGAACTCGTCCGGGATCCAGTGCGCCAGGTTGAGGTTGTGGGTGCGGCGGGCCTCTTCGCCGGTGTTGTCGCGCAGCTCGAGGAACTCCTCGATGTCGGCGTGCCAGGTCTCCAGGTAGACGCAGGCGGCGCCCTTGCGACGGCCGCCCTGGTTGACGGCGGCGACGGAGGAGTCGAGGGTGCGCAGGAACGGCACGATGCCGTTGGACTTGCCGTTGGTGCCGCGGATCAGGCTGCCGCGCGAGCGGATGCGCGAGTAGGACAGGCCGATGCCGCCGGCGTGCTTGGACAGGCGGGCGATCTGCGCGTAGCGGTTGTAGATCGAGTCCAGGTTGTCCAGCGGGGAGTCGAGCAGGTAGCAGCTCGACATCTGCGGGTGGCGGGTGCCGGAGTTGAAGAGCGTCGGCGAGGAGGTCAGGTACTCCAGGCGGCTCATCAGGCCGTACAGCTCGGCGACTTCGCGCACGGACTGCTCGTTGTCGCCGACCGCCAGGCCACAGGCGACGCGGAGCAGGAAGTGCTGCGGGGTCTCGATCACCTTGCGGGTGATCGGGTGGCGCAGCAGGTAGCGGGACTGCACGGTGCGCAGGCCGAAGTACTCGAAGCGGTCGTCGCCCTTGGTGTCGATCAGCGCGTCCAGGGCGGCGGCGTGCTTGGCGACGAACTCCGCGGTGGTGTCGCCGATCAGGCCCTCGGCGTGGCCGACGGTGATCGAGGCGGAGAAGGACGTGGAGCCCTGGCTGTTCGCCTCGTCGACGATCTCCAGGGCGAGCAGGCGGGCGGCGAGCTTCGAGTACTGGGGGTCCTCGGCGATCATCGACGCGGCGGCGTCCACGGCCAGCCCGCGCAGCTCGGCGAAGTCCGAGCCGGCGTGGCGGCCGCGCAGCGCGGCGGCGGCGACATGGCCGGGGTCGACCTCGGTGAGGTCGACGCTGCGGTCGGTGAGCAGCCGCAGCAGGGCGCCGCCGGGGTCGGAGACCTTCGGGTCGGTGAAGGCGGTACCGGAGCCCTGGGCGGGCAGGGTGGCTGAGGCAGCGGTGGTCAAGGCGCTCTCTCCTGGCGGCGATCGTCGGCGGTGATCGGAGTACCGGGCGATCGGGGCAGGGGAGCACGCGCGCGGGCGCAAGCGGCGTCCGCGCGACGGTGGCATCCCCGGCCCGCCCGCGAGGCCCGGAAGGTACTGCTGGTGCTGGCGCGGCCTCTGCGGGAGGGCCGTGGCGCACGCTGTCGGCAGGTCATCGGACTCGCGGGCAGAGCTCTTGGAGCCGCTCGCTCACCGCTGCGGGGCAGTCCCGGATTCCCACCGGGTTCCCCTGCATCGACAGCAGGGATGAGCATACATCTAGTGGCGCGAGTCCGATGCAGCCCCACATGTAGTGTCGCGGGGCACGACTGTTCGACTCCTCGTGCGATAATCTGCTCAGGCTGGAGGGTGCCATCCCTGGCCCGTACGGGCATCGCACGGGCGCATCCGCACCTGGGTGGTCCCGCCCGCGGAGGCGCTCGCAGAGGCGCCCGCGGAGGCGCTCGCAGTCCCGCTCGAGGAGGCACTCGGACCGGCACTGCCGGCAGCGCTCGGACCCGCACTCCCGGCAGCACCCGGATTCTCGACGCAGCGCCCCGTGTCCTGGTTGGCGAGCTGTCCCGTGGGGGTCACCCGCCAGCGCTGGTCGGGCCGCGAGGTGCAGCCGGTGAGGACGGGGAAACCGAGGCCCGGGTCCTCGACGCAGCGCCCGTTCTGCCCGATCGAGCCGTTGTCCCCCATCGTCCAGGTCTGGGCCGGCGAGCCGTCGCAGGTGGCGGCGCCGACCGCGGCCGGATCGCCCGCCACCCGGCTGTCCAGACAGAGACCGGGCAGGGCCGAGGTGATCGCGCCGCTCGGCTGTCCGGCGGCGGCCTGGAACGAGAACGAGTCGCTGCCGAGGCCGGCGCCGCCGTCCCAGATCTCGAACCCGGCCTGGACGGCGCACAGGTACGAGCCGGCCGGGACGTAGCCGCGCTGGATGGCGTCGCGGGTGAAGGCCCGCAGGTCCAGGTCGGTGACGGAGGTCGTGCCGGTGGCCATCTCGTAGGTGATCAGGGTGTGGCTGCTCTTCTTCGGGGCCTCGTACACGCGGTAGGAGGTGCCGCCGACCTGCAGGTCGCCGGTCCGCTGGCCGAACGGGGTCTTGCCGTTGCCGCGCAGCCAGATCATCAGCTCGGCGCTCTCGGTGAAGGAGCAGCTGGTCCGGCTGTTGCTGTACCAGACGTCGTACGAGACGTTGTAGACGCCGCCGTCGACCTGGGTGGTCTGCCAACTGCTGGTCGCGTACCGCAGGTTGTCCACCGGGATGGGCAGCGGGCCGGTGCCGGGCTGGAGCTGGGTGCTGATGTGCGGGTAGGCGCCGGGGCCGCGGTCCGGGTCCGTGAGGCTGGCGGGGCTGATCCCGCTGCGGGTCACCCGGAAGTCGGTGCCGGCGCCGCTGCTGCTGATGCAGAGGCCGCCGGTGGCGTTCCACTCGTTCGGGTTGATCAGGTAGCGGCCGGAGTCGACGGCCTGGGACGGGTAGCGGTTCTGCCCGGTGGAGCAGATCTCGCCGGCGGTCGCGGCCGGCAGCGGGGTGACGGCCGTGGTCGCCCGGACGGGCGCCTGCGGGTCCCGCGAGTCGTGCGGGATCAGCACCGCGCACAGGGCCAGGACGATCGCGATGGTCGGCGCGAGCCACCACCACGGGCGCAGGCCGCGGCGCCCGGTTCCGGGCACGACGGGGTGGGTCATGGGGCTCTCGCCTCCCTGCTGCGGTGTCTGCGGCCGGTGCGCGGGCCGGGGCGGTGGTGTCGTAGGCCGGTACGCGGGCCGGGGCGGGGTCGTGCTCACCCGGCGGGCGTGGAACTCGACCGGGGCTTGGTCGCGGGCGAGGTCGGCTTCTTGACCGGAGGCTTCTGGGTGGTGGCCGACGGGCTGGGGGAGGTCGGCGCGTCGGGGGAAGGGGCGGGTGTCGGGGCCGGCGCCGTGACGGTCAGGGCCGGCTCGGAGTGGACGGTCCAGGGCGTGTTGTAGCGCGGCGCGGAGACCCCGGCGGCGAACGCCTGGGCGGCGGCGGGGGACGCGGCCACCCGCCAGTCGACCTCCTTCCTCGCCTCGTACCAGATCACGCCGATGATGTCGGGGTGCTGTGCGAGCTGCGAGAACATCTCGGTGATCCACTGTGCCTTCAGCCCCGAGGTGTCGGTGGCCCCGGTCTCGGTGATCACCACGGGCTTGTGGCTGAACGCTCGGATCTGCTCGATGGTCGGCTGGAAGATCTGGTCGAACGACTTGTACTTCTCGACGCCGGTGGTGCCGTAGTAGCCGGACAGGCCGACCCAGTCGACGTAGTCGTCGCCGGGGTAGAGCGTGTTCAGGCTGGTGGCGTTCTCGTAGTCGACGTTGGGGCTCCACACCCAGGTGACCCGGGTGGCGCCGGCCTGCTTGAAGATGTCGTGGACGTGCCGCCAGGCCTGGACGTACTGGCCCTTCTTGTTGCCGTTGGACTGCTCGGCCCAGGGGTACCAGTAGCCGTTCATCTCGTGGGCGAAGCGCAGGGCGACGGGGTAGCCGAGGCCCTTGATGCCGTCGGCCCAGGTCTTGATGTAGTCGTCGAACCTGCCGTCGATGATGTTGGAGAGGGAGTACTCCGGCTGCTCGCCGCGGAGCTTGTCCTCCTTGGCTTCCTTGCGGTAGTCCCAGGGCTCCCAGGCGACCATGGGCATGATGCCGCGTTCGGCGACGGTGTCGAAGACCCGGCGGTCGAACTTCCGGTCCCACCAGCCGACCGAGAACTCCAGCACGTTCGGCTGGTGCTTGACGGCCGCGGTGAACTCGTCGAGCGGGCCGAGGTCGTAGGGGCCGGGCTTGGTCATGATGCCGGTGAACGCGCCGCCGGCCGGCGGGAACTGCGGCGGCGGGGGCGGTGTGGTGGGCGTCGCGGCCGCCGTCGGGCTCTGGCCGGCCGTCGCGGGGGTGGCGGTCGGTGACGCGGCCAGGGCGGTGGTCAGCCAGCTCGGCATCGCCGTCGGGGCGGCGCCGGCGAAGGTGTACGGGTCCAGGTCGTGCGCACGGGAGAGCCGGGGCGCCAGGACGAAGGTGTACCCGACCATCAGGGCCAGGGCGACCAGGGCGGCGATCCGGGGGACGGTGATCCGCAGCATCAGCGGCTCCTCCGCTCGGTCCGGGAGCCGGCCCGGGCAGGCTCCAGCAGCTCCTCGAACTCGTCCTCGGCGAGGGCTCCTTCGACGGGTTCCTCGACGGCTTCTCCGAAGGCGTCCTCGACGTTTTCTCCGACGGCTGCCCCGGTGCGTGGCGGTTCGGTCCGCTGGGAGGGCAGGTGACCGGGCAGCCGGTCGGCGGCGGGCGCCTCGGCGGCCCTGGCCGCGGCGGCCCGCTGGGCCCGGGCCTCGCGGCGTCCGCTGACGAAGGAGATCACCAGCGGCGCGAGACCGGTGAACAGGCTGACGCCGGCCCAGAACCGCAGGATCCAGATGTCGTGGTGGAGCGTGAAGCTCGCGCCGAGCAGCCCGCCCGCGACCGCCGCCCACAGCAGGTGCAGCCGGAAGGTCGACAGCGACTCGGCGCTGCGCAGGTCGCCCTTGGCGGTGACGGCGTAGGCGAGCGGGCGGCGCAGCAGCGCCGCGATCGCGGCGGCGACGTAGACCGGGCCGGCGAACATGGCCAGCCCCATGCCGGCCACGCCGATCTCGCGCCGCTCGTGCGCGGCCAGGTTGAAGCGGCGCAGCCACAGCCACAGCACGAACCAGCTGCCCATGCTGGCACCCCACAGGGCCATCCAGTGGGTGCTGTTGAGGTGGATGGAGGTGACGCCGAGGGCCAGGTAGACGGAGGTGGCGAGGCTGCCGAGGACGGTGTTGATCGCCACGCTCGGGTAGTAGAACTGGACCAGGCCGTAGAGCACCCGCTGGCGCAGGCGCAGCTTGATGCCGGAGCGCAGCCGGCTCTTGAGCAGGATCTCCCAGATGCCGTACGCCCAGCGCTTCTGCTGGTTGAAGTAGTCGGTCCAGGAGGTCGGGCCCTCGCCGACGGCGAGCACGTCGGGGGTGTAGACGCCCTTCCAGTGCCGGTCGGTCTCCGGGTTGACGGAGGCCTGGACCCGCATGCTGGTGAGGTGGTCCTCGATGATCGAGTCCTGGTAGCCGCCGATCTGTTGCCAGGCGACCGGCCGGTACAGGTGGTTGGTGCCGATCAGCAGCGGCGCGTCCATGCCGTTGCCGCCGCGCTCGACCAGGCCGGAGAACAGGTACTGCTGCACGGAGGCGCCGTGGGCGACCCAGTTGTCGTACATGTTGCCGTACACCTGGGGGGCGACCACGAAGGCGACGTCGGGGTCGCGGAAGTATCCGAGGGTGCGCTCCAGGAAGCAGGGCAGCGGGACGTGGTCCGGGTCCATCTGGGCCACCACGTCGTAGCCGTGCTCGTGCTCGGCGCGCCAGGAGTTGTGGTTGCCGGACTTGGTCTTGGCCCGGAACTCGCCCTCGGCCTGGTTGTACTCGGGACGTCCCTTGCGGCTGAAGTGGTGGACGCCGAGCCGGGCGGCCATCTCCTTGACCCGGTCGTCGTTGCCCTCGTCGAGGATCCAGACGTCGACCCGGCCGTCGTACTCGATCCGCAGCATGGCGGCGAGGGTCCGCTCGACGATCTCGATCGGCTCCTTGGAGGGCACGATCGTGGTCAGCACCGCGACCCGCAGCCCGGGCGGCGGAGTGACCGGCACCGGGTCCTTGGCGCGGAACGCGAAGACCCAGACGGCGAGGTTCTGAACCAGCCGGATCACTTCCACCGTAATAACGGAACAGAAGCAGATACGCGCCAGGTTGATCCGCCAGTCCGGGGACCAGCCGACGTGGGAGCCGGGGATGTGCTCGGGAAGGAGCAGCCAGCCGACGAAGACGAGGCCGGCCAGAGCGTTGACCGCCACCAGGACGGTCATGACGAACTTGACGCCGCGCGAGGAGACCGAGCGGTAACGGACGGCGGCGCCGTCCTCGCCGGGGGTCAGCGGGCCGGCGGTCTCGGCGCACGCCACGTAGGCGCGCTGGGCGGCGCTGTTGCGCAGCTCCCTGCGGACGATGCGGCGTTCGTTCCGGGCCCGGGGCAGGACGCGCCCGTGGCGTCCGCGCGCCCGGTTGCCCTGCGTCGCCGTGTGTTCGTTGGTGGAGTCCACCGGTCAACCCCCGTACAGCCGCCCGGTCGTACCGGAGCCGCTGGTTCCCTGCTCGGTCACCGCCCGTCGACGTCCGACACCGGGCCGTCGGGTCGACGGTCGTACGGCGTGGCGGCGTCACTCATGGGCTTGGCTGATTGTCGTTCAAGCGGTCAGCATACGGGCCGTGGCCGAGCGCGCTCTGCCGGGGCCGGGAATGCCAAGGCTCCCGTAGGCCCTGCGGAAGGGCGGGGCCTACGGGAGGGACGAGCGTCAGGGCGTGATCTTGACGGAGTTCGCGATCTGGTCCATCAGCGCCAGCGGCGGAGCCTCCGCCGCCTGGTCCAGGCAGATCTGGAGCACCGGGACGGTGGTCGCCCCGGCCGCCGGCGTGACCTCGAGGACGCCGCAGTAGCTGTCCGGCGTGGACGAGGCACTGGACATCGGGACGTGCCACAGCGCGAGGTAGCCGTCCATGCCCTGGATCTTGACGGCCGACTGCTTCACCGGGTCCGGCGGCGTCGGCGCGTCCGAGCCGTAACGGGTGTTGTAGAGCAGCTGGCCCATGCCGAGCACCAGGGACTTCGGGTCGGACCAGCCGCCGTTGAACACCCGGAGGTTCTGGACGACCACGCCGCGGGTGCAGGCCCCGTTGCCGTGGCCCACGCAGGCGTACGGGTTGACCGCGTAGCGGACCTCGTTCGGGGCCTTGGCGTCGACCTGGACCTGCCAGTCCTGCGGCAGCATGAAGTTCATCTTCGAGTCCTGGCCGGTGATCTGCCGCCCGCCGGGGAGCTGCTGGCCGCCGGTCAGGGCGGTGCCCATGAAGCCGTTCGGGCTCTTGGGGTCACCGGTGGGGGTCGCGGCCGCGGTCGAATCGGCCTTCGCCGAGCCGGGCTTCGCGGTCTTGTGGCCCAGGAGGTAGCCGCCGCCCGCCATCACGACCGACAGCACCACGGCGCCGACGGCCACGAGCACCCGGCGCTTGGTGTTCTTCGGCTCGACGGTCTCGAACACCACCGAGGTGGGGATCGGCTTGGGCGTCGGCAGGCCGGGGGTCGGCAGGCCGGGCTGCTGCGGCGCCGGCCCGGGGGCCTGGGCCGGTCCCGGGGTCTGGCCCGGTCCGGACGTCTGGCCCGGTCCCGAGGTCTGGGTCGGCAGGGTGGCCAGCGTCGGAGCGGCCGGCGCCGTGGGCGCCGGCGGAACCTGCACCGCCGGGCTGACGGCCGTCGGCGCGGCAGCGTTCTGGACGGCATGGCCGGGGAACGGGCTCGCGGGCATGCCGCCGCCTCCCGGCTTGGCCTGAACCTTGTCGGTCCAGGTCGAACCATCCCACCAGCGCAGCGTATTGGGCTGCCCGGAAGGGTCCTCGTACCAGCCGCTAGGCGGACTCCCCGTCGTCATGCGGCGGATACTAGCAGCGAGCCGATCGGATGGTCATTTCAAGTCATGGGCTGGGCGTACCAGTCGACGCCGCCTCAGAACGCCAAGGTGTAGACCATCAGGTCCATCCCCGGGTACGGCGCCCAGTCCCGCTCGGGGGTGCGCCGGAAGCCGACCCGCTCGTAGACGCGGTGGGCGGCGGTCATCTCCGGGCGGGTGGAGAACGCCATGCCGGCCAGGCCGAGTTCGCGGCTGCGGGCGAGGGAGGCGCGCACCAGGGCCTCGCCGACGCCGCGGCCGCGGGCGGCGGTGTCGGTGGCGAGCATCCTGATCTCGCCCTCGCGCGGGGTGGCGATGTCCGCCCACTCGGTGCCGCCGACCGCGAAGGTCACGCAGCCGAGGACCCGCCCTGCGGCCGGGTCGACCGCGACCAGGAGCTCGGCCTCCCGGGCCCTGCGGTCGGCGTCGCGCAGCAGCTCGACGTAGCCGCTCCCGGGCGAGGTGAAGCCGCCGCCGACGAAGGCCTCGACGGTGATGCGGCCGGCGTCTTCGAGGTCCTCCGGGAGGGCCGGGCGGATGAGGTAGTCCATGCGGCCAGTGTGCCGGAGCCGTGCGGGGTGGAAAGCTCCGGGGTCGAACGGACCGGGAGGGTGGCCGGATCGGCGGAGGGGCGCAGGGAGGCGGCGGGCATGGTGCCGTACAGCCGCTCGGGGCGGGCGGGGTCGGCCGGGTAGCCGCCCGGGCGGTGGTAGTTGTCGCGGCGGGCCGCCGGGCCGCGGGAGACTTCTCGGCCGATCAGGACGCCGAGCAGGCCGAAGCCGCCGACGATTCCGGCCAGAGCGAGTGCGCCGGCAAGGGTGTCGCTGTCCATGGCCTCCACTCTGGTCGGGCGGGACGGCGCCCACGAGTGGCAGGAATGACCGATTGCCTCGAAATCCTGCCAGTCGGCGTCTTCCGCCGTGACGGACGGACCGGGCATCCTGGACGGCATGCTGAAGAACGACGGCGCGCCGAGGAGCGACGGAACGCTGAAGAACGTGGTCGCGGTGGTGCTGGAGGAGATCCACCCCTTCGAACTCGGGGTGGCCTGCGAGGTCTTCGGCCTCGACCGCACCGACGACGGGCTGCCCGGCTACGACTTCGCGCTCGCCGGCGCCCGCCCCGGGCCGCACGCCACCCATGCCGGCTTCGCCGTGGACGTCCCGTACGGCCCCGAGCGGCTGGCCGGGGCCGACCTCGCGGTGGTCACCGCGGCGAGGATCCGCCCCACCTACCCAGAGCCGCTGCTGGAGGCGCTGCGCGGGGTGGTGGCGGACGGTGGCCGGGTGCTCTCCATCTGCAGCGGCGCCTTCGTGCTGGGCGCCGCCGGGCTGCTGGACGGCCGCCGCTGCGCCACCCACTGGCGGCACAGCGAGGACCTGGCGGCGCGCTTCCCGCTGACCGCCGTCGAGCCGGACGTGCTGTACGTGGACGACGACCCGGTGATCACCTCCGCCGGGACGGCGGCCGGTATCGACGCCTGCCTGCACCTGGTACGCAAGGTGCAGGGTGCCGAGGTGGCCCGGGAGATCGCCCGCCGGATGGTGGTGGCGCCGCACCGGGAGGGCGGGCAGGCCCAGTTCGTGAACCGCCCGCTGCCGGAATGCGACGGCGACTCGCTGGCCCCGCTGCTCGACTGGATGCGCCACCACCTCGACTCGGAGGCCACCGTCGAACAGCTGGCCGTCCGGGCGCACATGTCGCCGCGCACCTTCGCCCGCCGCTTCCAGCAGGAGACCGGAACCACCCCGCACCGCTGGCTGGTCGGGCAACGGGTGCTGTTCGCCCAGCGGCTGCTGGAGTCCACCACCGAGCCGGTGGACGCGATCGCCGCCCGCTGCGGCTTCGGCAACGCGGCCACCCTGCGGCACCACTTCGGCCGCCGGCTGGGCACCACGCCGCTGGCCTACCGCCGCTGCTTCGCCGACCCGGCCATGAAGTGACCGTGCGTCAGCCGGCTTCCACCGTCAGGTGGTCGACGGTGTTCCAGCGGTCCGGCCGCAGCCGCCCGTCCTGGGCCCGCCAGAGGCTGGTGGAGCAGTTGTGCACCGGCCCGAGCGCGGTGAGCTGCTCCTCGGTGAGCCGGTCCAGCGCGTAGCGGAGCATCAGCACCGTGCAGTCGTGCGCGACCAGCAGGACGGGCCGGCCGGCCTCCTCCTCGCAGACGTCCCGCAGCAGGCTGCGCACCCGCAGCGCGACGTCGGCCCAGGACTCGCCGCCGGGCGGGCGGTAGTACAGCTCGCCCATCTTGCGCCGCCGGGCCGCCTCCTCAGGGTGCTTGGCCTCGATGGCGGCCTTCGGCAGCATCTCGAGGATGCCGAGTTCGCGGTCGCGCAGTCGCTCGTCGTAGCGGACGGCCAGCGTGACCGGGACGGCGCCGAGTCCGGCGGCCTGGGCGAGCGCGATTCTCGCGGTCTCGGCGGTGCGCACGTACGGCGAGCACCAGACGCTGCGGGGGCGGTCGGCGCTGGGCAGGGCGGCCCACCAGTGGCCGAGCGCCTGGGCCTGCTGCCGCCCGTGCAGGGACAGCGGGATGTCGGCGTCGCGGCAGCTGATCGGAACGCTGAGCGCACCGGTGGCCTCGGCCAGCTGGAACTCGACGTTGGCGGTGGACTCGCCGTGCCGGGTGGCGATCAGCACGGACGGCAGCCGGGTGGCCGTCGCCGGGCGGTGGGCGGTGACGTGGTGGCTCTGGGCGCCGGCGTGCTGGTGCTGGTTCTGGGGCTGGTGCTGGGCGGACGGGTTCTGGGTGGACTGGTGCTGGCCGTTGAGGGTGGTACCGAGTTCTGCCATGGCCGCGAGCTCCCCGTGGTCGATCAGGTTCCGGCCGGTTGCCGGTCCGGTCTGGTGGTGCCCGGCGTGCACGCCTGTTCATACATATGATCGCGCCGCCTTCTCCAGTGTTGACGGAGAAGGCGGCGCGATCACAGGGCGCGTACCGCGCGAATCAGTGCGCCGCTACGGGCTCCGGCGCGCTCTTCAGCTCGTCGTCGCCGGCTTCGGCGCTGTAGTCGGACGGCCTGGTCTCGTCCGGGCCCTCGGGTGCCTTGACGGCCCGCAGCACCAGGGTGAGCGCCACCGCGACGACCAGGTTCAGCGCGAAGGCGGTCAGACCGATGTAGCCGATCTCGCCGATGCCGGGGATCTCCGCCGAGTTGCCGCCGAAGTGCTTGGTCGCCGGGCTGGCGATCCCGTACGCCTTCCAGGTGCCGTAGACCATGCCGGCCGCCCAGCCGGCGAACAGCGCCCAGTGGTGGAACCAGCGGGTGAACAGGCCGCCGACGATGGCGACGAAGGTCTGCAGGATCCACAGGCCGCCCAGCAGCTGGAGGTTGATCGCGGCCTGCTTGTCCATGCCAAGCACGAAGACCAGCGCGCCGACCTTCACCAGCAGCGAGACCAGCTTGGCGACCCGGGTCTCGTCGGAGGGGGTGGCGGAGGGCTTCAACCAGTCCTTGTAGACGTTGCGGGTGAACAGGTTGGCCGCCGCGATGGACATGATGGCGGCCGGCACCAGCGCGCCGATGCCGATCGCGGCGAAGGCCACGCCGGTGAACCAGTCCGGGAACATGTTCGCGAACAGCTGCGGCACCGAGAGCTGGGCGTTGTAGCCCTTGACGCCCTTGCCCACGCCCGCCGCGATCGCCATGAAGCCGAGCAGCGCGAGCAGGCCCAGCATCAGCGAGTACGCGGGCATGATCGCCATGTTGCGGCGCACGGTGTTGCGGGACTTGGAGGCGAGCACCCCGGTCACCGAGTGCGGGTACATGAACAGCGCCATCGCCGAGCCGAGGCCCAGCGTGGCGTACGTCCACTGCTTGTTGTCCGGGACGGTCATCGACCCGGCCTTGGCCTCCTTGAAGTGCTGCGCGGCCGCGTCGAAGATGTGCCCGTAGCCGCCCAGCCGGATCGGGATGTAGATCACCGCGACGATGATCACGATGTAGACCAGGGCGTCCTTGACGAAGGCGATCAGCGCCGGGGCGCGCAGGCCGGAGGAGTAGGTGTAGGCGGCCAGCACGCCGAAGGCGATGAACAGCGGCAGGTCCTTGACGAACCAGTTGGCGTTCTCCCCGCCGCCGACCCCCAGCACGTCCAGCACCGCCTGGATGCCGACGAGCTGCAGGGCGATGTACGGCATGGTGGCCAGGATCCCGGTCAGCGCGACCACCAGCGACAGCGGCCGCGAGCCGTAGCGGCCGCGCACGAAGTCGGCCGGGGTCACGTAGCCGTGCACCCGGGAGACCGACCAGAGCCGGGGCAGGAAGAGGAAGACCAGCGGGTAGGCGATGATCGTGTACGGCACCGCGAAGAAGCCGGCCGAGCCGCTCGCGTACACCGCGGCCGGGACGGCGACGAAGGTGTACGCGGTGTAGAGGTCGCCGCCGAGCAGGAACCAGGTCACCCAGGTCCCGAAGCTGCGCCCGCCCAGGCCCCACTCGTCCAGGTGCGCCGCGTCGCCCGCGCGGCGCCAGCGCGAGGCGAGGAAGCCCATCACGGTGACCAGGGCGAAGAACAGCACGAAGACCACGAGGGCCGGCACGTTGACGTCCTTCATCGCGCACCGCCCTTCCGGGCCGCCTTGCGGGCCTTCTCGTCCCGGTTGATCAGCAGGTAGGCGGCCACGGTGAAGACGGCCGACGCCGGCACCCAGAGCAGCTGGTACCAGTAGAAGAACGGCACCCCGGCCACCGCGGGGTCGGGCTTGTTGTAGGAGGACACCCACAGCATCGCCACGATCGGCACGAGCAGGGCGAGACCGGCCAGCACCCGCTCGGGGGTCACCGCCGGGACGGGTGCCCCGGCTGGCTCGGGCATGACATCTTCGAAGGTATCGGGATCAGACGGCAACTTCGGCTCCGCTCCGGAGGGTTGTCCCCGTCGGCGCCGCAGCCCGGGTGGCGTCCCTGCCCCCGCGAGCCCGCCGAGCAGCACCATCGGTGATCGGCAGTCAGTATTGGCTGCGCAATCTAGAGCATGGGGTGATCCATGTCACCGGGATTGGCGCAACTTCCCGCCATCCGGACCCATGCGGCCGTCGGGCCCCCGGAAAAGCACCCGTACGGAACGCGAAAAGCACTGTCACGGAATGCAGAAGGCACCGGCGCGCGGGTCGCGCGCGCCGGTGCCCGTGGTGCGAGAGGGGAGTGCGCCTGCTCTGCACGCCTGCTCCGAAACGCCTACTTCGGATGCCGGCTCCGAAACGCCTACTCCGGACGCTTCAGACGGGTGATGAACTTGTAGCGGTCGCCCCGGTAGATGGAGCGGACCCACTCGACCGGGTTGCCCTCGGCGTCGAAGGAGTGCCGGGACAGCTGCAGCATCGGCAGGCCGAGGTCGGAGCCGAGCAGCCCGGCCTCGCGCGGGTCGGCCAGGGTGGTCTCGATGGTCTCCTCGGCCTCGGCCACGGTGACCCCGTAGACCTCGCGCAGCGCCGCGTACAGCGAGTTGTGCTTGGCGAGGTTGCGCCGCAGGGCGGGGAAGCGCTTGGCGGACAGGTGGGCGACCTCGATGGCCATCGGGTCGCCATTGGCCAGGCGCAGCCGCTCGATCCGCAGGACGCGGCCGCCGGGCTTGATGTCGAGCAGCGGGGCGAGCCGGTCGTCGGCGGTGATGTAGCCGATCTCGATCAGCCGGGAGGTGGGTTCCAGCCCCTGGGCCCGCATGTCCTCGGTGTAGGAGGTGAGCTGCAGAGCCTGGGCGACCTTGGGCTTGGCGACGAAGGTGCCCTTGCCCTGGATGCGCTCCAGCCGGCCTTCGACGACCAGTTCCTGCAGGGCCTGGCGGACGGTGGTGCGCGAGGTGTCGAACTGGGCGGCCAGCGCGCGCTCGGGCGGGACCGGGGTGCCGGCCGGCTGGGTCTCGGTGAGCTGGAGGAGGTGGCGCTTGAGTCCGTAGTACTTGGGGACGCGCGCGGTCGGGTCGGTGCCGGTCTGCGTCGGGAGGTTCTTCACCTCGGGGTCGTCGGCCTGGGCGGTGGTTCCCCCGTCGCTGCTCATCGGACCTGTTCTCCCGCTTCTCGCAGGGCCTTCACAGACCCCGCCACATCGTTAACGGGTCACATCGTTGCATGTATGGCTACGGAACGAATACCTCATCACGCGATGAACGATGTGCGGTGTCGGCTTGATAACGGGTGGTCGGGATCGGTCGAACAGCCGTTGACACGCCCATTGGTCTAGGCCAAGCTCCAGGCATCTGGTCTACACCACTAGGCCGGTCACTACGAATCCCCCCACCCGTTCGACGGGGCCCGCGGCGCCATTTCCCCTGCTTTGTGTGGGTCTGCCGCTGCCACCCGACGGGGGTAACCCAGGCATCCCTCAGGAGGATGGCGTGAAGCGTCAGCTCATCGCGGCGGTCGGCGTCGCAGCAATGGTCGTCGGTCTCGCGGCTTGTGGCTCGGACGGCAAGAAGAACGACAGCAGCTCGTCGTCGTCCTCGGCCGCCGACAAGTACAAGGGCAAGACGCTCAAGGTGTGGACGATGACCGGCTCGGCCCCCAAGGGCTGGACCGACGCGGTCAAGACCGAGTTCGAGACCACCTACCCGGGCTCGAAGGTCGACTTCCAGACCCAGGAGTGGACCGACATCGGCCCGAAGGTCACCGCGGCGCTGTCCGAGGGCTCGGTCGACGTCCTGGAGATCGGCAACACCCAGACCGCCGGCTACGCCTCCACCGGGGGCCTGCTCGACATCACCAAGGACAAGGCCGGGCTGGGCGGCGACGGCTGGGCCGCCAACCAGAACGAGGCCGCGATCCTGGACGGCAAGCAGTACGCCGCCCCGTGGTGGGTCTCCAACCGCGTGGTCGCCTACAACAAGGACCTGTGGACCAAGGCCGGCCTGACCGCCGCCCCGACGACCCTGGACGAGTTCTACGCCGACCTGGACAAGCTGAAGGCCACCGACGGCGTCGTCGACCCGATCTACCTGCCGGGCCAGGAGTGGTACACCTACTTCGGCCTGCTCACCGGTGAGGGCGGCAAGATCGCCAAGAAGGACGGCGACAAGTGGGTCGGCGGCCTGTCGTCCCCCGAGGCCCAGAAGGCCTTCGAGACGTACAAGAAGCTGCAGGGCTACTCGGCCACCGGTCCGAAGGACAAGGACGAGGCCACCCCGCAGCAGAAGGACGTCTTCGCCAAGGGCAACGTCGGCACCATGATCGCCCTCGGCTGGGAGCTGCCGGCCGAGAAGGACCTGCCGAAGGACAAGATCGGCTTCTTCCCGCTCCCCGGCAAGACCGCCGACAAGCCCTCCGGCGTCTTCCTCGGCGGTTCGAACCTCGCGATCGCCGCGCAGAGCAAGAACACCGACATGGCGAAGGACTTCCTGAAGATCGCCCTCAACGACAAGAACGAGGGCCTGGTCGCCGCGTCCGGCAACATCCCGAACAAGGCCGCGCTGAACAGCCAGCTCACCGGCGACTTCGCGAAGGCCGCCCAGACGGCCGCCGCGGTCGGCGGGATCACCCCGAACACCCCGAACTGGGCCAGCGTCGAGAACAAGCCGAACCCGATCAAGGACTTCCTGACCGCGGCCCTGCAGGGCGGCGACTACGCGGCCACCGCCAAGAAGTACGACGACGAGATCGCCAAGCGGCTCAACGAGAAGAACTAAGCACTTGAGCGGCGTCGCTCACCGGTCCCCGGCGGGGGGCCGGTGGGCGACGCCTGTCCGTCGTGGCCGGGTTGTGAGGAAGTGAGAACGATGGCTGTGCATTCGGAGCGGGTGCAGACACAGTCCCCGGAGTCAGGGAAGGCTGTTGTGGCCGAGATTGACACCAGTGCCGCCGGCGGCGGGGCCAAGGGCGCCGCGCCGAAGCGCACCAGATCCGCGGGCGGCCCCGGCCTGGGCGCCCGCTTCGCCCCGTACCTGCTGCTGCTGCCGGCCATCGTGGCGACCATCGTCCTACTGGGCTGGCCGCTGCTGAAGACCGTCCTGCTGTCGTTCCAGAACCTCAACCGGCGTCAGCTGGTGATGCACCTGACCGAGTGGACGGGGTTCGACAACTACAAGGAGCAGCTGACCGACCCGGAGTTCTGGTCGGTCACCGGGCGCACCGTCGCCTTCACCCTGGTCAACGTGGTGCTCATCATGCTCGGCGGCACCCTGATCGGCCTGCTGCTCAACAGCCTCGGCAAGAAGATGCGCCTGGCGCTGTCGATCGCGCTGCTGATGGCCTGGGCCATGCCGGTGGTCGCCGCGACCACCGTCTACACCTGGCTGTTCGACGACCAGTGGGGTGTCGTCAACTGGTTCCTGGACCAGCTGGGTTGGCACTCGATGGCCGACTACAACTGGATGAGCGACGAGTACTCGACCTTCTTCGTCGTCATCCTGCTGATCGTCTGGCAGTCGATCCCCTTCGTGGCGTTCAACATGTACGCCGGTCTGACCACCATCCCGAAGGAGCTCTACGAGGCGGCCCGGATGGACGGCGCCGGCTCCGGCAAGATCTTCAGCTCGGTGATCTTCCCCAACCTGAAGCCGTTCTTCCTGGCCACGACCTTCCTGGAGGTCATCTGGGTGTTCAAGTCCTTCACCCAGATCTACGCGATCAACGGCGGCGGCCCCGAGAAGCTCACCCGGACCCTTCCCGTGCACGCCTTCCTGGAGGGCCAGGGCAGCCAGCACTACGGCGTCGGCGCCGCGATCGCGGTGCTCACCATCCTGATGCTGGGCGTCCTGATGGCCTACTACTTCCGCATCATGATCAAGCAGGAGGACGAGCTGTGAGGCGCTCTCTCTTCGGACGTACCTGGCCGAACGTGATCGCGGTCGTCCTCATCGTCTTCTTCATCTTCCCCGTCTACTGGATGATCGCGACCGCGTTCAAGCAGGACCGCGACGTCATCAGCAAGACGCCGGTCTTCATCCCCTTCGACGGGACGTTCGACCACTTCACCACCGCGGTGAACGCGCCGGACTTCTGGACGTACGTCACCAACAGCGTCACCGTCACCGTCGGCGCGGTGCTGATCTCGCTGGTGATCGCGACCCTGGCGTCCTTCGCCATCGCCCGGATGAAGTTCCGCGGCCGCAAGACCTTCGTGCTGGTCATCATGCTCGCGCAGATGGCCCCCTGGGAGGTCATGACCATCGGCGCCTACATCATCTCCCGCGACAACGACATGCTGAACAGCCTGCTGCCGCTGACGCTCTTCTACATGATGATGATCCTGCCCTTCACCATCTGGACGCTGCGCGGATTCATCGCCGCGGTGCCGAAGGAGCTGGAGGAGTCGGCGATGGTGGACGGCTGCACCCGCACCCAGGCCTTCACGAAGGTGATCTTCCCGCTGCTGGCCCCGGGCCTGATGTCCACCTCGCTGTTCGGCTTCATCACGGCGTGGAACGAGTTCCCGCTCGTCCTGTGGCTGAACAAGGAGCAGGGCAAGACCCTCCCGCTGTGGCTGTCGTCCTTCAAGACCGCCTTCGGCAACGACTGGGGCGCCACCATGGCGGCCTCCACGATGTTCGCCGTCCCCGTGCTGATCCTGTTCGTCTTCCTGCAGCGCAAGGCGGTCGGCGGTCTGACCGACGGCGCCGTGAAGGGCTGAGCCACCGTGAGCATCCTCGTACCCACCGCCCCGGACAGCGACCAGCTGCACCGCGACGCCCTGACCGTCCTGCAGCCCGGCTTCGTCGGCGCCGAGCCGCCGCGGTGGCTGCTGCGCCACCTCGCCGCCGGGCTGGGCTCGGTCGCGCTGTTCGACCGCAACGTGGTCGACCTCGACCAGCTGTCCGTGCTCACCCGGACGCTGCGCGCCGAGAACCCCGACCTGCTGATCGCCATCGACGAGGAGAGCGGCGACGTCACCCGGCTGGAGGCGGGCTCCGGCTCGTCCTGGCCCGGCAACCTCGCGCTCGGCGCGATCGACGACCCGGCGCTGACCCGGGACGTCGCCCGCGAGCTCGGCCGGGCGCTGGCCGCGGCCGGCGTCAACTACAACTGGGCGCCCACCGCGGACGTCAACTCCAACCCGCGCAACCCGGTCATCGGCGTCCGCTCCTTCGGCGCCGACCCCGAGCTGTGCGCCCGGCACACCGCCGCCTGGGTCGAGGGCCTGCAGTCGGCCGGCGTGGCCGCCTGCTCCAAGCACTTCCCCGGCCACGGCGACACCGCGGTGGACTCGCACCACGGCCTGCCGGTCATCGACGTCGACCTGGACGTGCTGCGGGCCCGTGACCTGATCCCGTTCCAGGCGGCGATCGCGGCCGGCACCAAGGCCGTGATGACCGCCCACATCATGATCCCGGCGCTGGACCCGAAGCTGCCGGCCACCCTGAGCCCGACCGTGCTGCGCGACCTGCTGCGCGCCGCCCCGGCCGAGGGCGGCCTCGGCTACCAGGGCCTGATCGTCAGCGACGCGATCGAGATGGGCGCGATCGCCGACACCTTCGGGATGGGCGAGGGCACCGTGCTGGCCCTGGCGGCCGGCGCGGACGCGATCTGCGTCGGCGGCGGGCTGGCCGACGAGGAGACCGTGCTGATGCTGCGCGACGCCATCGTGGCGGGCGTGCGGGCCGGCAGGCTCGGCGAAGAGCGGCTGGCGGACGCCGCCGCGCGGGTCCGGGCGCTGGGCAGCTGGGGCCGGATCTCGGCCCAGGGTGAGCGGCCGGAGCCGGACCTGGCGGTCGGCTTGCGGGCCGCGCGCCGGGCGCTGAAGGTGGTCCGGGCGCCGGGCCTGCTGACGCCTCCGGTGAGCGAGCGCCCGTACGTGGCCTCGTTCTCGGACGAGCCGAACATCGCCGTCGGCGACGTCACCCCGTGGGGCGTGGCCGGCATGCTCGCCGACCGCTTCCCCGGCACCCGCACCCGCGCGGTGTCGGCCGCCGAGGCGACCCCGGAGCTGCTGGACGCCCTGGTCGACGAGCTGGTGGCCGGCGCCGAGGGGCGGCGCCTGGTGCTGGTGGTCCGGGACGCGCACCGCTACCCGTGGATGTCCGCCGTGCTGAGCCGTCTGGTGGCGGTCCGCCCGGACGCCGCCGTGGTCGAGATGGGGCTGCCGCAGTCCGAGCCGGTCGGCGCGCTCTACATCGCCACCCACGGCGCCGCCCGGGTCTGCGGGCTGGCGGCGGTGGAGGTCCTCACCGGGCAGCCGGGAGCGGTCGGCTGAACCGACCGGCAGGACGCCACCGGCCGGGTCCGGGAAGGCGTCGGCCGACGGGCCCGTCATGCGCATGTCGCATGGCGGGCCCGTTCCGTTTTCCCGGCGTCGACCTGCGGATTCGCGGGGTGACCGTGTTCCCTCAAGTGGGCCTTGAATCCACCTTGAGTCCTACCTGGGGTGATGGTGCTGCGACTGGGTGCCACAAGCTACAACGGCTCTGCAACGGCCGTGGTGACAAAGGCTTTTGGCCGTTGACACCACCAGTGGTCTAGGCCAGAGTCCAAGCATCCGGTTCGAGTGTCAACCTCGCCGGATGTGGTATCGGCCCACCCCCAAGCACGTCGCCGCCCCCTGCCCGGACTCTCCGCTGCGGGCGCCCATCACGCTGCCGGCGGGCATCACTTGCTCTAGAACACCCTCGGAGGACGGCGTGAAGAAGCGTCATCTCGTCTCGGCGCTCGGGACCATGGCACTGGCGGCGGGCCTGACGGCCTGTTCCTCGTCGGGCTCACCGTCGGGCGACGGCAGGAGCGCCGCCGCCGACCCGAAGGCGGCCACCGGCACCGTCACCGTCTGGCTGATGGACGACGCCCAGAAGAACTGGCCCGACCTCGTCCAGCGGGTCAACGACGAGTTCGCCGCGAAGTACCCGAAGGTCACCCTCAAGCTCGCGTACCAGGGCTGGGCGGACAAGGTCACCAAGCTGGACAAGGCCATCGCCGAGGGCAGCGCCCCCGACGTCGTCGAGCTGGGCAACACCGAGACCATGAAGTACGTGCTGTCCGGCGCACTGGCCCCGGTGGACCGGACCACCTTCGAGAACGCCGGCAGCTGGATCAAGGCGCTCGCCAACACCTGCACCTACCAGGACAAGCTCTGGTGCGTGCCCTACTACGCCGGCTCCCGGGTCGCCATCTACAACTCCACGGCCTTCCAACAGGCCACCGGCAACCCCGAGTTCCCGAAGACCGAGCCCGAACTGCTGGCCGCCCTGGACAAGATCGCGGACAAGAACAAGGCGGACAGGACCTTCTCCCCGCTCTACCTGCCCGGCCCGTACTGGTACGCGGCGATGAGCTACGTGGCCGCGTCCGGCGGCAGCATCGCCAAGTTCGACAGCGCCGGCAACTGGCACGGCACCCTGCACGACCCCAAGTCCCAGGAGGGCATCGGCCACTTCGCCGACCTGGTGCGCAGGTACAACAAGGGCGACCTGACGGTGAACGAGCAGAACCAGTACGAGGCGATGGCCCGCGGACACGCCGCGTCCTTCTACGGCAACGGCTACGAGGCGGCCGGCGTCACCGCGCCGGTCACCGGCGACGCGAGCCTCAAGGACGTCGTCAAGGTGGCTACCATGCCCGGCCCGGACGGCAAGCCGCTGCCGACCTTCATCGGCGGCTCCGACCTCGCCGTCACCGCCAAGTCCCCGTCGGTGGCGCTGGCGACCGACTGGGTCCGGATGTTCACCAGCACCAAGTCCGAGCAGGCGCTGGCCGACAAGGACATCCTGCCGAACAACCTCACCCAGCTGAACCAGCTGAAGAACAAGCCGTCCACCGCCGCCGCGGCCAACGCCGTCCCGGACGCCTGGTTCACCCCGCTGGCCCCCGGCTGGGGCGCGGTCGAGAAGCAGAAGATCATCCCCGACATGCTGACCGCGATCCTCAAGGGCAAGTCGGTGGACCAGGCCACCAAGGAGGCCGACGCCGCGATCGACCAGCTGATCAACAAGGCGTCCTGACCCGCGTGCGCCGGGGCACCGGGAGGTGCCCCGGGACAGGCGCGCCCGTAGGATTGCGGGGCACGAAGAACCGCAGCGAGTGTGCGGACTCGCCGCCGTAGAGGTCCCCCGTCGGGCAGCCGCCCGGGCGGGGTCGAACCATCTCATCGGAGGCAGACCCAGATGTCCGACCCGCAGACTGTTTCCGTCCCCGGCCGGATCATGGCGGCGGAGATGGCCGAGCAGCCGGCCGTCCTCCAGCGCATCCTCGACGAGGGCGCCCCGAAGATCCGCGAGATCGCGGCCGAGATCGCCACCCGCAACCCGCGCTTCGTCCTGCTCACCGCGCGCGGCACGTCCGACAACGCCGCGCTGTACGCCAAGTACCTGGTCGAGATCCTGCTCGGCAAGCCGGCCGGCCTGACCTCGATGTCCACCACGACCGCGTACGGCGCCAAGCCCGACCTCACCGACGTCCTGGTGATCACCGTCAGCCAGTCCGGTGGTTCGCCGGACCTGGTGGCCTCCACCAAGGCCGCCCGCGAGGCCGGCGCCATCACCCTCGCGGTCACCAACAACGCCTCCTCGCCGCTGGCCGAGGTCTCCGAGTTCCACATCGACGTGCTGGCCGGCCCGGAGAAGGCACTGCCCGCCACCAAGACCTACACCGCCGAACTGCTGTCGCTCTACCTGCTGGTCGAGGGCCTCGCGGAGGCCTGGGGACACCCCCGGCCGAACGCCGGGGGAGACTCGGCCGCCAAGGAACTGCCGGGCCTGGCCGCCGGGGTGCTGGCCCGGCGGGCCGAGGTGAAGGCGCTGGCCGAGCGCTACCGCTTCGCCCAGCGCCTGGTCATCACCTCGCGCGGCTACGGCTACCCGACCGCCCGCGAGGCCGCGCTGAAGCTGATGGAGACCACCTACATCCCGGCCAGCCCGTTCTCCGGCGCGGACCTGCTGCACGGCCCGCTGGCCATGGTGGACAACGTCTCGCCCGTCATCGCGATCGTCCCGGACGGCAAGGGCGGGGAGGCCCTCCAGCCCGTGCTGGACCGCCTGCGCGGCCGCGGCGCGGACCTGGTGGTGGTCGGCCAGCAGGCGCAGGTCGACGCCGCCTCGGCAGGCTTCGCGCTGCCGGCCGGCGTGCCCGAGGAGGTGCAGCCGATCCTGGAGATCCTGCCGCTGCAGCTGCTGGCCTACGAGGTCACCATCGCCCGCGGCCAGGACCCGGACGCCCCACGCGCCCTGGCCAAGGTCACCGAGACGCGGTAGCAGGGGGTTTCTCGCCCGCTCGCCTCCGGGGCGCTCTGACCCGGTGCCGACGGTCGGTGCTCCGATGCCCTCGTTCCTCGGGCCTCCTCGCTTCGCCCTTTCGGCACCGGCGCGCCCCTTCGGCTCGGGGCGGGGGCTCGCCTGCGGGCCGAGGGGCTCGGGGCGGGCCCGAGCGCGACCGGCCCCCGTCCACAGGCTGTGGACGGGGGCCGGTCCGCTGAGCGGCGGAACATGGTTCGGGGGACGGCCGGCGGCCGGAAAGCACTACGGGCCACGGCGCCGACACGGGACCCTCAACCCATGCGGCACCGCAGCCCGGAGCTGTCGTCGGGCACCGGGGACGATCGAGGACTGTGCGGGGTCCTCGCTCGGCGGCGTCCGACCGAGGAAAGGCCGCGCGCGGTCAGGGCAGTTGCGCGGGGGCCTCTCCTTGGTGCAATTCCATTGTGGACTAGACCAATCTCGGTTGTCCAGGCCGCTCAGTGAATTGGTCTAAACAACTCAGGCCGACCCGGCACGCCCCCCGACCGGGCTCCGGCGAGCCCCCGCCGGTCCGCCCTGCCGGTCCGCCGCGCCCCGCCCGGACCGGCGGCGCTACCCTCGCCATGTGCCCTCGCTGAACGAACTCGTCCGCCGCCACACCACCCTCACCGGGGCCGACGTGGAATGGCTCCACATGCTGGTCTCGGAGTGGCAGCTGCTCTCCGACCTCTCCTTCGCCGACCTGGTGCTGTGGATCCCCACCTGGGACGGCATCCGCTACGTCTCGGTGGCGCAGATGCGGCCCAACACCGGGCCGACCTCCTACCAGGACGACATGGTCGGCCACCTCGTCCCGCGCGGCCGGCGCCCGCTGCTGGACGCGGCCTTCGACGAGGGCCGGATCGTGCGCGAGGGCGACCCGGAATGGCGCGAGGAGGTCCCGGTCCGGGTCGAGTCGATCCCGGTCCGGCGCGAGGGCAAGGTGCTCGGGGTGATCGCCCGCAACACCAACCTGCTGACCGTCCGCACCCCCAGCCGGCTGGAGCTCACCTACCTGCAGAGCGCCTCGGACCTGGCCCAGATGATCGCGGCCGGCAGCTTCCCCTTCCCGGGCATCGAGCAGGTCGACATGGACGCCGCCCCCCGCGTCGGCGACGGCCTGATCCGCCTGGACGCGGACGGCATCGTCACCTACGCCAGCCCCAACGCGCTCTCCGCCTACCACCGCCTCGGCCTCACCACCGACCTGGTCGGCAGCCACCTCGGCCGTACCACCGCCGAACTCGCCCCGCCGTCCCGGGGTGCCGTCCACGAGGCGCTGGTGAAGGTGGCCAGCGGCTGGGCGCCCCGGCAGACCGAGGTGGAGGCGCAGGGGGGAGTGGTGACGGTGCGGGCGATCCCGCTCAAGCCCAAGGGCATCCTGACCGGTTCGCTGGTGCTCTGCCGCGACGTCACCGAGCTGCGCCGCCGTGACCGCGAGCTGATGACCAAGGACGCCACCATCCGGGAGATCCACCACCGGGTGAAGAACAACCTGCAGACCGTCGCGGCCCTGTTGCGGCTGCAGTCCCGCCGGATGGAGTCGGAGTCCGGGCGGGCCGCGCTGGACGAGGCGGTGCGCCGGGTCGGTTCGATCGCGATCGTGCACGAGACGCTCTCCCAGGCGCTGGACGAGCAGGTGGCCTTCGACGAGATCGCCGACCGGGTGCTGGCGATGGCGATGGAGCTGTCCCAGGACGGCCGGGTGGCGACCCGCCGCACCGGCAGCTTCGGCATCCTGTCCGCCGAGGTGGCCACCCCGCTGTCGATGGTGCTGACCGAGTTGCTGCAGAACGCCCTGGAACACGCGTTCGGTCCGACGGCCTCCGGGAACCTGGAGATCAGCGCGCTGCGCGGCCGGGCCCCGGCGACCGGGATGGGCTGGTCGGACAGCTGGAACGGCGGCGCCCGCCCGGAGGAGTACCTGCTGATCACCGTGCAGGACGACGGTCGCGGCGTGCCGGAGGGGTTCGACCCGCAGACCGCGGGGAACCTCGGACTCCAGATCGTCCGGACGCTGGCCACCGGCGAGCTGGGCGGCACCTTCGACATGGTGGCCGGCCCGAACGGCGGTACGAAGGTGATCCTGGAGATCCCGGTCCGCTGAGGCCCCGGTCTGCCGAGGCTCTGGTCCGCTGAGATTCTGCTGAGAATCCCGTTGCGAAGGTGCGTGGCGGGGGCGCACGTCCGGCGGACACGCCGGGTGTGTGCTCCGCGCGCCGGGGTGCAGCAACAGAGTGCCGGCGTGTAGCAACAGGGCGCCGGAGCGCAGAAGGAGTGCGGAAACAGAAAACGAGGCCCTGTCGACCGGGGGGGGGGGTGGGTCGACAGGGCCTCTCAACCCGTTCCGGCCGTCGGGGGGAGTCGGCCGGAACGGGGGCTCTGGGTAGTGCGACACCTCGCCGGTGCGTTGCACACGGTGAGCGCCATAGCTCCACAATATTGCTCTAAGTGAACAGTATCAAGTGCCTGGACAGGTCTGGTGTCGCCGGACCGAGTCGAGCAAGGTCCTTTGTGTGGAAGGCTTCACCAGGAGGTGCAGGGAAGCCTTTGATCATGTGTTGATCGGTACTGCGATCACTGCTGTGTCACTGCTGGTGCTACGCGGTGTGATCAGCGCGATCAGGCGGTGCGGGCGCGGTTGCGGGCGGCGCGGCGCTTCATCGCGCGACGCTCGTCCTCGCTCATGCCGCCCCAGACGCCGGCGTCCTGGCCGGTCTCGAGGGCCCACTGGAGACACTGCTCCATGACCGGACAGCGGCGGCACACGGCCTTGGCTTCCTCGATCTGCAGCAGAGCAGGACCGGTGTTCCCGATCGGGAAGAACAGCTCCGGGTCCTCTTCGCGGCAGACAGCGCGGTGGCGCCAGTCCATGGTCGTCCAACTCCTCCTGCCGACGGGGGTCACCCGACGACATAATCGATGGCTTGTGAATGTGAACGCTTTCACGAATCCCGCAACAGCAAAAGAGACCAAAGGCCTACCGGGCCCGGGTGGTCTGTGCTGGGGGGATTCGGCGATTCGAGGGACACCCCGCGGTCGGCGCTCCGTGGTTCCGGAGTTGCCGTCGCTGCGATGTGTCCCGATCGCCATGTAGAGGTTCGCAAACCTCGGGCTCGGATACAACCCCCTTCGGGGAGGAATTTTTGATTCTTCGGTGTCGCCTAGCTCACAGCCAGTACTTCTATGGAGTGAAGGGGGCTTGTGCGTTCGAGAAGAAGGGCGAACCCCACTTCCGGTCACACAATCACACGCAGTGCCCGCCGTACGCCTGTGAAACTGACGCGACTCCTGTCCCCAAGATGGTCGCCGTCGACCTGGAACGGGGTCGGTTCCTCTGAAACCAAGGTGAAGTGTCGGACGTCGTGGTAGGAGACGACGTGCTTCCCGGACGGGCCGGCCGGCGGTGCGCCATCGCTCGAAGGGGCGTGCGACCGCAGGATCTGACGGATCGTTCGAGCTGTACCGAACGCCGTCATTCGGGTGATCCCGAAGACGTCGAGATCCGTGTCGAAGGAGGCGAGCGGTGAGGGATAGACCGGACGGTTGCCGAGGAACGTCCACGGCGAGGTGTTGCTGACTATCGATAGCACGAGCCCCGGAACGGCCTCGTGGCCCGGCAGCTCAAGGGAAACCGGGCCGGATCGGCGGTGCTCACGCTGGGTGAAGTAGTGCCGGATCGCCTGCTTGACGTAGAGGGCGTGGGTGGACCTGTGCCCGGCCCGGCGCTGCTCCTCGACCCGGCCGACCACACCGGCGTCGAAGCCGAGCCCGGCGGTGAAGGTGAACCAGCGGTCCGGCAGCCCGTCGCTCATCGCCTTGCCCAGCCCGATCGGGCGCTCCCGCTTGCCCTCCAGCGCGTGCAGCAGGGCGCCGGTGGCCTCCACCGGGTCGTTGGGCAGGCCCAGCGCGCGGGCGAACACATTGGTCGAACCGCCCGGCACCACGGCCAGTCGCGGGACCTTCTCGCCCGGGCCGTGCGCCAGCAGCCCGTTCACCACTTCGTTGACGGTGCCGTCGCCGCCCAGTGCCACCACCAGGTCGACCGTGCCGTCCTCCGCCGCCTCGCGGGCCAGGTCGCGCGCGTGCCCCCGGTACTGCGTCTCGGCCACCTCCAGCTTGAGGTCGCTGCGCAGCGCGTGGATCAGGACGTCCCTGGTCCGGCCACTGGTGGTGGTGGCCTTGTGGTTCACGACCAGGAGAGCGCGCATGGGGAAAGCCTACGGGTCGGTACGGACCAACCGGCGGCTACCCTGCTGGAGTGACCGCAGAAACCTCCGCACCCGTACCCGCGGCCGACTCCGGCCGTCCGGCGTCCCTGACCCTGGGCGCCGCCATCACCGCCCTGGAGGGCGCCGCGCTGGCCGTCGTCGGCGTCTGGGACATGGTGGCCGCACTGTCCGGCCAGTCCAAGCAGCTGGCCCTGAACGAGTTCGGCGGCGTGGTCATCGTGCTGCTCGGCGTGCTGCCGGTGCTGGCCGCCCGCGCGCTGCTGAAGGAGCGCCGTTGGGGCCGCAGCCCGGCGGTGCTGACCAACTCGATCTGCCTGCCGGTCGCCTACTACATGATCCAGAGCGGCGGCGCGATGATCGGCGTCGGCGTGCTGGTCGGCCTGCTCGGGCTGGTGGGCATCGGCTCGCTGCTGAGCCCGAAGTCGACGGCGGCCCTGTACGCCCCGTCCGAGGACTGAGCACGCAGGACCGCCGAGGGACCGGACGGCCGCGCAGCCGGAGCTGAGCGGCCGTCAGTCCTACTCCTCCACCAGGAGCTTCTCCCGCAGCTGGGCCAGCGTCCGGGCGAGCAGCCGGGAGACGTGCATCTGGGAGATCCCCACCTCGGCGGCGATCTGCGACTGGGTCATGTTCCGGAAGAACCGCAGCACCAGGATCTTCTGCTCCCGGGGCGGCAGTTGGGCCAGCAGCGGCTTGAGCGACTCGCGGTACTCGACGCCCTCCAGCGCCTCGTCGGTGGCGCCCAGGGTGTCCGCGACGGCCGGCGACTCGTCGTCGCTGTCCGGCACGTCCAGGGACAGCGTGGAGTACGCGTTGGCGGACTCCAGGCCCTCCAGGACGTCCTCCTCGGAGATCCCCAGGTGCTCGGCCAGCTCGTGCACCGTGGGGGAGCGGCCGTGTCGCTGGGAGAGCTCGCTGGTCGCCGTGGTGAGCGACAGCCGCAGCTCCTGCAGGCGGCGAGGGACGCGCACCGCCCAGCCCTTGTCGCGGAAGTGCCGCTTGATCTCCCCGACGATGGTCGGCGTCGCGTAGGTGGAGAACTCGACCCCGCGCTCGTGGTCGAAGCGGTCCACCGACTTGATCAGGCCGATGGTGGCGACCTGGGTGAGGTCGTCCAGCGGCTCGCCCCGGTTGCGGAAGCGCCGGGCCAGGTGCTCGACCAGCGGGATGTGCATCCGCACCAGCTGGTTGCGCAGCTCGACCCGCTCCGGCGAGCCTTCGGGCAGCCCGGACAGGCGGACGAACAGCGCGCGGGCGGCCTCCCGGTCCGGGGCGCCGCTGCGGTGCGCGCCCTGGGCGGGCACCGCAGCGGCGTGCGGCTCCGCCTCGGCCGTCTCCTCCGCCCGGTCCGCCGGATCCGGCGGGGGTACGGAGTCGGGCGTCGGCTCAGACGTCGGCTCGGTCGGGTGGCTCATCCGGTGGGCGTCCTTCGGGTGCGCTTCGTCGTTGGCGGCGAGGCCGGGAACGCTCGCCTGGGTCGGTACGGCAGGTCCCGCCGTCGCGAGGCCGGTACGGTCCAGATCACTCACGGCCATTCCCCCGTTCCGTTCCGGGAGCACCGGGGCCGAGGGCCCCGGAATCGTCTCGTTGGTCGTACCGCCCGGAGGCGGTACCGGGAGCCGCCCGCCGGGCCCCGGAGGGAGTGCGGTGGACGGCCCTTGCGCGGGTGCTGCTCGGTGCTGCTCGGTCTGCGCGGTGCGGTTCGGCGCCCGGTCAGTGGGCGGTGGACCCGCCGCGCTTCTTGTGCAGGCTGATGGACACGGTCTTGTCCTCGCCGACCGAGGAGTCGACCTCGCCGGCCAGCGCGGAGAGCACGGTCCAGGCGAAGGTGTCCCGCTCGGGGGCCTTGCCGTCGGTGGTCGGGGCGGCGACGGTCACCTTCAGCGAGTCGCCGACCAGTCGGAATTCGCAGGACAGTACGGAGCCGGGCACCGCCTGCTGGAGCAGGATGGCGCAGGCCTCGTCGACCGCGATCCGCAGATCCTCGATCTCGTCGAGGGTGAAGTCCAGCCGGGCCGCCAACCCGGCCGTCGCTGTTCGCAGCACGGAGAGGTAGGCCCCCGCCGCGGGGAGCCGGACCTCCACGAAATCCTGAACACCGAGATCGCTGTCGATCTTGGACACCCTTGCCTCCTGGGTGACGCACTGTGCTTGCTTGGTACCCGCTTGTTACCCCTGCCGGCCACCCCCTAAAGGGGCACCTTGCCACCCCTTGTCAGGGGGCACCGGTTCGCGGGTCCGCCATCGCTCTGTCCTACCGCACCCGGTTCGGGAGTTACTGATGGTAAGGCATTGCGACGCAGGGTGGCAGACCCTTTCCCGGACTGTTCCGGTCCGTTCAGCGGCGGCCGGCGGAGGCGAGCGCCTCGTCGGTGAGCCGGTACACGGTCCACTCGTCCATCGGTACGGCGCCGAGCGACTTGTAGAAGTCGATCGACGGCTGGTTCCAGTCCAGCACCGACCACTCCACCCGGGAGTAGCCGCGCTCCACGGCGATCCGGGCGAGCTCCAGCAGCAGGGCCTTGCCGTGGCCGCCGCCACGCGCCTCCGGGCGGACGTACAGGTCCTCCAGGTAGATCCCGTGGGTGCCGCGCCAGGTCGAGAAGTTGCGGAACCAGAGCGCGAAGCCCACCGGCTCGCCGGTGCCCTCGTCCTCCGCGACCAGGCCGAACACCGCCGGGTCGGCACCGAACAGCGCCTCGCGCAGCTGCTCCTCGGTGGCCACCGCCTCGTGCGCGGCCTTCTCGTACTCCGCGAGCTCACGGATCATGGCGTGGATGACGGGGACGTCAGTGGCGACAGCGGTGCGGATCATGCCTGCGAGCCTACTGCTCGGGCCCCGTCTCATCCCAGGCCTGGATCGAGGTCTGGTCGACGATCCGCCCGTCCCGCAGGTCGGCCATCGAGGACATCAGCACCCGGACGCCGTCCGGATAGCGGCAGGACTCCAGGAAGGCGACGTGGTCGTCCTGGACGACCACCTGCTCCAGCTTGTGGGTCATCTCGCGGCCGTAGATGTCGCCCAGCATGGCGCCGATCTCCTCCCGGCCGTGCATCACCAGGGGGTGGCTGGGCTGGGTCTTGCGGTCGACCATGCGCAGTTCGGCGTCCTCCGCGTAGAGCGCCAGGAGGGCCTCGGCGTCGCAGCGCTCGATGCCCTCGCGCAGGGCGCGGGTGTCGAAGGCGGCGGGGGCCGCCATGGTGGTCATGATCTCGCTCCTCCGGTCGGGGTCCGTCGGCTCGTATCTCGAGCGTACGCCCGGCGCCGCGGACCGGAGCGGGCCGGATCCGGGCCGGTCGGCGAACCGGTCGGCGGTCGGTCAGCGGGCCGGTACGGTGCGCAGGTAGTCGGCCAGGGTGGCGATCGCGGCCGGGTTGCGCGGGCTCTCCACCAGGTCGACGTAGTCCAGTACGAAGATCCGGCCGTTCCTGATCGCGGAGACGTCGGCCAGCGGCGGGAAGGACATGAGGAACTTCCGCTTCTCCTCGGCGCCCGGGGTCGCGTAGTCGTTGATCACGATCACCTCCGGGTCGCGCCGCACCACGTTCTCCCAGCCGGCGGTGACCCAGGTGTCGGCGAGGTCGCCCATGATGTTGGTCCCGCCGGCCTTGGCGATGATCTCGTCGGCGGCGGCGAACCTCCCGGCGGTGTACGGCTTGTCCTGCCCGCTGTCGTACAGGAAGACGGACGGGCGGTGCCCGGGCTGCGGGACGGCGGCGATCCGGGCCCTGGAGTCGGCGATCAGCCGGTCGGCGCGGTCCTTGACGTCGAAGATCTCGCCGAGGTTGGCCAGGTCGGTGTAGAGCGCCTCCAGCGGGTCCATCACGCCGCGCTCGGCGCCCTTGCCGCTGCGGCAGGACTCGCTGAGCACGTACGAGTCGATGCCGAGGGCCTTGAACGCCTGCGGGGTGACGCCGGTGCCCTCGTCGAAGCCGTAGTGCCAGCCGGCGAAGACGAGGTCGGCCCTGGCGTCCAGCGCGATCTCCTTGGTGAGCCGCTGCTTGGAGAGCCACGTGGTCTGCTGGTAGCCGTCCTTCCAGGGCACCTGGTCGATCTTGCCCTTGTCGTCGGGCATGACGTAGCCGGCCATCCGGTCGGCGAGGCCCAGGGAGAGCATCAGCTCGGTGATGTTGACGTCGTTGGTGACCACCCGGGCGGGCTTCTGCGGGAAGGTCAGCCGGTCGCCGCAGTTCTCCACGGTCACCGGGTAGTGGGCGGAGCCGGCGGCGGCCTCCCTCGGGGCGATCTCCGCGCCGCAGGCGGTGAGCCCGAGGACGAGCAGGGCGGCGGTGGCAACGGCCTTGGTGCGCACGGTGGTTCCTTCGGTGGGTCAGGCTTCGGCGGTGAGGGCTCCGGGCTTCGGGGGTCCGGGCTTCGGTCGTTCAGGCGTCGGGGGAGCGGTCGAGGCGGTCGATCAGCAGCTGGAGGGCGCCGGTCTCCGGGTGCCGGACGGGGGTGGCCCGAACGCCGAACACCTCGGCCAGCAGGGCGGGCCGGAGCACCGCGCCGGGCGGTCCGGAGGCGACGATCCGGCCGGCCCGCAGGACGTACAGCAGGTCGCAGTGGCTCGCTGCCAGGTTGAGGTCGTGCAGCGCGGTGAGCACCGTCGGGCCGGCCTCCCGGGCCAGCGCCAGGACCTCCAACTGGTGGGCGATGTCGAGGTGGTTGGTGGGTTCGTCGAGCACCAGCAGCCGCGGCTCCTGGACCAGCGTGCGGGCGAACAGCACCCGCTGCTTCTCGCCCCCGGACAGGCTCAGGAAGCCCCGTTCGGCGAGGTGTCCGGCCCGGACCTTGCGCAGTGCCCCGGCGCAGCGCTCCCGGTCCCCGTCGGTCGGGCCGCCGAGGCCGCGCCGGTGCGGCAGCCGGCCCATGGCGACCACCTCGGCCACCGTGAAGTCGAACTCGGCAGAGTGCTCCTGGGTCAGCGCGGACACCCGCCGGGCCGTCTCGCGGGCGGAGAGCGCGTGCAGGTCGTCGCCGGCCAGCCGGACGGCCCCGCCGGCCGGCTTCAGCACCCGGTAGACGCAGCGCAGCAGGGTCGACTTGCCGCTGCCGTTGGGACCGACCAGTCCGACCACCTGCCCGGCGGCGGCCGCCAGGTTCACCTCGTGGACCAGCCGGGTGCCGGCCAGCTCCACCGAGACGGTGTCGACGTCGAGGTCCTGGGCCGTCGTCAGGTCGGCCGCGTCGGCCCGGTCGGTCGTGCGGGTCGCGTCGGTCACCGTCGGCCTCCGAAGGCCTGGCCGCGGCGGCGCATCATCAGCAGGAAGGCGGGCACGCCGAGCACGGCGGTGAACACCCCGACGGGCAGTTCGGCGGGCGCCAGCAGGGTGCGGGAGGCGATGTCCACCCAGACCAGCAGCAGGGCCCCGGCGAGCGGCGCGACCAGCAGCACCCGGTGGTGCCCGGCGCCGACCAGCATCCGCGCGAGGTGCGGCACCAGCAGTCCGACGAAGCCGATCGCCCCGCTGACCGCGACCACCGTGCCGGTGACGGCGGCGGTCACCACGAACAGCTCGCGGCGCAGCCGGTCCGGGTCCACACCGAGCGAGGCGGAGGTCTCGTCGCCCATGGCGAGCGCGTCCAGCCGGCCGGCGGTGCGGGCGAGGTAGGCCAGGCCGGCCAGCACGGTGCAGGCGGCGATCGGCACCGAGCCCCAGGTGGCGCCGCCGAGGCTGCCGAGCAGCCACATCATGGCGGCCCGGGCGGCTTCGCCGCGGTCGGCGGCGAAGATTATCAGGGTGGTGGCGGCGGAGAAGCCGTAGGACAGGGCGGTGCCGGTGAGCACCAGTCGCAGCGGGGTGAGCCCGTACGCGGTGCGGGCGGCGAGGTAGACCAGCGTCATCGCGGCCAGCGCGGAGCCGAAGGCGGAGGCGGAGACCGCCCACACCCCGAGCGAGGCGAAGGCGCCGAACAGCAGGACGGCGTTGGCGCCGACGGCCGCGCCGGAGGAGATGCCGAGGACGAAGGGGTCGGCGAGCGCGTTGCGCACCAGGGCCTGGACGGCGACGCCGGTGGCGGCCAGCCCGGCGCCGACCACGGCGGCCAGGACGGTGCGCGGCAGCCGGATCTCCCAGACGATGGCGTACGCCGCCGCCTCGTCCGCGTCCAGCCGACCGCCCGTCAGGCCGGCGCCCAGCAGCCGCAGCACGTGGGGGAGTCCGATCCCGGAGGAGCCGAACGCGACTCCGCAGACCACGGAGAGCAGCAGGGCGGCGGCGAGGCCGACGGCGAGCGGGAGCGCGGGTATGCGGCGGACGGGCGGGCCGCCGGTTGCGAGGTTCACGGGTGGGCGGTTCACGGGTGCGCCTTGCCTCGGGCCGCGGGTGCGCCAGGGCGGGCGCCGGCCGGAGGCGTGCCCGGGCGCCGTTCCCCTCGCAGTCCGCGGCGAGTTGTCGGGAGGTCAGCGGCCGGGGGCGATCGGGCTGGCGCGGCCGTACCGCTGGTACGGGCCGCGCTCACCGTTGCGGGTCAGCGCCGGATTCACACCGGACTTCCCCCTCGGACGCCCCGGCAGCATAACAGGCACTTAGGGTCAGCAACCCTTACCGGGGTCGGGTCGGACGTGAACGCACGACCGCCCCCGTCCGGCGGTGCGGACGGGGGCGGTCAGGTGGCGACGCGTCAGGCTCAGGCCTGCTTGGTCTCCCAGAAGATCTTGTCGACCTCGGCGATCAGGTCCAGCAGGGCCTGGCCGGTGGCCGGGTCGGTGGACGCCTTGGTGGCCGAGGCGGCCTTCAGGGTGTCGTTGATCAGCTTGTGCAGCTGCGGGTACTTCTCGAAGTGCGGGGCCTTGAAGTAGTCGCTCCACAGCACCGAGATGTGGTGCTTGACGGCCTCGGCGCGCTGCTCCTTGATGATGATGGCGCGGGCGCGGAAGTGCGGGTCCTCGTTGGCCTGGTACTTCTCCTGGGTGGCCTTCACCGACTCGGCCTCGAGCCGGGCCTGCGCCGGGTCGTACACGCCGCAGGGCAGGTCACAGTGGGCGTGAGCGGTGGCACGCGGTGCAAACAGACGAGAGAACATGGGAGTCCTTCCTTAGATCGTCTTCCCGCGCCCGAGATTACCCTTCCGCCCTCGCGGTTTCGCGATCGGGCGGTGGGCCTAGGGCAAAAGGCGGACCCGGAACCGGGGTAATCCGGACATCGAACAGGTGACGGTCCGTACGGCAGACTGGGGACGGTCGGCGCGGAGGAGGAGTCGTGGCACGGAGCACGGAACCGGAGGGCCGGGCCCGGGGCGGCGCGCTGCCGTTCGGACTGGTCGACGTGGTGGGCCGGTCGATGGTCCCGACCCTGCGCGAGGGCGACCGGCTGCTGGTCCGCTACGGCGCGCCGATCCGGCCGGGGGCGGTGGTGCTCTTCCGGCACCCCTTCCAGCAGGACCTGCTGGTGGTGAAGCGGGCCGCCGAGCGCCGGTCCGGGGGCTGGTGGCTGCTCTCCGACAACCGCCCGGTGGACAGCGACAGCCGCAGCTACGGCGCGGTCCCGGACGACCTGGTGCTCGGCCGGGTGCTGCTGCGGTTGCGCCCGCGCCCGGTCTGGCTGGCGCCGGGCCGCCGGCTGGAGCGGCTGCTGCTCGCCCCGCGGCTGGCCCGGGTGCCGGGCCTGGCCCGCCGCCTCGGCGTCTGGGTGGAGGAGGTCTAGCCGCGCGCCCCACCGCTGCGCCCCACCGTTGGGCCCCGGCTGTTACGCCCCGGTGCCCAGTGCGGCCTCCGCCTCCTGGCGCTTGCGGGCCCGGTAGGCGGCGACGTTGGCCCGGGTCGCGCAGCGGTCCGAGCAGTAGCGGCGGGAGCGGTTGGTCGAGGTGTCCAGGTAGGCGTTGCGGCAGGGCGCGGCCTGGCAGATGCCCAGCCGGTCGGCGCCCAGTTCGGTCAGGTGGACGGCCAGGCCCATGCAGGCGACCGCGCTGAAGTGCGCGGTGGCGGTCGGCGAGTTGTCGGCCAGGTGCAGGTGCCAGCGCGGCCGTCCGGCGTCGTCCAGGTAGTCGTGCCCGGAGATCAGCGGGCTGACGGGGTACTCCATCAGCAGGCTGTTCAGCAGGTCGACGCCCCGGATCTCGTCCCCTTCGGCGGCGGCTTCGAAGACCCCGCGCAGCCGGGTCCGGACCGCCCGCAGCCGGGGCAGGTCGGATTCGTCGGCGAGCGCGGCGGCCCGGGAGGAGTCGGAGAACAGGGCGCGCACCGCCTCCACGGAGGTCAGCGTGTCGGTGCCGCGCTCCGGCTCCTCGGTGTTCACCAGCCGAACGGCGAGGTCGGCGTACGAGGCGAGCTCCACGGCGGTCCTTCCAGAAGATCGGTAACGGGCTGGCTGCTTCCAGCCTATTACCCGAAGGGGGAAAACGTCGGCGCCCGGCAGGAGCTGCCTGCCGGGCGCCGACGGGAGGGGTTCAGAGCACCTTGGAGAGGAAGGCCCTGGTGCGCTCGTGCTGCGGGTTCGTGAGGACCTCACGGGGGTTGCCGGACTCGACCACCACACCGCCGTCCATGAACACCAGCGCGTCGCCGACCTCGCGGGCGAAGCCCATCTCGTGGGTGACGACCACCATGGTCATGCCCTCCTCGGCGAGGCCGCGCATGACGTCGAGGACATCGCCGACCAGCTCCGGGTCGAGCGCCGAGGTGGGCTCGTCGAAGAGCATCAGCTTGGGCTTCATGGCCAGCGCGCGGGCGATCGCGACGCGCTGCTGCTGGCCGCCGGAGAGCTGGGAGGGGTAGTTCTTCGCCTTGTCGGCGAGGCCGACCCGCTCCAGCAGGGCCATCCCGCGCTCGCGGGCGTCCGCCTTGCTCTCGCCCTTGACCTGGACCGGCGCCTCGACGACGTTCTCCATGGCGGTCATGTGCGGGAACAGGTTGAAGCGCTGGAAGACCATGCCGATGTCGCGCCGCTTGAGGGCGACCTCGCGGTCCTTGAGCTCGTGGAGCTTGTCGCCCCGCTGCTGGTAGCCGACCAGCTCGCCGTCCACCCAGAGGCGGCCGCCGTTGATCTTCTCCAGGTGGTTGATGCACCGCAGGAAGGTCGACTTGCCGGAGCCGGACGGGCCGATCAGGCAGAACACCTCGCCCTGCTTGACCTCCAGGTCGATGCCTTTGAGCACCTCGACCAGGCCGTAGGACTTGTGCACGTTCTCGGCGCGGACCATGGGCTCGGCCGACCCGGCGCCGTCGGCGGGGGTCTTGGTCAGATCGGTCATACGTGACCACCTCCCTCGAGCCCCGGGACGACGTCGGCGTCCGTCTTCGGGGCGGGCTTCCCGGCGAACAGGCCCCGCAGTCGCTGCAGCGGGGTGGGCGGGAGGGTGCGGTTGGAGCCTCGGGCGTAGTGGCGCTCGATGTAGTACTGGCCGATGGTCAGCACCGAGGTGAAGAACAGGTACCAGAGGCTGACCACGATCAGCAGCGGGATGTTCTGGTAGTTCCGAGAGTAGATGACCTGGCCGGCCCGGAAGATCTCCTCCAGGGAGATCACCGAGACCAGCGAGGTGGTCTTCAGCATCGAGATGGTCTCGTTGCCGGTCGGCGGGATGATCACCCGCATGGCCTGCGGCAGGACGATCCGCCGCATGGTCTGGAACCGGCTCATGCCGAGCGCGTGCGCGGCCTCGCTCTGGCCCTCGTCCACCGACTGGATGCCGCCGCGGACGATCTCCGCCATGTAGGCGGCCTCGTTGAGGCCGAGGCCCAGCAGGGCGGCGACGAAGGTCGGGATCAGGACGTTGGTCTGCCCGGACCAGAACTCCGGTCCCCACGGGATGCCGATCGACAGCTTGGCCCAGATCAGGCCGAGGAAGTTCCAGAACACCAGCTGCACCAGCACCGGGGTGCCGCGGAAGATCCAGATGTAGACCCAGGCGGTGCCGGCGAGCAGCGGGTTCGGGGACAGGCGCATCACCGCGAGGATGACGCCGCCGACCACACCCATGAGCATGGAGAGCGCGGTCAGTTCCAGCGTCACGACCATGCCGTGCAGGATGCTGTCGTGGAACAGGTACTGACCGACGATGTCCCACTTGAAAGCGGGGTTGGTGAAGAGAGCGCTCAGCAGCATCGCCGCGAGCAGGGCGATGACGACGGCGCCCGCCCAGCGTCCGGGGTGACGGACCGGGACGGCCTTGATGGTCTCAGGCCGTCCCCGTCCCGCCGTCCCCTTGTCCAAAGAGTTCACGGTGTGGCCTCGGGGGAGAGATGAAGCGTACGAGGGGTCAGCTGACGGCGCCGTTGACGGTCGACTTGTCGATCGCACCGGCCTCGACGCCCCACTTGGTGAGGATCTGCTTGTAGGTGCCGTCGTCGATCAGCGACTGGACGGCACCCTGGATGGCCGGGCTGAGCTTGGAGCCCTTGGCCAGGGCGACACCGTAGGGGGCCACGCCGTAGGTGTCGCCGACCTTCTCCAGCTGCCCGCCGGACTGCTTGATCGCGTAGTCGACGACCTGGGAGTCGGCCATCATCGCCTGGTCACGGCCGGAGACCACGGCGTTGGTGACGTCCGTCTGGAGGTCGAACTTGTCGCCGTCGTTCTGGACGCCCGGCTTGCCGGCCTTGGCGCAGTCCGGGTTGCGGGTGTCCTTGATCTCGTCGGCCTGGGTGGTGCCGGTCTGGACGGCGACCTTCTTGCCGCAGAGGTCCTTCGGGTCGATCTTCTCCGGGTTGCCCTTCTTCACCGCGACAGCGCTGCCGGAGTTGAAGTAGGTGACCATGTCGACGATCTGCTCGCGCTCCTTGTTGTCCGTGAAGGACGACATACCGAGCTGGAACTTGTTCGACTGGATGCCGGGGATGATCGCGGTGAAGCCGGAGTCCTGGACCTCGGCCTTCAGACCGAGCTTGGTGGCGATGGCGGTGGCCAGGTCGACGTCCATGCCGATGATCTTGCCGCTGTCGTCCTTGAACTCGTCAGGCGCGTACGAGGCGTCCGCGCCCACCACGAGCTTGCCGGCCGCCTTGATGTCGTCCGGGACGAGCGCGGCGAGGTTGGGGTCGGCCTTGACCTCGTTGACGGTCGCGGAGGCGTTGGGGGCACCGCTGCCCTCGCTCTTGCTGCTGCTGCAACCGGTCAGCGCGAGGGAGACGGAGACGGCAGCCACACCGGCCGCGAAGAGCCGGTTGCGCTTGGTACGGGCGGTCATGAGGGGGATCTCCTCCTGGGAGAGAAGGTCGGGCGGACGCGCCGCGGGAGCGGCGCACCGGGGTTGCGAGCCGTACGGCGCTGTACGGGTGTGCGTCGTAGTCGTCGTACGTGCGGGCCGGGTTCTGCAGTGCCTGGACGCTGGGACCGCCCAGGGTTCTACGAGTACTGCTGCCGCCACCCTCCGCCGAGGTGGACGTGACCGAACCGCCTCGACCAGTGGTCGGCTCGATCCGAGATGGGGGGAATCCTGCCATCTGATGACGGTCAGGTGGCCCTCATCCAGATCAAAATCGGATAACGAGGGGTCGCACTGTCCGCTATTCGGACTTATTCCGAGCCCCTGTCACCCTGCGCATAAGTATGCAGATCCCTCTGTGCTCAGCCCCGGAGGCCCGCCGCCCTCCCGCTCAGATGCCCCCGTTGACCACGGCGTTCTGCGCCGCGCCGGCGCTGACGCCCCACTTGGTGAGGATCTTGTCGTACTCGCCGCCGCGGATCAGCTGGTCGACCGCCTTGGCCACCGCGTCGCGCAGGTCGGTGTCGCTCTTGCGCACCGCGATCCCGTACGGGTTGGAGGTGGACTGCCCGCCGGTCACCTCGAAGCGGCTGCCGCCGTCGGTGGTCTTCGCCGCGTAGGCGGCCACCGGGAAGTCGTTCAGCCCGGCCGCGGCGGCACCGGAGGCGACCTCGGCCAGCGCCTTGGCGTCGCTTTCCAGCCTGTGCGTGGTCAGCACGCGGCCGGTGCGGGCGCAGACCGCCACCTGGCGGGTGACGATCTCGTCCTGCGTGGTGCCCTGCTGGAAGGCGATGGTCTTGCCGCACAGGTCGTCCAGGGTCTTGATCCCCTTGGGGTTGCCCTTCGGCACGACGATCGAGCTGCCGGCGATGAAGTAGTCCACGAAGTCCACGCCCGGGTTGACCTGCTTGCCGGTCTCGTCCAGGCCGTCGCGACGCTGGCGGATGTCGCTGAGCGCCGACATCGCCACGTCGTACTGCTTGCCCTGCAGGTTCGGTATCAGCTTGTCGAACGTGGTGTCCACGAACTCGATCCGCACGTCGAGGATCTTGCCCAGGGCGGTGGCGAGGTCCGGGTCGAGGCCGGTCGGCTTGCCGTCCTGGCCGCGGAACTCCACCGGCGCGTAGTTGACGTCCATGCCGATGCGCAGCACCCCGGCCGAGCGCTGCGCCTTCGGCAGCTTGTCGCGGACGTCCTTGACCGGGTCGTCCGCGGCGGCCTGCCCGCCGCCTCCGCAACCGGTCAGCAGCAGGGCACCGGCGGTGGCCAGGACGGCGCCGGCCAGGACCGGACGACGGACGGGAAGGGGGTGAGGCATGAGGGCTGCTCCTGTGGGAGGGACGTGCGGTCGCCACGGTGTCGCGGTGGTGTACGCGAAATGGCGGACAAGCGATCCTGCCATCCCGGCCTGCCGGGCCCGGCGGCGGGTATGTCAGAATGCGGTACCGGGTGACCCCCGGACGCTCGAACCAGACCGCCGGGCCCTGACAGGCCCGGGGTGCTCGGGACCGGAAGTCCTCACGTGACTCCGTATCCGGAGTGCCGACTCCCCCTTGCGTCTGCGTTCACTCCTGCGGGTGCGCGTGTGCTCATGCCGTTGCCGCCGCCGGAGCCCGGCGCTTCCGAAACCGGGCCCCTGGGACGCGACAGCGCGGCGATGAACCGCACGTGACGAGGACGAAAAGGCATAGGTGCGATGCCTTCGTCCGACCTAGGCTCGGCCCGGTAGTACTGACGCCGACAAACACAAGACCCCATAAAAACCCTCATCCGAGGGCGCCGCCCGACGGCAGCGCCCCGACCCCGCCCCGGGTCCGCCTTCGCGCACCCGGTTTCCGGTTTTCGGCCGGGTCGCCCTGCCCGTCGGTCACGCGTCCTCGCCAGAACAATGACGAAGAGGTCATCGTGGCAGCGGAGATCATCAGCAGCACCCAGGACACCGACGATCCGGTCGACGCGGTTTTCGCGCTCCACCGCGGCGGCAAGATGGAGATCCGGGCGACCGTCCCGGTGCGCGACGCGGACGACCTGTCCCTCGCCTACACCCCCGGTGTCGCCCGCGTCTGCACGGCCATCGCCGAGCAGCCGGAGCTGGTCAACGACTACACCTGGAAGGCCAACACCGTCGCGGTGGTCACCGACGGCACCGCGGTGCTGGGCCTCGGCGACATCGGCCCGCAGGCCTCGCTGCCCGTGATGGAGGGCAAGGCCATCCTGTTCAAGCAGTTCGGCGGCGTGGACGCGGTGCCGATCGCGCTCGCCTGCACCGGGGTCGACGAGATCGTCGAGACCGTGGTCCGGCTGGCGCCCTCCTTCGGCGGCGTCAACCTGGAGGACATCTCCGCCCCCCGCTGCTTCGAGATCGAGCGCCGGCTCCAGGAGGCCCTGGACATCCCGGTCTTCCACGACGACCAGCACGGCACCGCGATCGTCACCACCGCCGCCCTGTGGAACGCGGCCAAGGTGACCGGCCGCGAGATCGGCTCGCTGCGGGCCGTCATCTCCGGCGCCGGCGCGGCCGGCATCGCCATCGCCAAGATGCTGGCGGCGGCCGGCATCGGCGACGTGGCGGTCTGCGACCGCAAGGGCGTGGTGTACGAGGGCCGCGGCGACCTCACCGACGTCAAGGCCGAGATCGCCGCGCGGACCAACCGCACCGGCCTCAAGGGCTCGCTGGCCGACGCGCTGGCCGGCGCCGACGTGTTCATCGGCGTCTCCGGCGGCACCGTGCCGGAGGAGGTCGTCGCCACCATGGCCGAGGGCGCATTCGTCTTCGCGATGGCCAACCCCAACCCGGAGATCCACCCCGAGGTCGCGCACAAGTACGCGGCGGTCGTAGCCACCGGCCGCAGCGACTTCCCGAACCAGATCAACAACGTGCTGGCCTTCCCCGGCATCTTCGCCGGCGCCCTCCAGGTCCGGGCCAGCCGGATCACCGAAGGCATGAAGCTGGCCGCCGCCAAGGCGCTGGCCGGCGTGGTCGCCGACGAGCTGACGCCGCAGAAGGTCATCCCCTCGCCGTTCGACGAGCGGGTCGCGCCGGCGGTCACCAAGGCCGTCGCCGAGGCCGCCCGGGCGGAGGGCGTCGCCCGGATCTGAACCGGTGCCCGGGGGAGCGTGCCCGCCACGACGGCCGCTCCCCCGCGCCCCCGGGCCGGCCCCCCCCCGAGCCGAAGGGCGCGCATCGGTAGTGGATCCGAGCGCCCGGAGGCGAGCGGGGGAGTGACAGCAGGGACACGCGTCACACCTACGCGTGGTTCCCGGCCCCGGCCGTCGCCGCTATCGTCCGGATCATGTTTGCTGCCTACGCCGCACGTATCGATGCCGACGACCCGCTCAGCGGACTGGAGTTGGGCGAGCTCCCCGAGCCGCAGGCCCGCCCCGGGTGGAGCGTGGTCACGGTCAAGGCCGCGAGCCTCAACCACCACGACCTGTGGTCGCTGCGCGGGGTCGGCCTGCCCGCCGAGAAGCTGCCGATGATCCTCGGGTGCGACGCGGCCGGCGTCGACGAGAACGGCGACGAGGTGGTCATCCACTCGGTCATCGGCCAGACCGGCCACGGGGTGGGCCCCGCCGAGCCGCGCTCCATCCTGACCGAGCGCTACCAGGGCACCTTCGCCCAGCAGGTGGCCGTCCCCACCTGGAACCTGCTGCCCAAGCCCGCCGAGCTGAGCTTCGAGGAGGCCGCCTGCCTGCCCACCGCCTGGCTGACGGCCTACCGGATGCTGTTCACCAACGCCGGGGTCAAGCCCGGTGACACCGTCCTGGTGCAGGGGGCGGGCGGCGGCGTCGCGACCGCGCTGATCGTCCTCGGCAAGGCGGCCGGCCTGCGGGTCTGGGTCACCGGCCGGGACGAGGCCAAGCGCCGCCGGGCGGTCGAACTCGGCGCCGACGCGGCCTTCGAGAGCGGCGCCCGGCTGCCCGCGCGGGTCGACGCGGTGATGGAGACCGTCGGCGCCGCGACCTGGTCGCACTCGGTGAAGTCGCTGCGCCCGGGTGGCACCATCGTCATCTCGGGTGCCACCTCGGGCCCCAACCCGAGCGCCACCGAGCTGAACCGGATCTTCTTCCTGGAGCTCAAGGTGGTCGGCTCGACCATGGGCACCAAGGAGGAGCTGGCCGGGCTACTCGCGCTCTGCGCCACCACCGGCGTCCGCCCGGTGATCGACTCGGTGCTGCCGCTGAGCGAGGCCAGGGACGGCTTCGCCCGGCTTTCCAAGGGCGAGGTCTTCGGCAAGATCGTCCTCAACCCCTGACGCGAGGGGCCCGATGCTCCTCGCGGGAGCACCGGGCCCGGATCCTTCGCACGCCGGCCGTTGCGGCCGTCAGCCGAGCAGCCGCTTCAGCCGCTCGCCTGCGGAGCCCAGCACCGAGCGGGCCTCGGCGAGCTTGTCCGTGCTCACCCCGCCGTCCCGGGCCGCGTCGCGGACCTGGTCGCGGAAGCGGTCGAGCAGCCGCTCCAGCTCGCGGGCCGGGTCCTCGGCCGGGTCGGTGCGCGCCCACGAGGGCAGGTCGGCCGGGGCGGTGCGCTCGTCCGTGTCCGGGGCGTCCTTGTCCAGGTCGATCCGGGTCACGGAGATCCGCTCGTCCGACGGGGCGGGCCCGTCCGACGGGTGGCCCCAGCGGGCCGCGTCGGCCAGGCCGGACAGGCCCTTGGTCAGCTCGGCCAGGCCCTCGGCCAGCCCGGTCGGCCAGTCGCCCTTCGCGGCGTGCTCGCGCACCTGCTGCTCGACCCGGCGCTTGATCCGCAGCGCCTCCTGCTGCGCGGCGGTGCGCGAGGCCTTGGCCTGCTCGCGCAGCCGGCGGGCCTCCTCCTCGGCGGCCTTCGCCTTGGCCTTGGCGGCCTTCTCCTGCTCCCGGGCGCGCTTGGCCTGCTCCTTGGCGTGCCGCTTGAACTGGGCGAACTCCTCCTTGGCGCGCTGCCAGGACTCGTTGTCGCCCCAGGGGCCGGCCCACGGGTCGCCCGGGCTCTCGGCGCGGTCCGGCCGGGGCGCCTGCTTGGCGGCCTTCCACAGCTCCTCGCGCAGGTCCTTGGCGCTGTCCCGGACGTCCTCGCGGATCGCCCCGGCGAGCTGCGCCACGGAGTCCCGGATCTCCAGCTCCAGCTCTTCCAACTCGGTCTGCCGGGTTTCGAGTTCGGCGCGACCGGCGTCGGTGAGCCGGTAGACCTTGCGGCCGCCCTCGGTGCTGTGGCTGACCAGGCCCTCCTGTTCCAGCTTGGCCAGCCGCGGGTAGACCGTCCCGGCCGAGGGGGCGTACAGGCCCTGGAACCGCTCCTCCAGCAGGCGGATCACCTCGTAGCCGTGCCGCGGGGCTTCGTCCAGCAGCTTCAGCAGGTAGAGCCGGAGCCGGCCGTGGCCGAACACGGGGGTCATCTCATGCCTCCTTGGTGAGGTCGGGCTTGCCGGGGGCGGCCGGAAGCTCCTTCGCCGGGCCCTCGTCCTCGGGCTCGGGGCGGCTCAGCACGGTGACCGCGCCGGAGACGGTGGTGACGTTGACGCTGCCGCGGCCCTCGCCGAGCTGGCCGGACAGCTTCTTGGCGCCCCAGCTGCCGCTCAGCTTGAGTTGCTCGAAGCTGCTGGAGATGTCGCCGCTGGTGGAGCCGGCCTCGACCCTGGCGTCGGTGCGGGAGGGGATCCGGAGCACGACCGGGCCGCTGACGGTGGTGACCTTGACGTCGGCCTCGCCGTCGACGTCGAGGTCCAGGGTGACGGCGCCGGTGACGGCGTTGGCGTGGATCCGGTCGGCGGTGCCGGCGACCACGGTGAGCTGCCCGGAGACGCTGTTGACCCGGAGCCGGCCGCCGACCGCCTGGGCGTCGATGTCGCCGGTGACGGTGTTGGCGTCGGTGCGGCCGGTCAGCCCGACCAGCGTGGTGTCGCCGTTGGCGCTCTGCACCGAGACGTGCCCGGCGACGCCGGAGACGGTGGCGTCGGCGGAGACGGTGCCGACCTTGACGTCGGCGTCCGCCGGGACGGTCAGGGTGATGCCGGCGACCCGCTTGCGCTTGAGGGTGCCGAAGAAGCTCTTGACCGAGCCGACCGACTTGAGCCAGTCGCCGAACTCGCCCCAGCTGTTGATGTCCTTGTAGGTGACCGTCAGGACGCCGTCCACCACGGTCACGTGCAGCGGGTCACCCTCCAGCTCGGTGACCTCCAGACGGGCGGGGCCCTCGGCGGCCACCACGTTCACCGTGCCCTCGATGATCCGTACGTGCAGCGCGCGGACCTCCTCGTCGAAGGTGGTCCGGCCCGGCCCCTCGATCGTCCACTGGCTCATCTCTGCCGCCTCCCGTTGCCGATCGCGATGTATCGCGTTCCCTGCAAAAGACGATATATCGCGTGCTGGGAGAGTCAAGTGTGCCGGACCCCGATCCCGACCCCGATCCGACCCCGAGGCTTCCCCTACGGGACACCGGGGGAGGACACCCGCGAAGACCGCCCGGAGACACGCGAGGCCCGGGAGGCGGTTGCCTCCCGGGCCTCTCGACGGCCGTCACCGGGTCACTCGTCGTCCTCGTCGTCGAGCCGGGCCAGCCAGGTGGCCAGCCGCTCGACCGGGATCTCGAAGTCCGGGTTGAGGTCGACGAACTCGCGCAGGCGCTCGGCCAGCCACTCGAAGGTGACCTCCTCCTCGCCGCGCCGGTTCGCCAGCTCCTCGATGCCTCGGTCGGTGAAGTACACGGTTCGCTCCGGTCCGATGGGGATTGACCTGGTCAGGATAGACCGGTCAGCTGGCCCGCCAGGTGCTGACGGTGACCTTGGCGGCCCCGGTGGTCGGGTCGGCCTGTTCGATCGCCGCGATGGCGATGTTGTGGGTGACCCGGTCGCGGACGCAGAGCAGGCGGCCGGGTGCCACCCGGTTGTACGAGAGGTCGGTGTCCGGCCGGGAGTCGATCGCGGCCGCGCACTGCTCGGCGGTGACGGACAGCTCGGTGATCACCGCGAAGTCCGACTTGTTGTCGCCGTAGCTGGTGAAGGAGTTGGCCTTGCTGCCGCTGCCGCCGCCGGCGTTGACCACGCCCAGGCCCCACTTGATGTCGTTGGAGCGCGGCACCACGGTGCCCGCGTCCAGGTCGATCCGGTAGGAGTCGGAGGAGTAGTCGGCCCCGGGGATCGCCAGCGACTTCTTGTCCAGCATCAGGGAGTAGCCGTTCGGCCGGGCGGGGGCCGAGACGGTGCCCGGAGCGGACTTCGAGGGCGCGGCCGTCACCGGCGAGTTGGTGAACGTGCTGCTCGGGCTGGGGGAGGTGCCGTCGCTCTGGCTGGGCGCCGGCTTCGGGCCGGACTGGCTGGTCTGGCTGGACTGGCTGCTGCTGGTGTCCTTCTTCTTGCCGTCGTCCAGCTTCTTCATGAGCACCACGCCGCCCGCGGTGCCGCCGACCGCCATCACCAGGGCGACGGTGAGCAGCACCTTCCAGGACACCCCGCCCTTGCGCTTGGGCTCCGGCTCGGGCGCCGGGTCGGCGGTCACCACCGGGCCGGGCGGCGGGGTGTCGAAGGACGGCGGCTCCGGCTGCAGGTGGACGGTCGGCGGCGAGGTCAGCACCGGGGCGGTCGGCGACTCGGTGGGCGGCTGCGGGGCGCCGTACGAGCCGAGCGGCGGCGGCGCGAAGCCCGTCGGGGGCGTCGCGGGCTGCTGCGGCGGGTGCGCGGCGTTCGCCGGGTGGATCGGGACGGTGGCCGGGTGGGTCGGCGCGACGGGCGGCGGCGGGGGAGTGGCCGGGGCGGCGGGCATCGCGGGCACCGGCGTCGGCGGGGTGGCGGGCGCGGCCGGCAGCGGGGTCGGGGGAGTCTTGGGCAGGTCCGAGCGGCGGGTGATCTCGGTGTTGACCTGGCGCGGCAGCCAGTCGTCGCCGAACCGCAGCTGGCCGCCGACCTCCGGGTGGTTGCGGGCGACCTGGATGATCTCGGCGGGCTTCGGGCGGTCCTCCGGGCTCTTCGCCAGGCAGCGCTGGATCAGTTCGCGCAGGTCCGCGGGGACGGCCGACAGGTCGGCCTCCTCGTGCACCACCCGGTAGAGCACCGCGGTGTCCGGGCCGTCGCCGAACGGCGCGGTGCCGCCGGCCACGTACGCGGCCAGGGCGCCGAGCGCGAAGACGTCGGTGGCCGGGCTGACCGGGCGGCCCTGGGCCTGCTCGGGGGACATGAAGGCGGGGGAGCCGATCCGGTAGCCGGTGCCGGTCAGCGCGGTGGCGTCGGCGGCCCGGGCGATGCCGAAGTCGATGACCCGCGGGCCGTCGCCGGCGACCAGCACGTTGGCGGGCTTGAGGTCGCGGTGGACCACCTCGACGCTGTGGATCGCCTGCAGGGCCTCGGCGATGCCGCCCATCAGCAGCAGGACGGTGCGTACCGGCAGCGCGCCGTGCTCGCGCACCACCTGCTGCAGGGACGGGCCGGGGACGTACGCGGTGACCAGCCAGGGGGCGTCGGAGTCCAGGCCGCCGGAGTCGATCACCTGCGCGGTGTAGAGCCCGTGGATCCGCTGGGCGTTGCTGACCTCCTGGGCGAAGCGGCGGCGGAACTCGCCGTCCTCGGCGAACTCCGGGCGCACCACCTTGAGCGCGACCGGGCGCCCGCCCGGGGTGTACGACAGGTAGACCCGGCCCATGCCGCCGGCGCCGAGCCGGGCGAACAGCCGGTAGCCGCCGACCTCCTTGGGGTCGTCCGGGAGGAGCGGCTGGAAGACCGGCGGGAGCTTTTCGGCGTCCCGAGGCGTGTCGGCGGTCATGTGGTGATCCCCCTGGGAGAGCGGTGAGGCGGTACGGCCGAGTCGGCGGGGCGCGATGACGGGCGTCCGGAGTCCTACTGGCGAGGCATAACCTATCGATCCGTCAGGAGCCCGTGCACCGGGGCTCCGGTTTGGTTGCAGAGCTGGGACCTTGGCATGGCCCGGCGGTGAAACGGTTCTCCCCGAAACGAAGCGGCCCCCGCTCTCCCGGGTGGGAGAGCGGGGGCCGCTTCGTTTCGGTGCGTCAGGGCACCGGAGCCTCAGGGCGTCAGAGCGAGAAGACCTCTTCGATCAGCGCCTGCTGCTCGGCGATGTGCCGCTTGGCCGAGCCGACCGCCGGGGACGAGGCCGTCGTGCGGGCGACGCGGCGCAGGCGGGAGCCGCCGGCGCTGCGGCCGATGGCGACCTGCAGGTGGTCGACCAGGTTCATCGCGATGAACGGCCAGGCACCCTGGTTGTCCGGCTCCTCCTGCGCCCAGACGAACTGGACGTTGTCGCCGTAGCGGGCCAGCTCCTCCTGGAGCTCGGCCACCGGCAGCGGGTAGAGCCGCTCGACCCGGACGATCGCGGTGTCGGTGACGCCGCGCTCGGTGCGGGCCGCCTCCAGGTCGTAGTAGAACTTGCCGGCGGTGATGACCACCTTGCGGACCTGCGCCGGGTCGACGGTGGTGTCGCCGATGACCGGGCGGAACGAGCCGGACAGGAACTCCTCGGTCGCACTCGCCGCGGCCTTCAGACGCAGCATCGACTTCGGGGTGAAGACGACCAGCGGCTTGTGGTGCGGGTTGTGCGCCTGCCAGCGCAGCAGGTGGAAGTAGTTCGACGGCAGGGTCGGCATGGCGACCGTCATGTTGTCCTGCGCGCACATCTGCAGGAAGCGCTCCGGGCGGGCGGACGAGTGGTCCGGGCCCTGGCCCTCGTAGCCGTGCGGCAGCAGCAGGGTGACGCCGGAGTGCTGGCCCCACTTCTGCTCGGCGGAGGCGATGTACTCGTCCACCATGGTCTGCGCGCCGTTGACGAAGTCGCCGAACTGCGCCTCCCACATGACCAGCGCGTTCGGGCGGGTCAGCGAGTAGCCGTACTCGAAGCCCATGGCCGCGTACTCCGACAGCAGGCTGTCGTAGACGGTGTAGCGGGCCTGGTCCTCGGTGAGGTACTGCAGCGGGGTGTAGTCCTCGCCGGTCTTGCGGTCGATCAGGACGGCGTGCCGCTGGCCGAAGGTGCCACGGCGGCTGTCCTGGCCGGCCAGGCGGACCGGGTGGCCCTCCATGAGCAGCGAGCCGATGGCGAGGGTCTCGCCCATCGCCCAGTCGATGGTGTTGTCCTCGACCGAGCCGGCGCGGCGCTGCAGCTGCGGCAGCAGACGCGGGTGGACCGTCAGCCAGTCCGGGTGGTTGACCTGGGAGGCGGCGATCCGCTTGACCATCTCCTGGGAGATGCCGGTCTGGATGGAGACCGGGAAGTCGGCGACCGGCTTGCCGGCGGTGGCGTCGGCCGGCGCCTGGGCCGCGTCGCGGACCTCGGCGAAGACCTTCTCCAGCTGGCCCTGGAAGTCCTGGAGCGCCTGCTCCGCCTCTTCCATGGTGATGTCGCCGCGACCGATCAGGCCCTCGGTGTACAGCTTGCGCACCGAGCGCTTCTTGTCGATCAGGTCGTACATGAGCGGCTGGGTGAACGACGGGTTGTCGGCCTCGTTGTGACCGCGGCGGCGGTAGCAGATGAGGTCGATCACCACGTCCTTGTGGAACTCCTGGCGGAACTCGAAGGCGAGCCGCGCGACGCGGACCACGGCCTCCGGGTCGTCGCCGTTCACGTGGAAGATCGGGGCCTCGATCATGCGGGCCACGTCGGTGCAGTACATCGAGGAGCGCGAGGACGCCGGGGCGGCGGTGAAGCCGACCTGGTTGTTCACCACGACGTGCACGGTGCCGCCGGTGCGGTAGCCGCGCAGCTGCGACATGTTCAGGGTCTCCGCGACGACGCCCTGGCCGGCGAAGGCCGCGTCGCCGTGGATCTGGATCGGCAGCACCGGGAAGGTGGTGCCGCCCTGGTCCAGGATGTCCTGCTTGGCGCGGGCGATGCCCTCGACGACCGGGTCCACGGCCTCCAGGTGGGAGGGGTTCGCGGCGAGCGAGACCTTGATGGTCTCGCCGTCCAGGCCGGTGAAGGTGCCCTCGGCGCCCAGGTGGTACTTGACGTCGCCGGAGCCGTGCATCGACTTCGGGTCGAGGTTGCCCTCGAACTCGCCGAAGATCTTGCCGTACGGCTTGCCGACGATGTTGGCCAGCACGTTCAGGCGGCCGCGGTGGGCCATCCCGATGACGGCCTCGTCGATGCGGTGCTCGGCGGCGGCGTCGATGGTCGCGTCCAGCAGCGCGATCAGCGACTCACCGCCCTCCAGCGAGAAGCGCTTCTGCCCGACGTACTTGGTCTGCAGGAAGGTCTCGAACGCCTCGGCCGAGTTCAGCCGGCGCAGGATCCGCAGCTGCTCCTCGCGCTCGGGCTTCGAGTACGGCTTCTCCAGGCGGTCCTGCAGCCACTTGCGCTGCTTCGGGTCCTGGATGTGCATGTACTCGATGCCGACCGTGCGGCAGTACGTGTTGCGCAGCAGGCCGAGGATGTCGCGGAGCTTCATCATCTTCTGGCCGCCGAAGCCACCGACCGCGAACTCGCGCTCCAGGTCCCACAGGGTGAGGCCGTGCGTGGTGACGTCCAGGTCGGGGTGCTTGCGCTGCTTGTACTCCAGCGGGTCGGTGTCGGCCATCAGGTGACCGCGGACCCGGTAGGAGTGGATCAGCTCCATGACGCGCGCGGTCTTGTTGACCTCGTCGTCGTGGGTGGTGGCGACGTCGGTGGCCCAGCGGACCGGCTCGTACGGGATCCGCAGCGACTCGAAGATCTCGTCGTAGAAGCCGTTCTCGCCGAGCAGCAGACGGTGGATCTCGCGCAGGAACTCGCCGGACGCCGCGCCCTGGATGACGCGGTGGTCGTAGGTCGAGGTCAGCGTCATGATCTTGGAGACGCCCAGGCGGGACAGGGTCTCCGGGGCGGAGCCCTGGAACTCGGCCGGGTACTCCATGGCGCCGACGCCGACGATGGTGCCCTGGTTCTGCATCAGGCGCGGCACGGAGTGCACGGTGCCGATGCCGCCGGGGTTGGTCAGCGAGACCGTGACGCCGGTGAAGTCGTCCATGGTCAGCTTGTTGGCGCGGGCCCGGCGGACGATGTCCTCGTAGGCCTGCCAGAAGCCGAAGAAGTCGAGCGTCTCGGCCTTCTTGATGGCCGCGACGACGAGCTGGCGGTCGCCGTTCGGCTTGACCAGGTCGATGGCCAGGCCGAGGTTGACGTGCTCCGGCTTGACCAGGAAGGCCTTGCCGTCCTCCACCTTGTAGCTGTGGTTCATGCCCGGCGCGGCCTTGATGGCCTGGACCAGGGCGTAACCGATCAGGTGGGTGAAGGAGACCTTGCCACCGCGGGCGCGCTGCAGGTGGTTGTTGATGACGATGCGGTTGTCGATCAACAGCTTCGCCGGCACGGCGCGGACCGAGGTAGCGGTCGGCACCTCCAGCGAGGCGTCCATGTTGGTGGCGACGGCCTTCGCCGGGCCGCGCAGCTGGACCAGTTCGGGTCCGGCGGGCGCGGCCGCGGCCGGGGCGGCGGCCTTCGGAGCCGGGGGCGCGGCGGGCGCGGCGGCGAGCGGGGCGGCAGCCGGCGCCGGAGCGGCCTGGGCGGCCGGTGCGGCGGGGGCGGTCGCGGCCGGAGCAGCGGCGGCGGGCGCGGGGGCAGCGGCAGGGGTCGGCGTGGGGCCGGCCTGGGTCGCGGCCTGGGTCACTGGGGTCACCTCGGTACCGGGCTTGTAGTCGGCGAAAAAGTCCCACCAGGCTCGGTCGACCGAGTTCGGGTCCTGGAGGTACTGCTGGTAGATCTCGTCGACGAGCCACTCATTGGGGCCGAAGCCTGTGGAGCTAGCCGAGCTGTTGGGGGTTTCAGGGGACTGTGGCGACACGGCGGCAACCGCCCTCTTCCGCTTCCTTTTGGGATGTTTGGACAGCGGGGATTAAGGCTACGCCCCTGACCGGTGATCGCGCAGTCCCCGGGGGCCAGGCGTCGTCCAGATCACAGTCCTGACCTGCACTTTGGCTGAAAAAGTGCGTTAGAAAGCCGTATCTGCAGGGAAGCGATCGGCCCCAAACTGCGTCTATATCCGGATGAAACCGGACAAAGACCTGCGGAAATCCTCTAGCGATCTTCGTATGCGTCTGTGTCGGATCTGTGACAAATGTCCCGGCCGTCGTCCTGGCGCTGCCCGGGCAGGCGGACCTCGATCCGGCAGCCGCTCGGCGACTCGGCCACCGCGATCCGTCCGCCGTGCAGCTCCACCGCCCAGCGGGCGATGGCCAGGCCCAGGCCGGTGCCGCCGTCCGCGCCCGCTCCGGACGCGGTCGCGGTGCCGCTGCGGCTGAACCGCTCGAAGACCCGGGTGCGGTCGGCCAGGGGGATGCCCGGGCCCTCGTCCTGGACCTCCAGCAGCAGGGCGCCGTCCTCGCCGCCGGGGCGCGCGCGCACCGTCACGGTGCCGCCGGGCGGCGAGTGCTTGCAGGCGTTGTCGACCAGGTTGGCGACCACCTGGTGGAGCCGTTCCGGGTCCGCCACGCCGGTCAGGCCGGCCGGACTGACTTCCAGGGCCAGCCGGACGTCCCCGCGCCGGGAGAAGGCCCCGCCCGCCGTCGCGCCGTCCACGGTGACCCCGCGCAGCACGCCGTCCAGGAACTCGCGCACCTCGAAGGGGCGGGCGTCCAGGTCGACCACGCCGCCGTCGATCTTGGAGAGGTCGAGCAGGTGGGTGACCAGGCGGCCGAGCCGCTCGGTCTGCTCCAGCGCGGCCCCCAGGGTCGCCGGATTGGGCTGGACGACACCGTCGACCACGTTCTCCAGGACGGCGCGCAGCGCGGCGATCGGCGTGCGCAGCTCGTGCGAGACGTTGGCGACCAGCTCGCGGCGGTGCTGGTCGGCGGCCTCCAGGTCGGCGGCCATCCCGTTGAAGGCGGCCGCCAGTTCGCCGATCTCGTCGCGCGAGCTCACCTCGACCCGGCGGCTGTAGTCGCCGGAGGCCATCGCGCGGGCGGCGTCCGTCATCTCGCGCAGGGGGGCGGTCAGCCCGTGCGCGAGGAACTGCATGAAGAGCAGCGAGGCGATCATGGAGAAGACCATGATGATCCGGATCTGGGTCTCGGACCTGATCGCCACGACCACCATCCCGGTGGCCAGGAACACGGAGACGATCACGAGCAGGGCGAGTTTGCCCTTGATCGAGCGGACCGGGTCGAGCGGCCGGATGTCGGCCCAGACCCGGCGGGCGGCACGGACGGCCAGCGGCTGCGGCCGCGCGCCGTCGGATTCCCCGTTGCGTTGCTGTGGAAAGGTCATTGGTCCCTGTGGTCCCGCGTGTGTCCCCCCGCGTGGTGGCACGGCGTCGATCGGGACACGGGCCCCCCGGTGGCCCGTCGCCCGAGGCTCGCCGTCAGGAGAGCGGGGCCTCCAGTGCGTACCCGACACCGTGCACGGTGCGGATCCAGCTGGCGCCGATCTTCCGGCGCAGTGCCTTGACGTGGCTGTCCACGGTGCGGGTGCCGGACGCGTCGGTCCAGTCCCAGACCTCGGCCAGCAGCTGCTCGCGGGTGAGCACCGCGCGCGGCTGGGCGGCCAGGCAGGCGAGCAGATCGAACTCGGTCGGCGTCAGGTGGACGTCGCCCGAGGCCAGCCGGACCCGGCGTTGCACGTGGTCGATCTCCAGTTCACCGAAGCGCAGGCTGCCGAGCGCGGGTGTCCGGGCGGCCTGCTGGGCGCGCTCGACGCGGCGCAGCAGCACGTTGACCCGGGCGGCCAGTTCGCGCATCGAGAACGGCTTGGTCATGTAGTCGTCCGCACCGACGCCGAGGCCGACCAGCAGGTCCGTCTCGTCGTCGCGCGCGGTCAGCATCAGTACCGGGACCGGGCGTTGGGCCTGGATCCGGCGGCACACCTCCAGGCCGTCGAAGCCGGGCAGCATGATGTCGAGGACGACAAGGTCCGGCTGCCAGGTGTGGAAGCCGTCGACCGCGCCGGGACCGTCGTGGGCCACGGCGACCTTGAAGCCCTCCGCACCCAGTCGGGCCGCGATCGACTCGGCGATCGTCGGCTCGTCCTCCACCACCAGCACTCTGCGTTGGCTGCTCACCGTGCCGCCGGTGTGGTTGTCCTGCTGAATTTCTGTCACGGTCACGCCACCGCCCCCAGGGCTGCGGGCCGGCCACCTGTGGGGATGGCGGGGCTCCGCTCGTAGTCTTGTTCCGTCGTGGACTGTGCCGGGTCCGCCGTCCCGTTGCGTGATCGGGAGGCGAGGACGGACTTGTCGGCCGCCCACTTCTCCCGCGCACTTCGCAGCGTACGGACAGCGGATGCTTTCCGGCAGGTGGACCGGACGTTTCCGGCCCGTGGGCCGGCCGTTCCGGCCGCCCGCGGACCCACTGCACGAGTGGGCACGGGCCGATACCTTACCCGGCGATTTTTCACTGCGTAACGGTACGTATGCAGTCGAGTTGACATCAAGTCGCCGGTCAGAGGCCCTACTGACGCGTTAATCGGGAGAAGGTCTGGACCAATGCCTGGAATCCGGCACTCCGCTACGGCGACGGTCTTCACCGGCTTTTCCCAGGTGCCTCCCAGAACCTCGACGTACCGTGGGCACGACAACACCCGACCGGGCGGAATCCGCGGTGCGCGCCGGTACGTTGGGCACCGGGCGGGAGCCGGTGGCTGCGGGTGTGGAGCGGAGGCGGCATGGCGGGACTGCGGCAGGGTGCCGACGGGCGCGTGCCCGCGGGAGCGCCGTACGGAATGCTCCGGCTCGGCCTGCGCGCCGGCGCCGTCCAATGGCTGCTGGACCGCGTTCCCACGCCCCGGCGCAACCCCTTCACGCTCGGATACCTCGCGGTCGTGGGCGCCACCACGACCTTCGCGAAATTCGCCGATCCGGAACTCGTGCAGCGACTGCAGGAAGCCTCCAGCTCGGACGGCCACAACCTGCTGCAGCACCCTTTGCGTGCCCTGGTCCTGAGTGGTTTCTGGGTGGCCGGCGAGGTGTGGATGCCCTATCTCTGGGGATTCGCGTTCACCCTCGCGCCACTGGAGCGCAAGGTCGGGTCCGCCCGGGCGGCGGCGGTCTTCGCGATCGGCCACGTCGCGGCCACCCTGCTCTCCCAGGGCGTGGTGATCATCGCGGTGGAGACCGGGCGGATGGCGCCCGAGGTGATGGACCACCTGGACATCGGGGTCAGCTACGGCGTGCTCGCCTGCCTGGGTGCGGTGGCCGGGCTGCTCTCCTGGCGCGGGCGGCTGCTCGCGCTGGGCGGCGCCGGGCTGATGATCGCCGAGCAGATCGCCTCCGACAAGGACGTCGTCACCGCGGTGGGGCACCCGGCGGCGGTACTCACCGGGGTGGCGCTGTGGCGCTGGCTGCGCCGCACCGAGCGGCGCCCGCCCCGGCTCCGTCCGGCCGCGGCGACGGTCGGCGGCGCCGTGCCCGCGCCCGCGCGCGGCGGGGCCCCCGTGCGGGCCGTGCGCTGAGGTCCGTGCGCTGAGGTCCGTGCGCTGAGGTCCGCGCGCCGACGTCCGCGCGCCGACGTCCGCGCGCCGAGGTCCGCTCCGGGCTCCGCGGGCTCCGCGGGTTTCTCCGGGCTCTCCGTGCTTGACGCCCCCTTCGCGTGCCGAGGGTTTCCCAGGAATCACTCAGCGCTCTTTTCACGTTCTTTTGACGGCCGCCTGCGGCCCCGTCCGCGGGGCCTTCCCGGCCGGATCGTGTTCGCTCACGGCGAACGAAGTCCGGGGAACATCCGGCGCCCGCCAGGCCTTAGTCAGGTCGACTCAACTTCACTGACTGGGGAGAGATCATGGCATCGACGTCCACTCCGCTCACCCTGCCCGTGCTGCCGCTGGACGACGAGGTCGTCCTGCCGGGCATGGTCGTCCCGCTGGACCTGAAGGACACCGAGGTGCGCGCAGCGGTCGAGGCCGCCCGGGCTGCGGCCGCCGGCGGCACCAAGCCACAGGTCCTGCTGGTCCCGCGGGTGGACGGCTCGTACGCGGCGGTCGGCACGCTGGCCACCGTGGAACAGGTCGGCCGGCTGGCCGATGGCCCGGGCACGATCGGGCAGCCTGCCGCGCTGGTGCGTGCCGTGCGCCGGGTCCGGATCGGCGTCGGCACCACCGGCCCCGGCGCCGCCCTCTGGGTGGAGACCACGCCGTTCCGGGAGTCCTCGGTGGGCACCCCGGTGGCCGGCCGGGCCGCCGAGCTGGTCAAGGAGTACAAGGCGCTGTCCACCCAGTGGCTGCGCAAGCGCGGCGCCTGGCAGATCGTGGACCGGGTGGCGCAGATCGAAGGCGTCGGCGAACTCGCCGACAACATCGGCTACGCGTCCTTCGCCACCGCCGAGCAGAAGCTCAAGGTGCTGCTGGAGGCCGACCAGGTCGCCCGCCTGGAGTACGCGCTGACCCTGCTGCGCGACCACCTCGCCGAGGAGGAGGTCAACGACACCATCCGCAAGGACGTCGAGGAGGGCGTGGCCAAGCAGCAGAAGGAGTTCCTGCTCCGCCGCCAGCTGGACGCCGTCCGCAAGGAGCTGGCCGAGCTGAACGGCGAAGCGGCCGACGAGGAGGGCGACTACCGCGCCCGGGTCGAGACCGCCGACCTGCCCGAGAAGGTCCGCGAGGCCGCGCTCAAGGAGGTCGACAAGCTGGAGCGCGCGTCCGACCAGTCCCCCGAGGGCTCCTGGATCCGCACCTGGCTGGACACCGTCCTGGAACTGCCCTGGAACGAGCGGAGCGAGGACGCCTACGACATCGCCGGCGCCCGCGCGGTGCTGGACGCCGACCACGCCGGCCTGGCCGACGTGAAGGAGCGCATCGTCGAGTACCTCGCCGTCCGCAAGCGCCGGGCAGACCAGGGGCTCGGCCTGATCGGCGGCCGCCGAGGAGGCGCGGTGCTCGCGCTGGTCGGCCCGCCCGGCGTCGGCAAGACCTCGCTCGGCGAGTCGGTGGCCCGCGCCATGGGCCGCTCGTTCGTCCGGGTCGCGCTCGGCGGCGTCCGGGACGAGGCCGAGATCCGCGGCCACCGGCGCACCTACGTCGGCGCGCTGCCCGGCCGGGTGGTGCGGGCGATCAAGGAGGCCGGCTCGATGAACCCGGTCGTCCTGCTCGACGAGATCGACAAGGTCGGCTCCGACTACCGCGGCGACCCGGCCGCCGCCCTGCTGGAGGTGCTGGACCCGGCGCAGAACCACACCTTCCGGGACCACTACCTGGAGGTCGAGCTCGACCTCTCCGACGTCGTCTTCCTCGCCACCGCCAACGTGCTGGAAGCCATCCCCGAGCCGCTGCTCGACCGGATGGAGCTGGTCCGGCTGGACGGCTACACCGAGGACGAGAAGGTCGTCATCGCCCGCGACCACCTGCTCCCGCGCCAGCTGGAGAAGGCCGGCCTCGGCGGCGAGCAGGTCAGCGTGGACGAGACCGCGCTGCGCAAGCTCGCCGGGGAGTACACCCGCGAGGCCGGCGTCCGGACCCTGGAGCGTTCGATCGCCCGGGTGCTGCGCAAGATCGCCGCACAGGCCGAGCTCGGCGAGCGCGAGCTGCCCGCCACGGTCGGCGCCGCGGACCTGCGCGCCCTGATCGGCCGCCCGCACCACGTGCCGGAGTCCGCCCAGGAACCGGCCGAGCGCCGCACCGCCGTCCCTGGCGTGGCCACCGGCCTCGCGGTGACCGGCGCCGGCGGCGACGTCCTCTACATCGAGGCCTCGCTGGCCGACGCCGAGACCGGCGGCACCGGGCTGACCCTCACCGGGCAGCTGGGCGACGTGATGAAGGAGTCCGCGCACATCGCGCTCTCCTTCCTGCGCTCGCGCGGCGCCGAGCTGGAACTGCCGGTCACCTCGCTGCGCGACCGCGGCGTGCACCTGCACGTCCCGGCCGGAGCCGTCCCCAAGGACGGGCCGAGCGCCGGCATCACCATGACCACGGCGCTGGCCTCGCTGCTCTCCGGCCGCAAGGTGCGCACCGACGTGGCGATGACCGGCGAGGTGTCGCTGACCGGGCGGGTGCTGCCGATCGGCGGGGTGAAGCAGAAGCTGCTAGCCGCCGACCGAGCCGGGGTCACCACGGTGATCATCCCCAAGCGCAACGAGGCCGACCTGGACGACGTCCCGGCCGAGGTGCTGGAGCGGCTCACCGTCCACCCGGTGGCGGATGTCCGCGAGGTGCTGAAGCTGGCGCTGGAGCCGGCCGAGGTGCTGGTCGCCGTCTGATCGGCGAACCGCTGGCCCGAGGGGCCGACGGCATCTCCGCGTGCGAGACTGCGGAGATGCCGTCCCCCACGCAGCGCGCGCTGGCCCGGGTGCCGGACCGGCTGCGCCCCTTCCTGGTGCGGCACCGCCGACTGATGAAGTTCCTGCTGGTCGGGGGCTCCTGCTTCGTGCTCACCATGGCGATCAACCTCCAGCTCAAGTTCACCGTGCTGCAGCACAAGCCGGTGATCGCGCTGACCATCGCGACCGTGATCGCCACCGTCGTCTCGTACGTGCTGAACCGCAGCTGGGCCTTCCGGGCCGGCGGCCGGCAGCGTGAGGCCCTGCTGTTCTTCCTGGTCAGCGTGGTGGCGATCGGCGTCAACGACGTACCGCTGGCGATCTCCCGCTACGTCCTGGACCTGCGCGAGCCGTACATCAGCTCCTTCGCCCAGGAGGTCGCGGACTTCCTCAGCGGCATGGTCGTCGGCACCTTCGTCGCGATGCTGTTCCGCTTCTGGGCGATGCAGCGGTGGGTCTTCACCCGGCTCGCCGAGCACCCCGCCGAGCACCCCGGGGCCGAGGCCGCTCTGGTGAGGGCGGTGCCCCCGGAAGCCGGTTACGCTGCACCCGAGATGCCACGGGATGTGCCGTAAGGGGCGAGGTGAGCCTGATGCACGAACCGGACGGTATCCGGACCGGGCCCGCCAGCCAGCAGGGCATGCGCCGGGCCAACCTGGCCCTGGTGCTCGGAGTGATCGCGAGCGGCCCGCGCTCGCGCGCCGAAGTGGCCGCCGAGACCGGACTGACCAGGGCCGCGGTCTCCTCGCTCGCCGAACAGCTGATCGCCGGCGGCCTGGTGGTCGAGGAGGGCCCCGCCGCACCCAGCGGCAAGGTCGGCCGCCCCGGCACCGCGCTCGGACTCAACCCGCTCGGGCCCGGCGGCCTCGGCGCCGAGATCGGCGTCCGGCACCTGGGCGCCTGCGTGGTCGACCTGCGCGGGGAGGTCCGCGCCGTTCGGCGTCAGGAGATCTCCAACCACGGCCGGGCACCCGCCGCCGTCATGGCCGACCTCGCCCGGCTGCTGCGCTCGGCCGTCACCGAGGCGGGCCTGCGCCCGGCCGGACTCACCCTGGCCGTCCCCGGCCTGGTCGGCGAATCCGGCGCGGTGCTGCAGCGGGCCGCCAACCTGGGCTGGCAGGTCGTCCCGCTGGCCGCCGAACTGCGCGCCGCGCTGCGACCGGCCGCCGACGGCCTGGCCGAGCTGCCGGTCGAGGCCGACAACGAGGCCAACCTCGGCGGACTGGCCGAGCACTGGCTGGGCGACGGGGCGGAGGACTTCCTGTACGTCTCCGCCGAGGCCGGGGTCGGCGCGGCGATCATTGTCGGCGGGCGCCTGCTGCGCGGCGCGCGCGGCCACGCGGGCGAGTTCGGCCATGTGCCGGTCCACCCCGCGGGCCGCCGCTGCGCCTGCGGGGCGCACGGCTGCCTGGAGCAGTACGCGGGCGAGGCGGCGGTGCTGCGGGCGGCCGGCCTGACCGGCGCCCGGGGCGACTGGGTGACGCTGCTCGCCGACCGCGCCGAGGCCGGCGAGGAACCGGTCCGCGCGGCCCTGGCCGGCGCCGGGTCGGCGCTCGGTATCGCGGCCGCCGGCGCGGTCAACCTGCTGGACCCGGCCGAGGTCGTGCTGGGCGGCGGCTACGCCCGGCTGGCACCCTGGCTGCTTCCCGCCATGCGCGCCGAACTGGTTGCCCGGGTCACCGTTCGGCCGTGGGCCGAGGACCGGCTGACCGTCTCCCGGCTGGGCCGCCGCGGCCCGCTGCTGGGCGCGGCGGTGCGCGTCGTCCGCGCCATCGTCGCCGACCCGGGGCTGCTCGCGGGCGACTGACCCCCGGCTGGGACCACCTCGCCCGGAACGGGCCGCGCCCCGGTGCCCGGTGCCCGGAGCCCCGGTGCCGGAACGGGCCGAGCCCCCGGCCGGTGGGGCCGGGGGCTCGGTGCGGTGGGGGAGGACCGGGCCTCGGTGGCGTCAGGCCTCCGCGGCGGCAGGCTCGCGCTGCTCGGCGCGGGGGCCGCGCAGGACGGCCAGGAAGGCGATGCCGATGCCGACCAGCGCCCAGAGCACCAGGACCAGGATCGGCATCCCCAGGTTGGTCGAGTCGAAGTAGGCGATCGACTTGGTGGCGCCGGTGCCGGCGCCGTTCGGGATCACCGAGCCGATGGCCCGCCAGAACGGCGGCATCATCGGTGCCGGGTAGACGCCGCCCGCGCTCGGGTTGCCCAGGACGACGAAGACCAGCACCGCGAGGCCGATGCCGATGATCCCGAACAGGCACTGCAGCGCCATGGTGAAGGCGCCGACCGAGAAGACCACCAGGGCGCCGATGGCGGACAGGGCGAGGATCGAGCCGGGCAGCGCGTCCAGCACCGGTCCGGCGATGACCGTGCCGCCGATGCCGGCCGCGATCGAGTAGAGCGCCAGGACGCCCAGGCGGATCAGCAGGCGGTTCGCGTTGGCCGGCTTGGAGCCGGCGCTGATGCCGAGGATCGAGGCGACCAGGTAGCCGCCGACGCACCAGCCGATCACCAGGTAGAAAGAGGAGAGGCCGTTGGTGTCGCCCTTGGCGAGCGGCACGACGTCCTGGACCTTGACCGTACGGCCCTGGGTCTGGTCGATCGCGGTGGTGATGCTCTCGGCGGCCTTGGCCGCGGACGGACCGCGGGCGCCGCCGACCAGCAGGGTGTCCTCGGTGCCGTTCGGGTTCACGACCCACGCGGCGTAGATCTTCTGGTCCTTGATCTGCGCGGTCGCGGTCTCGGCGTCCGGCGCGGTGACGGCCTTGACGGCGTCGTTCGGGACCCCCTCCAGTGCCCCGATCAGCTTGGGGGCGACCTGCGGCGGGGCGACCACCGCGATGGAGAGGTTGTGCGGGGCGGGCTTGTGCAGCGCCCCGATGTAGGAGGTGATGAAGCCGAGCTGGAGCAGCAGCACTCCGATCACGAGCAGTGCCGCGCGCGGGGTGACCGCGCTCTTCAGTTCGGCGACGAAACCCTGCCCTGGGGCTGCCATCCACATCTCCTTGCGTATCGGGGAAAAACGGATCTTCCAGAACCAATACTTCATACCATGAAGTAGTTGGGTTGTCGTACCTCCCGTGCCGAATCCGGCCGGTGCCGCTGGGCGATACTGGCGCGGTGAGCGACGAGGAAGCCCTGGTGGCGGTGGAGCGCGAGGTCGCGCTGATGTTCCGGCGGGGCCGGGCCGGAGTGGCTGAACTCTCACGCCGGGTGCACCCCGGACTGGAGGGCATGGCGTACAGCATGCTCGGCTACATCGAGCAGGCCGGCCGGGTCCGGGTGACCGACGTCGGCGTGCACTTCGCGGTGGGCAAGGCGACGGTGAGCCGGCAGATCCGCGCGTTGGAGGAACTCGGCCTGGTGGCCCGGGAGGCGGACCCGCTGGACCGCCGGGCCGCGCTGGTGTCGCTGACCGAGGACGGGCGACGGCGCTTCCTGGCCGCCCGGGACGTCCGGATGCGACGGGTGCGCGAGGTGATGGGCGGCTGGTCGCCGGAGGACGTGGTCCGCTTCGGGGAACTGCTGCACCGCTTCAACGACGTCCTGGGGGAGCCGACGGCCGATTGAGCCGGGTGCCCGCTGAGCCGGGTGTCCGCTGAGCCGGGCGGCTGCGAGGGTGTGACCGGGGCCCGCGGTGCGGGCCTTTACTCGGCCTTGAAGAAAGTTGCCTAATTCAACCATTTAGGCCTATGGTTGCTTAAGGCAACGAAGTTTCATGATGCGCGTATCCCGCACGCCTGCGCCGAAGGACCCAGATGACCGTGACCACCGAGGCCGCGAGCGGCACCGCCGCCGCCGCCGACAACCAACAGATGACCCACCGGCAGGTGATGGAGGCGCTCTCCGGCCTGCTGCTCGGCCTCTTCGTGGCCGTGCTCTCCTCGACCGTCGTCTCCAACGCCCTGCCGCACATCCTGGCCGACCTGCACGGCGGCCAGTCCGCCTACACCTGGGTGATCACCGCGGCCCTGCTCACCCTCACCGCCTCCACACCGATCTGGGGCAAGCTCTCCGACCTCGCCAGCAAGAAGCTGCTGCTGCAGATCGCCCTGCTGATCTACATCGCGACCTCCGCGCTGGCCGGGCTCTCGCAGAACACCGGTGAACTGATCGCCTGCCGCGCGCTGCAGGGCGTCGGCGCCGGCGGTGTTGTTGCGCTGGGCCAGATCTGCCTGGCCGCGATGGTCCCGCCGCGCGAGCGCGGCCGGTACAGCGGCTACTTCGGCGCGGTCTTCGCGCTCGCCACCATCGGCGGCCCGCTGATCGGCGGCGTCATCGTGGACACCTCCTGGCTGGGCTGGCGCTGGTGCTTCTACGTCGGCATCCCGTTCGCGCTGGCCGCGATCCTGGTGGTCCAGCGCACCCTCAAGCTGCCGGTGGTCAAGCGCAAGGCGAAGATCGACTACCTCGGCGCGCTGGTCATCACCGCCGCGGTCAGCCTCCTGATGATCTGGATCACGCTGGCCGGCAAGAACTACGCCTGGCTGTCCTGGCAGACCGCGGCCATGGTCGGCGGCGGCCTGCTGCTGGGCGCGCTGGCCATCGTGGTCGAGCGCCGCGCCGCCGAGCCGATCATCCCGCCGGACCTCTTCAGGTACCGCACCGTCACCCTGGCCGCCATCGCCAGCGTGCTGGTCGGCGTCGGGATGTACGGCGCGACCACCTTCCTCAGCCAGTACTTCCAGCTGGCCCGCGCCAAGTCCCCGACCATGGCCGGCCTGATGACCCTGCCGATGATCCTCGGCCTGGCGGTCTCCTCCGCCGTGGCCGGCCGGCTCATCACCAAGTACGGCAAGTGGAAGGCCTACCTGGTCGCCGGCACCGCGCTGCTCGCGGTCGGCTTCGGCCTGCTCGGCACCGCCCGGGCCGACACCGACTACGTGCTGCTCTCCGTCTACATGGCGATCACCGGCGTCGGCCTCGGCCTGACCAGCCAGAACCTGGTGCTCGCGGTGCAGAACACGGTGCCCCGGCACGAACTCGGCGCGGCCAGCTCGGTGGTCACCTTCTTCCGCACCATGGGCGGCGCGATGGGCGTCTCCGCGCTGGGCGCGCTGATGACGAACAAGGTCGGCCACTACCTGGCGGAGAACCTGGCCGCCGCGCACATCCCTGCCGGACACGCGGCGGCCGGTGGCGGCATCCCGGACCTGCACAAGCTGCCGGCCCCGATCGTCCCGCTGGTCACGGACGCCTTCGGCCACGGCGTCGGAACCGTCTTCCTGTGGGCCGCCCCCTTCGCGGCACTGGCCTTCGTCACCGTGCTGTTCATCCGGGAGACCGTGCTGAAGACCACCCAGGAGAACTGACCGGCCAGGAGGACCTGCGGCGGGACAGCCGACCGGCAGCCGGGATACGCGAACGGGCCGGGGAGTGCGCAGGCACTCCCCGGCCCGTTGCGTCGGGCTTCGTACGGCCGCTAGTGGCCGGCGATCAGCATCAGTCCGTAGCCGACGGCCGCGGCGCAGACCGCGAAGCAGGCGTACGCGCCGGCCAGGGCCAGCTTGCCGCCGCCCGAGGCCGGGGCGCCGCCGTCACGGGCGGTGCTCAGCGCGGCCTCGCGGCGGGACAGCGCCAGGATGCCGAGCGCGAAGACGGCGACCACGGCGACGGTGATGCCGAAGCTGAAACCGGCGGTCTGGGCCAGGGCGTTCCACTTGATGTGCATGGTGAGTGCTCCTCAGCCGGCGGCGCTCAGGCCGCGACCGTGGTCGAGGCGGGGGTGGGGACGTTCGTGGTCGCCACGGTGGGGACCTCGACCGGCGTGACGTCGTTGACGTTGTCCGCGCCGACCGGCTGGCGGCGGGAGAGCAGCCACATCGCGCCCGAGCCGGCCACCAGCGCGGCGCCGACCACGGCGACGCCCCAGCTGCCCTGACGGGCCAGCAGGGCCGCGCCGCCGGAGACCAGGCCGGCGGCCGGCAGGGTCAGGCCCCAGGTGTAGACCATGCGGCGGACCATGCTCCAGCGCAGCTCGCCCTTCGGGCCGCCGAGGCCGGCGCCCATGATGCCGCCGGAGCAGACCTGGGTGGTGGAGAGGCCGAAGCCCATGTGCGAGGACGTCAGGATGACGGTCGCGGCGGCCGACTCGGAGGCGAAGCCCTGCGGCGGCCGGATGTCGGCCAGGCCCTTGCCCATCGAGCGGATGATCCGCCAGCCGCCCATGTAGGTGCCGAGCGCGATCGCGGCACCCGCGGAGACGATCACCCAGGTCGGGGGCAGCGCGCCGTGCGGCAGGGCGCCGACCGAGACCAGGGTCAGGGTGATGATGCCCATCGTCTTCTGGGCGTCATTGGTGCCGTGCGCCAGCGAGATCAGCGAGGACGAGAAGATCTGGCCAGTCTTGAAGCCCTTCTCGGTGGCCGCGGCGTTGCCCTTGCGGGTGATCGCGTAGGCCAGCTTGGTGGCGCCCCAGGAGGCCAGGCCGGCGACGAACGGGGAGGCGACCGCCGGGATGATGATCTTGGTGACCACGGTGTCGAAGTTGACGCCGTTCATGCCGACGCCGACGATCGTGGCGCCGATCAGGCCGCCGTACAACGCGTGCGAGGAACTGGACGGCAGGCCGCGCAGCCAGGTCAGCAGGTTCCACAGGATCGCTCCGGCCAGTGCGGCGAAGATGATCTCGGGGTGGACCCCGGCCTTCTCGTTGACGATGCCGCCGGAGATGGTGGTGGCGACCTTCACGGACAGGAACGCGCCCGCGAAGTTGAGCACGGCCGCGATGGTGACCGCGACCTTCGGACGAAGGGCCCCGGTCGCGATCGCGGTGGCGGCCGCGTTGGCGGTGTCGTGGAACCCGTTGGTGAAGTCGAAGGCGAGCGCCGTGATGATCACAACGGCTACCAGGAACGAGATGTGTTCCATACCCAAACAATCGTCGTAGTTGTCGCACGGACGTTGGTGACGTTCGCGACCGTAGGTCTACTTGGTAAACGGAAGGTTAACTGAGCCGGGACTCGTGGTTCCGATGGTTGACTGATGGTGATCAGAAGCTTTCTGCAGGGTGACTTCGGCCCCGCTGAACTGGGCATTGGCGAAGAACACCCCGGTTCGACCGGGTTTGCTGAGAGCTGTCTCACACATCAATCGAGAATTAACCTCCCAGTCCGCGTGCGCCCTGTTTCCGACGAGTAACCCGTGGGAGGATCTGCGGGATCCGGGAGGCCGGGACAGGGCGCGGGGCGGGGAGGACCAACCCATGGGCGGGGCTGTACAGCGAACGGAGACGGCAGGCGTACGCCCCTGGGTGCGGGCAGCCCTGCGCTGCGGAGCCGTCCTCGCGGCAGCCGCACTCGCCCTGCCCGCCGCCGCCGGCGCCGCCTGGGCGGCACCCGACCCGGGGAGCGGCACGGTCGTCGCCGGCTCCGACCCGCTCGCCGCCGCCAAGGCCACCCTCGGCCCGCTGCTCGACCAGCTGCACACGCTCTACCAGAGCGCCGAGGCCGCCACCGAGCAGTACAACGGCACGGTGGCCAAGATCGCCGAACAGCAGGCCGCGCTCACCGACCTGCAGGGCCGGTTGGACCGCCAGCAGACCCAGGTCGACGCCGGCACCGACCTCGCCTCCCAGCTCGCCGCCGCGCAGTACCGCAACGGCGCCAGCTCCGCGTACGCCGAACTGCTGCTCGCCAAGGACCCGTACGAGGCCGTCACCATCGCCGAGTTGCTCGCCACCGCCAGCCGCTCGCAGTCGGAGTTCCTGGACCGGCTCAAGAGCGACCGGGACGCGCTCGACGGGCTGAAGAAGCAGACCGAGGAAGCGCTCAAGACCTCCCAGACCCTGGTCGCCCAGCAGGACGCCGCCAAGGCCAAGGTGGCCGCCGACCTCGCCTCGGTCGAGCAGGTGGTCTCCTCGCTGACCGGCGCGCAGCGGACCGAGCTGGAGCAGCTGGAGAAGGCGAAGGCCGACGAAGCGCAGCTCGCCTTCCTCGCCTCCGGAGCCCTCGGCAAGGGAGAGCGCACCCCCTCGCAGCAGGGGCGCGCAGCGGTGGCCTTCGCGCTGGCGCAGGTCGGCAAGCCGTACCTGTGGGGCGGCATCGGACCGGACTCCTTCGACTGCTCCGGCCTCACCTCGCAGGCCTGGCTGCACGCCGGGAAGCCGATCCCGCGCACCAGCCAGGAGCAGTGGGCGCAGCTGCCGCACGTGCCGCTGAACCAGCTGCGGCCCGGTGACCTGGTGGTCTACTTCCAGGACGCCTCGCACGTCGGGATGTACATCGGCGGCGGGCTGATCGTGCAGGCGCCGCGGCCGGGGGCGTTCATCAAGGTGTCGCCGATCGGCTCGATGGCGATCCTCGGGGCCGTCCGGCCGGACCCGTCCGGTGCCGCGGACGACGCGGGCGGCGTCTGGAAGGTGCCCGACCTGCCGGCCGGCTGGGACTCCGTGACGCCGATCGCGCCGAGCCCGGCCAAGCCCGCGCCGACTCCGCCGCCGACCGGCGGCCCGACCCCGCCGCCGGTCACCCCGGGCGAGCCCACCGGCACGCCCACCACACCGACCACACCGACCACGCCGACCACCCCGGGCGGGACCGGCACCCCGACCGACCCGGGGACGCCGTCGGGCACCGGCACGCCGACTCCGACGCAGACCCCCACCGGCACCCCGACCGGGACGCCGACCGGCACCCCGGCCACGCCCGCCCCGACCGGAACGGGCACCCCGACCGGCACCCCGAGCAAGACGGGCTCGGCCACCGCCTCCGCCCCGGGCAGCGCCACCGCGACGCTGCCGCTCGGCACGCCGACGCACTGACCCGGCTGCCCGACAAGCCCGACAGGAAGGCCGCCCGACGTCCGATGACGTGGGGCGGCCTTCCTGTCGTTCGTCGGGGTTACTCGCCGGTGTCGGGGGCGAAGCGGATGACGACGGCCTTGGAGGTCGGGGTGTTGCTGATGTCGGCGGTGGAGTCCAGCGGGACCAGGACGTTGGTCTCCGGGTAGTAGGCCGCCGCTCCGCCACGGGCGACGGGGTAGTGGACGACGCGGAAGTGCGGGGCGCGGCGTTCGACGCCGTCCTTCCACTCGCCGACCAGGTCGACGTATTGGCCTTCGGTGAGGCCCAGTTCGGCGGCGTCGGCGGGGTTGACCAGGACCACGCGGCGACCGCCCTTGATGCCGCGGTAGCGGTCGTCGAGGCCGTAGATGGTGGTGTTGTACTGGTCGTGGGAGCGCAGGGTCTGCAGGAGGAGACGGCCCGGCGGGACCTCGGGGGCGGTCAGCGGGTTGACGGTGAAGTTGGCCTTGCCGGTCGCGGTGGGGAAGGTGCGCGAGTCGCGGGGGCCGTGCGGAAGGGTGAAGCCGCCGGGGCGGCGGACCTTCTCGTTGTAGTCCGTGAAGCCCGGGACGACGCGGGCGATCCGGGCGCGCAGGGTGTCGTAGTCGGTGGCGAAGTCCTCCCACGGCACGGTGTCCCGCGGGCCGAGGACGGTGCGGGCGAGGCGGCAGACGATCGCGGTCTCGGAGAGCAGGCCGGGCGCGGGCGGGCGCAGGCCGCCGCGGGAGGCGTGGACCTGGCCCATCGAGTCCTCGACGCTGACGAACTGGGCGCCGGCGCCGGTGACGTCCCGGTCGGTGCGGCCGAGGGTGGGCAGGATCAGGGCGCGGGCGCCGGTGACCACGTGCGAGCGGTTGAGCTTGGTGGAGACGTGGACGGTCAGCCGGCAGCGGCGCATCGCGGCCTCGGTGACCTCGGTGTCCGGGGTGGCCGCGACGAAGTTGCCGCCCATCGCAAAGAAGACCTTGACCTTGCCGTCGCGCATCGCGCGGATGGTGTCCACCGAGTCGAGGCCGTGCTCGCGCGGCGGCTCGAAGCCGAACTCGTTCTCCAGCGCGTCGAGGAAGGCCTTGCTCGGGCGCTCGAAGATGCCCATCGTCCGGTCGCCCTGGACGTTGCTGTGCCCGCGCACCGGGCAGACCCCGGCGCCGGGACGGCCGACGTTGCCGCGCAGCAGCAGGAAGTTGACCACCTCGCGGATGGTGGGGACGGCGTGCTTGTGCTGGGTGAGGCCCATCGCCCAGCAGACGATGATCTTCTTCGAGCTCAGCACCAGGCGGCCGAGCTCCTCGATCTGCTCCCAGGGCAGGCCGGTCGCGGCGAGCACCTCGTCCCGGTCGGTCTTCCGGGCCTGGGCCTCGAACTCCTCGAAGCCGTGGCAGTGTTCGGCGACGAAGGCATCGTCGACGCCGTCCTGCTCCACGACGATCCGGTTGAGCGCGCGGAACAGCGCGAGGTCGCCGCCGAGGCGGATCTGCAGGAAGAGGTCGGTCAGCTTGGTGCCGTGGCCGACCAGGCCCCGGGCGTTCTGCGGGTTCTTGAACCGCTCCAGGCCCGCCTCCGGCAGCGGGTTCACGCTGACGATGGTGGCGCCGGCCCGCTTGGCGCGCTCCAGGGCGGAGAGCATCCGGGGGTGGTTGGTGCCCGGGTTCTGGCCGGCCACGATGATCAGGTCGGCCTGGTAGAGGTCCTTGAGGCTGACGCTGCCCTTGCCGACGCCGAGCGTCTCGGTGAGCGCCGAGCCGGAGGACTCGTGGCACATGTTGGAGCAGTCCGGCAGGTTGTTGGTGCCGAGTCGGCGGGCGAACAGCTGGTACGCGAACGCGGCCTCGTTGCTGGTGCGGCCGGAGGTGTAGAAGGCGGCGCCGTCCGGGGTGTCCAGGGCGCGCAGCTCCTCGGCGATCAGCGCGAAGGCGTCGTCCCAGGAGACCGGCGTGTAGTGGGTGGCGCCCTCGTCGAGCAGCATCGGCTGGGTGAGCCGGCCCTGCTGGCCGAGCCAGTAGCCGGAGCGCTCGGCCAGGTCGGCGACCGGGTGGGCGGCGAAGAACTCGGCGCGGATCCGGCGCTCGGTGGCCTCCTCGGCGACGGCCTTGGCACCGTTCTCGCAGAACTCGGCGGTGTGCGTCTTGTCCGGCTCCGGCCAGGCGCAGCCCGGGCAGTCGAAGCCGTTCGGCTGGTTGACCTTGAGCAGGGTGGCGAGGGTGCGGCGGGCGCCCATCTGCTCGGCGGCCATCCGCAGGCTGTGGCCGACGGCGGGCAGCCCGGCGGCCGCGTGCTGGGGCGCGGACACCTCGGGGGCATCCTGCGCCGGGTCGCTCTGCGGGGCCTGCTTGGCCATGACCGGTCTCCTCGGCTCTGCTGGATCCGGCCGTACCGCCGGGGCCGCCGCTCCGTCGCGGGGCTCGGTGTCCATCCTTCCACCTGGCCGTGGGCGGGGGGAGGGGCGGTGGACGGCGTCGGTAGAGTCCTGTCCGTCATGGCGGATGGGGGAGGGGCGCGTGCGCGTGGGTGACGTCCTGGACGGCCGGTACGAGCTGGTGGAGAAGCTCGGTCAGGGCGGGTTCGGAGTGGTGTGGCGGGCCCAGGACACCCGGATGCGGCGGCCGGTGGCGGTCAAGGTCATCGGGCACCACGGCGGGGACCAGGCGAAGGCGGCCCTGCGGTTCGTACGGGAGGCCTGCGCGGCCGGCAACCTGTCGCACCCGCACATCGTCACCGTGCACGACCTCGGCCAGTGCGAGGTCGGCGACCGGGAGGTCACCTTCCTGGTGATGGAGCTGCTCACCGGCCGCACCCTGACCGAGGTGCTGCGCGAGGGGCTGCCCGAACCCGCGCTCAGCCTGCGCTGGGGGCGGCAGATCAGCGGCGCGTTGGCGGCCGCGCACGACGCGGGCATGGTGCACCGGGACATCAAGCCGGACAACGTGATGATCACCGACGCCGGGCACCTCAAGGTGCTGGACTTCGGCATCGCCCAGCTGGACGCCGGCGCCGGCGGGCTGACCACCACCGGGACGATCGTCGGCAGCCCGGCGTACATGGCGCCCGAGCGGTGGACCGGCGGCCGGGTGGACGGCCGGGCGGACCTGTACGCGCTCGGCTGCGTACTGGTCGAACTCTTCACCGGGGCAAGGCCGTTCGGCGGGGACTCGACGCCGGTGCTGATGTACCAGCACCTCAACGAGGCGCCCCCGGCGCTGGACCCGGCGCAGTTCGGGCTGCCGCCGCAGGTGGCCGGGCTGGTCGCGGAGCTGCTGGCGAAGGACCCGGCGGACCGGCCGGCGGACGCCCGGACCGTCGAGCGGCGGCTGGCGGAACTGGCCGCGGCGCCGGGTGGCGTGCCGGGCGCGGTGGCGGCGGTGCCGACGGTGGTGGACCGGGCCGTGGCTGCGGCTGCGCCTGTGGCTGAGCCGGTCGCGGTCGGGCCGGTCGCGGTGGGGCCGGTCGCGGTGGGACCGGTGGTGCCGCCCGTGCCGACCGCTCCGCCCGTCGTGCCCCCGGTTGCGCCGCCCGCCGCACCCCCGTCCGCCCCGCCCGCCGCACCGCCCGTCGTGCCGGGCGCGGCCCCGTCGGTGCTGTCGCCGCTGACCACGCCGCCGGTGCTTGCCGCGCCGCCGCCCGACGCGGTACGGGCCGCGCTGCGCGAGCGGCGGTCGGCCGCGTACCGGGCGGCGACGGCCGGGGAGTCGGCGATGCAGCTGCAGGCGGTCGCCCAGGAGTGCGTGACCGCGCTCGGCGCGAGCGACCGGGACACCCTGTGCACCTGGCGGGACTTCACCTGGTACCTCAGCCGGGCCGGGGACCTGGACGGCGCGATCCGGCTGCTGACCAGCGTGGTGGACGACATGCGCTCGGCGCTCGGCCCGCTCGACCCGGACACCCTCGGCGCCCGCTACCACCTGGTGTGGTGCGTCGGCGAGAGCGGCGCGGCGGTCACCGCGATCCGGCTGCTGAGCGGGCTGCTGCCCGATCTGCACGCCGTCTGGGGCCCGCACGACACCCGCGTCCTGAAGGCCCGGCACGACCTTGCGGTGCACCGGGCCAACCGGGACGACCTGCAGGGCGCCGTGCTCGAGCTGCACGGGCTGCTGCCCGACCTCGCCCGGGTGCTGGGCGAGCACCACCCGAGTACCGTCCAGGCCTGGCAGGACCTGGCCGGCTACCAGCAGCGGCTCGCCGGTGCGGGCCGTAGGGCCGCGGGCGGCCCGCACCGGCGCCGGGCGCCGAGGGTCAGCCCGATGGAGGCGCTGGCCCTGGTGCGGCGGCTGCGGGTCTGGGACTTCGCCACCGACGAGGAGGCCCGGGCCTGCATGGACGCGCTGGACCGCGGGATCGGCCTGAAGGGCGTCGCGGACGTGGTGTTCGACGCGCCGGACCACGTCTCGGACGAGGACCTGGTGGAGGAGATCTTCGGGCCGTGACCCGTCGGCGCACGCTCACGCCGCCGGCGCCGCCCGGGGCCGGCTCGAGCAGCCGGCCGTCGGCGGGGCGACAGTGAGCGTACGGGCAGCTGCTCAGGCGCCGGAGCCCGGACAACGAGGCCGTGCGGTCCTCCGGGATCACCCCGCCCGGGCCCCAGCCGTAGCGAGATCCGGAAGATCCGGCCCGGGCTCGTTCACCCGTTCGTCCCCGCCCGCCGCTATGGTGACCCCTCCGACGGTGAACACCGAGCGGGCGCGGTCGAGTTGGGGGAGGACATGGACAAGGGCGAGGTGCTCGGCGGTCGCTTCCGACTGGAGGAGCGGCTGGGCCGGGGCGGCTTCGGCGTGGTCTGGCGGGCGACCGACACGACCATCAACCGGCAGGTCGCGGTCAAGGTGCTCCTCGCCGAGCACGCCGCCGACCGGGAGGCGGTCAGCCGGTTCGTCCGCGAGGCCAAGACGGCGGGCGGCCTCAACAACCCGCACATCGTCACCGTGTACGACTACGGGTGGACCGCGGCCGGCTCCGGGAAGATCCCGTACCTGGTGATGGAGCTGGTCCGCGGCCGGGCACTGTCCGAGGTGCTCAAGGACGGCCTGCCGGACCACGCGAAGGCGCTGCGCTGGATGCGGCACGTCTGCAAGGCGCTGGACGCCGCGCACCGCTCGGGCATCGTCCACCGGGACATCAAGCCCGAGAACGTGATGATCGTGACGGAGGGGGAGCGGGCCAAGGTCCTGGACTTCGGCATCGCCCGACTGGTCACCCAGACCGTCCGGCTCACCTCCACCGGCAACGTGATCGGCACCGTCCCGTACCTCGCGCCCGAGTGCTGGTCCGGCGGCACCGTGGACGGCCGGGCCGACCTCTACGCACTCGGCGTCATGCTGTACGAGATCTGCACCGGCGGGCGGCCGTTCCGCGCCACCTCCGCCGCCGAGTACATGTACAAGCACCTGGAGGAGGTCCCGCCCCGGGTGCGCAGTAAGGACCCGGCGGTGGCCGAACTGGTCGCCCAACTGCTTGCCAAGCGGCCCGAGGACCGGCCCTCCGGCGCCGCCGAGGTGCTGGAGCGGCTGCGCGCGGTCCGGCCGGGGGTGCTGCGCCCGGACGACCCCAGCCCGGAGCAGCTGCGCCGGCGGGCCGACCGGGCCTGGCAGCACGGCGCGGCGGGCGAGCCGGCCGAGGCGGTGGAAATCCTCACCGGTCTCGTCCCGGACTTCGCCCGGATCTGCGGCCCGACCGACCCGCGCACCCTGCGCACCTGCCACGACCTGGCCCTCTGGCTGGCCCGGGACGGCAGCCCGGGCGCGGCCGTCGCCCTGCTGGACGAGCTGACGCAGGTGCCGGGCGCCGCCCCGCAGGCCCGGGCCGACGCGCTGCGCGACCTCGCGCACTGGCAGCGGGAGGTCACCCGGCTCGGCCCGGGCCTGCCGCGCGCGCTAAGCCTGGGGGTGCTCCTCGGCGGCGACGCGCAGGGCGGCTGAGGCGCCCTCGGCGATCGGGTCGCCGTGCCCGAACACGACCGTCTCCACCGGCAGTGCGGCCAGCCGGTGGAAGGAGGCCAGCGCCCGGGCCGGGTCGGTGTGGAACACGCCGGGCCGCAGATTGCCCTGGACGTTGGACACCAGGTCCCCGGTGAACAGCACGCCGGGCCCGGGCAGGTGGAGGGCGATGCTGCCGTCGGTGTGGCCCGGCACGTGCAGGACCACCGCGCCGCCGCCGGTGTCCAGCACGTCCCCGTCCTCGACCTCGCGGTGCACCGGGCAGGGCTCGGCGGGCGGGATCGGCGGCAGGTCGTCCCACAGCTGCTGCTCGAACGGACTCAGCACCGGCGGCGCGGCCGGCTGCTCGCGCCGGATCACCGGCGCCTCGATCCGGTGCGCCACCACTTCGGCGCCCCAGCGGCGGGCGAGTTCGGCGGCCGAGCCGGTGTGGTCCTCGTGGTGGTGGGTGAGCACGATCCGGCGCAGCGCGGCCGGGTCCGGCCCGACGGCGCGGACGGCCTTCTCGATGGCGTCGGCCGAGTCGGCGATGCCGGTGTCGACCAGGGTCAGGCCGTGTTCGTCCCGCCACAGGTAGGCGGTGCCGAACTCCAGGGTGATCATGTGCAACTCGTCGCGTACCCGGGTGATCTCCATGGTCCGGATCCTGCGCGCCGCGCCGCCGCGGCACGCCCGCGTTCGCCCTGGGCGTGCGGGTGTTCGCCACCGGCGAAGCCGTTCGCGGCCGCCGGGTGGGGAGGGCGGGGTGGGGACCGTCCTCGGCGGCGGCCCGGTGTCAACCGTGCGTGCACCCGAGCCGGGGTCCGGACCGCGACGGGAATCGGGAGGATTTCGCCCATCGGGACGGTCTGGTCCCCCCACCCCGCGCGTTGGTATACCTCGTTGCCAGACTCGGGAGCGGTGTCCGTACCGCCCCGGTGAGCTGCGACGAAAGGCTGGTGACGGATCGATGAAGCTCCTTCGCGTCGGACCCCCGGGCGCCGAGCGCCCGGTCGTGCTGGGCGGGGACGGCACCGCGTACGACCTCTCCGGGCGGGCCCGTGACCTCGACGGGGCCTTCCTGGCCGGGCTGGACCCGGCCGCGCTGGCCCGGGACGTGGCCGCCGGCGTCCTGCCGGTGGTGGACCTGGCTGGGCAGCGCGTGGGCGCGCCGGTGGCCCGGCCGGGCAAGGTGGTCGGCATCGGGCTCAACTACCGCGACCACGCGACCGAGGCCGGGGCCGCGATCCCGGACGAGCCGGTGATCTTCCTCAAGCCGAGCTCCACGGTGGTCGGCCCGTACGACGAGGTGCTGGTGCCGCGCGGCGGCGAGAAGACCGACTACGAGGCCGAGCTGGCCGTGGTGATCGGCCGTGCCGCCCGCTACCTGGACTCGCACGCCGAGGCGGCCGCGGTGATCGCCGGCTACACGATCGCCAACGACGTCACCGAGCGGGCCTTCCAGTTCGAGCGCGGCGGCCAGTGGGACAAGGGCAAGTCGGCGGAGACCTTCACCCCGCTCGGGCCCTGGCTGGTCACCGCCGACGAGGTGGCGGACCCGCAGGACCTGTCGCTGCGGCTCTGGGTCAACGGCGAGCAGCGGCAGCACGGCAGCACCGCCGAAATGATCTTCCCGGTGCTCGAACTGGTCCGCTACGCCAGCCGGTTCATGGTGCTGGAGCCCGGCGACGTGATCGTCACCGGCACCCCGGCCGGGGTCACCCTGGGCCGCCCCGGCACACCGTTCCTCGCCCCGGGCGACGTCGTCGAGATCGAGATCGACGGCCTCGGCCGCCAGCGCCAGGTCCTCGGCAAGGCGTAGCCCCGCGCAGCCCCGACCCTTGGCACGGGGGTCGGGCCCTACCGCGCCGCCAGCACCTCGCGCAGCCGCTCCGCCCGCGGCGCCTGCGGGCCCTCCAGCGCGAGCAGCCCCGCCAGCACCTGCGCCGTCTGCGGATCGTGCAGCGCCGTCGCCGCCGCCATCGCGGTGAACTGGTCCACCAGCCAGTCGCGCAGCCCGGCCACCGGCAGCGCGCGCCCCTCGTCCAGCCAGCTCAGCGACGCGCCCTCGACCACCGCGATCCACGAGCGCACCAGCAGCGTCAGCCGCGGACCGGCCTCCCGCACGCCCAGGTGGCGCAGCGTCCGCCGCAGCGCGGCCCGCCGGACGTCGTCCACGATCGCCGAGGTGCGGGCCGTCTCCACCACCGAGCCGCCGCGCAGCAGCGCCGAGTAGCCCGCGTCGTGCTCGGCGACGAAGGTGAAGTAGCCGTCCAGCACGGCCGCCAGCTGCTCGGACGGCGTCCCGGCCAGCGGGACGGCGAAGCGGCTGGTCAGCTCGTCGGCCGCGGTGCGCAGCGCGGCCTCGTACAACTGCTGCTTGCCGCCCGCGAAGTAGCGGTAGACCAGCGGCCGGGAGGCTCCGGCGGCTTCGGCGACGTCGTCCAGGCTCACCTCCTCGGGCGGTCGGCAGGCGAACAGCTCCAGGGCGACCGCGATCAGCTGCTCGCGCCGCTGCTGGACCGGCAGCCGCCGGTAGCCGGTGCGGCGCGGGCGCGCGTCGGGGACGGCCGGGGCGGGCACCTGGTCGGATGCCGAGGTGGGGCGGGCTTCCATGGCCGTCAGCGTAATGGGCGTCCGACCGATCGGATCCTGTCCGGCCGAACGGATTTTCGCGGGTCGTCCCCGGGCGTCGGTCGTCGAGGGGCGCGGGCCGTCCCCGAGCGTCGGTCGTCGCCGAGCGCGGGTCGTCCCCGAGCACGGGCCGTCCCCGAGTACGGGCCGACGGATGCCGGTGGCAAAGGGGTTGCAAAAGGGCCGCACCACGAAATGATGTCCGGATGGTTGAAAAACTGATCACCGCCGACGGCAGCACCCCGCGCCGCATCGCGGACGGCTACGTCCGCGCCCTCGCCGAGCTCGACCCGCTGACCGCGGTCTACCTCGGCGTCAACCCCGAGGACGAGCGGCTGCCCGACCTCTCCCCGGCCGGTCGCGAGGCGATCGCCGACCTCGCCCGCCGCACCCTGGCGCAGCTTGACGAGGCCGAACGGGCCGGCGCCGCCGAGGACGAGGCCGAGCGCCGCTGCGCCCGGCTGCTGCGCGAGCGGCTGAGCGCCGAACTCGCCGTCCACGACGCGGGGGAGGACTTCCGCGCGGTGCGCAACCTGGCCTCCCCGGTGCACGACCTGCGGGAGTCCTTCACGCTGATGGCCACCGGCACCGAGGGTGAGTGGCAGGTGGTCGGCCGCCGGCTGGCGAAGGTCCCGGTCGCGCTGGAGCAGTACCGGCAGACCCTGGCCGAGGGCGTCGAGCGCGGCCTGCTGTCCGGCCCGCGCCAGGTGACCACGGTGGTCGGGCAGATCGGTGAGTGGCTGGAGGGGGACGTTCCCGGCGGCTGGTTCGGCCAGTTCGTCCAGGACGCGCCGGAGGGCCTGCGCGCCGAGCTGTCCGGGCACGCGGTGGCCGCCGCCGAGGGGCTGGCCGCGCTGCGCGACTGGCTGCGCGACGTGTACGGCCCGGCCGCCGCCGGCACCCCGGACGCGGTGGGCCGCGAGCGCTACCGCCGGTGGGTCCGCTACTGGGCCGGCGCCGACCTGGACCTGGACGAGGCCTACGCCTGGGCCTGGACCGAGTTCCACGACCTGCTGGCCCAGATGCGCGCCGAGGCCGAGAAGGTCCGCCCGGGCGCCGACCCGATGGCGGCGATGGCCTGGCTGGGCACCCACGGCCCGGCCGTCGAGGGCGCCGAGGGCATCCGGGAGCACCTGCAGGGCCTGATGGACCAGGCGATCCGGGACCTCCAGGGCATCCACTTCGACCTGGCCGAGCCGGTCACCCGGGTCGAGTCGAAGATCGCCCCGGCCGGCAGCGCCGCCGCGCCGTACTACACCCCGCCGTCGCTGGACTTCAACCGCCCCGGGCGGACCTGGCTGCCGCTGCTCGGCCGGGAGCGCTTCCCGCTCTGGGACCTGGTGTCGACCTGGTACCACGAGGGCGTGCCGGGCCACCACCTGCAGCTCGCGCAGTGGAACTACGTCGCCGACCGGCTCTCCACCTACCAGGTGAGCCTCGGCGGGGTCAGCGCCAACCTGGAGGGCTGGGCGCTGTACGCCGAGCGCCTGATGGACGAGCTCGGCTACCTCACCGACCCGGGCCAGCGCCTCGGCTACCTCAACGCGCAGATGATGCGGGCGCTGCGGGTCATCGTCGACATCGGCATGCACGCGGGCCTGGCCTTCCCGGCGGACTCCCCGTACAAGCCGGGCGAGCCGGTGAGCCCGGAGCACGCCCGCGAGTTCTTCGGGCAGTACTGCGGCCTGTCCGACGACTTCCTGGACAGCGAGCTGGTCCGCTACCTGGGCATGCCCGGCCAGGCGATCGGCTACAAGCTCGGCGAGCGCGCCTGGCTGCGCGGCCGGGCGGCGGCGCGGGCGGCGCACGAGGCGCGCGGCGAGGAGTTCGACCTCAAGGCCTGGCACATGGCGGCGCTCTCGCAGGGCTCGCTGGGTCTGGACGACCTGGTCGAGGAGCTCTCGGCGCTCTAGTCGGCGGTACCGGACCGGGGTTCGCGCCGGGGTCCTGGGGGGCTCGTCCCGAAGTCCCAGGGCCCTGGTTTTTTTGTCCCAAATGTCTGATTTGGCAAGATTTTTCCTTGCCATGGCGTCGGGCCGGGGTATTGGCTGGAAGGCGACTGCGTGACCTCTCCGCCCGACTCCGGAAGGTTCGACCAGTGACTGCGCAACCCGCCACCGGTCATGAGCACGCGGACAGCCGACGCTGGTGGGCGCTGGCCGTCATCGCCGTCGCCCAGCTCATGATCGTCCTCGACATCACCATCGTGAACATCGCACTGCCGTCCGCCCAGCGCGACCTGGGCATCTCCGACGCCGACCGGCAATGGGTGATCACCGCCTACACGCTCGCCTTCGGCGGCCTACTGCTGCTCGGCGGACGGTTGGGCGACCTCTTCGGCCGCAAGCGCGTCTTCACCATCGGCCTGCTGGGCTTCGCCCTCGCCTCCGCCCTCGGCGGCGCGGCGACCGACTCGGCCATGCTCTTCGGCGCCCGTGCCCTCCAGGGCGCGTTCGGCGCGCTGCTCGCCCCCTCCGCGCTGGGGCTGCTCTCCACCACCTTCTCCGACCCGAAGGAACGCAGTACGGCCTTCGGCATCTTCGGCGCGATCGCCGGCGGCGGCGCCGCGATCGGCTTCATCGCCGGCGGCCTGCTGACCGAGTACCTGAACTGGCGCTGGTGCCTGTTCGTCAACACCCCGATCGCCGTCGGCACCGCATTCGCGGCCTTCTCCGTGCTCAAGCGCGACCACGTCGCCAAGGGGCGCCGGGTCAGGCTGGACCTGCCCGGGGCGCTGCTCGGCTGCGGCGGCCTGCTGGCGATCGTCTTCGGCACCTCCGAGGCCGTGACCCGGGGCTGGGCCGACGGCCTGGTGCTCGGCGCGCTGTTCCTGGGTGTGGCGCTGCTCGCGGTGTTCGTGCTGGTCGAGCGGCGCAGCGCGCACCCGCTGCTGCCGGTGCACATCGTCGCCGACCGCAACCGCGGTGGCGGCGCGCTCTCGGTCGGCCTGGCCATGGTCGGCATGTTCGGCCTGTTCCTGTTCCTCACCTACTACCTGCAGGCCATCAAGCACTTCTCGCCGGTGGTGTCCGGGCTGTCCTTCCTGCCCATGACGGCCGCCATCGTGCTGGCGTCGACGGGCATCGCGGCCCGGCTGATGACCAGGGTGCCGTCCCGGAACCTGATCGCGCCGGGGCTGGTGCTCGCCGGGGCCGGCATGGCCTGGCTGACCCAGATGAAGGTGGACAGCCCGTGGGCCGGCATGGTGCTGCCCGCCGAGCTGCTGCTCGGCTTCGGCATGGGCCTGGTGTTCATGCCGTCGATGAGCCTGGCCACCCTCGGGGTCGCCCCGAACGAGACCGGCGCGGCCTCCGCCACCATCAACTCGGCCCAGCAGGTGGGCGGTTCGTTCGGCACGGCGCTGCTGAACACCATCGCGGCCAGTGCCACCGCGAGCTTCCTGGCCACCCGGATCGCCTCCGACCCGGCGGTACGGGCGCAGGGCGCGGTGCACGGCTACGTGACCGCGACCTGGGTGGCGATGGGCGTCCTGCTGCTGGCCGCGCTGGTCGCCTTCCTGATGATCGACCACCGACCGGAGCCCGGTGAGGCCACCGCCGTCGTGGGCGGCGCGGAAGCGGAGGCCGCGGCAGCCACCGCCGTGCGGGCCGTGGACGGACGACCGGTGGACGCACGGCCGTTGGACGGGCAGCCCGTCGACGGGCGGCCGAGCCCCCGGGAGGCCGCCATGGCCGACGTCAAGGCCAACGTCCGGGCGGATGGCGAGGTCCGGACGGAAGCGGGGGTGGAGCGGCCACCGACCGATTGAAGTTGCAGCAAGGTCTTGCAGTCAGCCTTCGGCGCCTGCTTGACTCCTGGCCACCGTCCGGGGATCAAGGAGGCGCCGCCGTGCTGCCCGAGCCTGAGCCATCCGAATCCGAGCCGTCCGAGACCGTGCCGCCCACGACCGTGGAGTCCTCGCCGCCCGAATTCGACCTACTCGTCGTCGGCGGCGCCGGCGTGGACACCATCGTCCGGGTCGAGCGGCTGGAGATCCCGCCCGGCGACTCGCAGTTCGTCGGACCGGTGCGCGACTACGTCGGCCACACCGGCAACGGCGTCGCCCTCGGCGCCCACCACCTCGGCCTGCGCACCGCCTTCCTCGACTTCCTCGGCGACGACCCGCAGGGCGCCCTGATCCGCGCCGCCTACGCGCGCCACGGCCTGCACTTCGCGCACCTGGTGAGCCCGCACGGCACCCCGCGCGGGGTCAACCTGGTCGACGCCGCCGGCCGCCGGTTCTCCTTCTTCGACGGCCGCCACCCCGCCGACCTGCGGCTGCCGCGCGACTTCTACCTGCCGTACGCCGAGCGCAGCCGGCACGTCCACCTCTCCATCACCGGCGTCAACCGGGACATGTACGGCGACCTGCGCCGGCTCGGCCGCACCACCTCCACCGACCTGCACGACTGGGACGGCGCGAACCCGCACCACCGGGACTACGCGCTCGGCTCCGACCTGGTCTTCCTCTCGGTGGCCGGCTGCCGCGGCCGGCACGAGGAGGTGATGCGCGCGATCCTCGCCGAGGGCCGCGCACGAGTGGTCGTCGCCACCGCGGGCGCCGAGGGCTGCCACCTGCTCGCCCGGGAGGACGGCGTGCTCCGCCACCTGCCGGCCGTCGACCCGGGCCGCCCGGTGGTGGACACCAACGGCGCCGGGGACGCCTTCGTCTCGGGCTTCCTGTACGCCTGGTTCCAGGGGCGCCCGGCGCTGGACTGCGCCCGGGCCGGCTCGCTGGCCGGGGCCTTCGCCTGCACCGCCGCCGGGACGCACACCGCCTTCATCGCCGCGGGGGAGCTGAATCGCTTACTCGGCGCCGGGTGAGCTTTTTCTCATCAGGATCCCAGCCTTCGATAACGACCTTTCCAGGCGGAGGCGGCATAGTCGTTGACCGAACGCCGCCACCGAACCCGGCAGGAGAGCCAGGCATGGGTCAGCACCGCCTTCCGAGGTCCCGCCGCCGACGCCTGCTGGCCCCCTCCCTGTTCGCCGCGCTGTCCGCGGTCGTGGTGGCCGCCGCGGTGACCGGGACGCACATGCTGGACCTGTCCGACGCGACGGCCGCCGGAAAGGCCGCCCGCAGCACCCGCACCGCCGTTGTCGCGCCCGACCCGACCGGCACGGAAGCGGCGGCCGCCCCGGTCGCGGCGCCCGCGCCGACCGACAGCCCGACCCCGAGCGACCCGCCCGCGCCCACGGCCTCGCCCACTCCCGCGCCCGCCCCCACGAACACCGACACCCCGACGGCCGCGGCGACCGCCACCCCCGCCACCTCCGGCGCCGCCCTCGGCGCCACCGCCCCCGCCCCCGCCGACGCCCGCGAAACCGCCACCGTCGGCGCGCTGTTCAGCGGATCGGTCGCGGCCGGCAACCACTTCTGCACCGCCAGCGTGCTGCACAGCGCCACCGGCAACCTGCTGCTGACCGCCGCGCACTGCCTCACCGGCACCGACGGCGTCACCTTCGCCCCCGGCTACCGCGACGGCTCCGCCCCGTACGGCACTTGGCGGGTGACGGCGATCCACACCACCAGCGGCTGGTCCCAGAAGGGCGACGTGGACGAGGACTTCGCGATCCTGGAGACCGCCCCCAGCAACGGCCGCAAGGTCGAGGACGTGGTCGGCGGCAACCGCCTGGGCGCGGACGAGCCCTTCGACGCCCCCGTCCGCCTGTACGGCTACCCTGCCGACTCCGAGACGCCCGACCTCTGCACCAACTCCACCGGCCGGCAGAGCACCTACGAGCGGGTCATCCGGTGCCCGGCCTACCCGGCCGGCACCAGCGGCGGCCCCTGGATCAACACCGCCACCGGCGACGTGGTCGGCGCCATCGGCGGCTACCAGCAGGGCGGCGATTCCGACGACGTCTCCTACAGCGCCTACTTCGACCACACCATCGCGGCCCTCTACATCCAGGCCGAGGCCACCGCGTCCTGACCCGGCCCGCCCGTCCGGCCCCCGGGCCGGAGCGGCAGGCCCGGAACATGACGAAGGCCCAGATCCGTGGATCAACTCCACTGATCTGGGCCCTGGTTACACTCCCGCGAAGAGTGCCCCCGGTAGGATTCGAACCTACGCACCCGCCTCCGGAGGGCGGTGCTCTATCCCCTGAGCTACGGGGGCCTGTCGGCCTGTCGGACGCTTCCGCGTTCCGACGGAATGAACACTACCAGGCTTCGGCAGCGGTCCGTGCACGGGTTTCCCGGAAGATCGTCGGGGCGGCGACGGGCGGCGGGGGAGCGGAAGTGTCCAAAGGCCGGACGGGGCGGCGGGGCCGCGGATAACCTCGGTGAGGTGTCGGGAGTGTCCGGGCGGGTCCTCGTGGTGGACGACAGCGAGGTGATCCGCCAGCTGATCAGGGTCAACCTGGAGCTCGAGGGCTTCGAGGTGGTGACCGCCGCCGACGGCGCCGAGTGCCTGGAGGTCATCCGCCGGGTGGAGCCCGACGTGGTGACCCTGGACGTGATGATGCCGCGACTGGACGGCCTGCGGACGGCGGCCCGGCTGCGCGCGACGCCGGATACCAGCCGGCTGCCGATCGCGATCGTGAGCGCCTGCACCCCGGCGGATCTGGACCTGGGGGACACCGTCGGTGTGGACGGCTACCTCGGCAAGCCCTTCGACCCGGCCGACCTGGTGGCCCTGGTCCGGCGCCTGATGCGGCTCACCGGCCGGCCCGACGGGTTTCGCCCTGAGCGAACAGAGCGTACGGAACGCGGCTGACACCCCGGGGCGGACGGCGCGTCGGCGCCTCCGGGCGTCTCAACCGGTAAACCGGGTGGCGGGCGGGTACCCCGTCTCGCCTACGCTTGGCGTCGTGACCCCCGCAGACCTTTCCCAGGCAATCCAGGCCGCAGTGAGCACCGCCGTCGAGGCGGGCGAGCTGGCCGTCGCCGTGCCCGAGCACGTGACGGTCGAGCGGCCCAAGAACAGGGACCACGGCGACTACGCGACCAACGTGGCCCTTCAGCTCGCCAAGGCGGCCGGCAAGCCGCCGCGAGCCGTTGCGGAGGTCCTGGCCGAGCGCCTGCGCGGGATCACCGGCGTCGCCAAGGTCGACATCGCCGGTCCGGGCTTCCTGAACATCACCCTGGACACCGCCACCGCGGGCGCGCTGGCGCGCACCGTCGTCGAGGCGGGCGAGGCCTACGGCCGCAACGAGGCGCTCAACGGCCTCAAGATCAACCTGGAGTTCGTCTCCGCCAACCCGACCGGCCCGATCCACATCGGCGGCGTCCGCTGGGCCGCCGTCGGCGACTCGCTGGCGCGCGTGCTGCGGGCCTCCGGCGCCGACGTCACCACCGAGTACTACCTCAACGACGCCGGTGTGCAGATCACCAAGTTCGCCGCCTCGCTGCAGGCCGCCGCGAACGGCCGCGAGGTGCCCGAGGGCGGGTACGTCGGCGAGTACATCGTCGACATCGCCAAGGCGCTCACCGACGCGATCCCGGGCGTGCTCGACCTGCCCGAGGACGAGCAGCTGCGCGTCTTCCGCACCGAGGGCCTCAAGCTCATGGTGGCCGAGATCAAGCGCTCGATGGACGAGTTCGGCACCCACTTCGACGTGTGGTTCTCGGAGAACACGCTGCACGAGTCCGGCGCCGTCGAGAAGGCCCTCGACCGGCTGCGCGAGCAGGGCCACGTCTTCGAGCAGGACGGTGCGATCTTCCTGCGCACCACCGACTTCGGTGACGACAAGGACCGCGTCCTGATCAAGGCCGACGGCGACAAGACCTACTTCGCCGCCGACGCCGCGTACTACCTGTCCAAGCGGGACCGCGGCGCCGAGGTCGCGCTCTACATGCTGGGCGCCGACCACCACGGCTACGTCAACCGCCTCAAGGCCATCTCGGCCTGCGCGGGCGACGACATGAACCACAACATCGAGGTGAAGATCGGCCAGTTCGTGAAGATGCTTCGCGACGGCGAAGAGGTCCGCATGTCCAAGCGTGCGGGCAACATCATCACGATCGACGACGTGGTCGAGTGGATCGGCGTGGACGCCGCCCGCTACACCCTGGCGCGCTCCTCCACGGACTCGACGATCACGCTGGACATCAACGTCCTCACCAGCCAGACCAACGAGAACCGCGTCTTCTACGTCCAGTACGCGCACGCCCGGATGTCCTCGCTGCAGCGCAAGGCGGCGGACCTGGGCATCACGCGCTCGGCGGACTTCAAACCGGAGCTGCTGAGCACGGAGTGGGAGACCGACCTGCTCGGTCAGCTCGGCGAGTTCCCGCGCGTCATCGCCGCTGCCGGCGAGCTGCGCGAGCCGCACCGGGTCGCCCGCTACCTGGAGGACCTGGCCGGCGCCTACCACCGCTTCTGGGACAACTGCCCGGTCCTGCCCAAGGGCGACGACGAGGCCACGGACCTCACGCACGCCCGCCTCTGGCTGGTCGAGGCGACGCGCACCGTGCTCGCCAACGGCCTGACGCTCCTGGGCGTCTCGGCGCCCGAGCGGATGTAGGCACCACCCCCAAGCGCACGGCGGGGGCGGCTGACGGTCAACGGAGACCGTCGCCGCCCCTCGCCATAGGCCCCGAAGGACAGGATCGATGAGCCGTTCCGCACACCCCGCAGGCCCCCGTCACGGCGATGTCCTGCCCGAGGGCCACTACCAGGCCCCGCCCGCCGACCTGAACGCGCTCGACCCCAAGGTCTGGTCGCGCACCGTCGCCCGCGACGCCGAGGGCGTGGCCACCGTCGGCGGGATCGACGTCAGGCGGCTGGCAGCCGAGTTCGGCACCCCGGCGTACGTGCTGGACGAGGAGGACTTCCGGTCCCGGGCGCGCGCCTGGCGGGACGCCTTCGGCACCGAGGCGGACGTCTACTACGCCGGCAAGGCGTTCCTCTCCAAGGCGGTCGTGCGCTGGCTGCACGAGGAGGGCCTCAACCTCGACGTGTGCAGCGTGGGCGAGTTGGCCGTGGCGCTGGCCGCCGGGATGCCGCCGGCGCGGATCGCGCTGCACGGCAACAACAAGTCGGCGGACGAGCTCGAGCACGCGGTGAAGACCGGCGTCGGGCACATCGTGGTCGACTCCTACGAGGAGATCGAGCGGCTCGCCGCGATCGCCGCCCGCCAGGGCGTGCGCCAGCAGGTGCTGATCCGGGTCACCGTCGGCGTCGAGGCGCACACCCACGAGTTCATCGCCACCGCGCACGAGGACCAGAAGTTCGGCCTCTCCCTGAACGGCGGCGCGGCCGCCGAGGCGGTGCGCCGGGTGCTCCGCCACGACAGCCTGGAGCTGCGCGGCATCCACTCGCACATCGGCTCGCAGATCTTCGACACGGCCGGCTTCGAGGTGGCCGCCCGCCGGGTGGTCGGCCTGCTGGCGCAGATCCGCGACGAGCACGGCGTCCAGCTGCCAGAGATCGACCTCGGCGGCGGCCTCGGCATCGCGTACACCAGCGAGGACGACCCGCGCGAGCCGGCCGAGATCGCGGCCGCGCTGGCCGACATCGTCCGCCGCGAGTGCGCCGCCGCGAACCTGGACGCCCCCCGGCTGAGCGTGGAGCCGGGCCGGGCGATCGTCGGCCCGACGGCGTTCACGCTGTACGAGGTCGGCACCGTCAAGCCGCTGGAGGGCCTGCGCACCTACGTCAGCGTGGACGGCGGGATGTCCGACAACATCCGCACCGCGCTGTACGACGCCGAGTACTCGGTGGCCCTGGTGTCGCGCACCAGCGACGCCGAGCCGATGCTGGTCAGGGTGGTCGGCAAGCACTGCGAGTCCGGCGACATCGTCGTCCGGGACGCCTTCCTGCCGGCCGACCTGGCCGCGGGCGACCTGATCGCGGTGCCCGCCACCGGCGCCTACTGCCGCTCGATGGCGAGCAACTACAACCACGCCCTGAAGCCTCCCGTGGTGGCCGTCAAGGACGGCGCGGCGCGGGTGATCGTCCGGCGCGAGACGGAGGAGGATCTCCTGCGTCTCGATATCGGATGACGAAATTCTTGTCTCAGATCATGGAACGACCGTAGATCCGTACGGAAAGTCCCGGAGACTGGTACGGACCGAAGTTCCCGGCGGCCCCGGAAAACCGCCGGAAATACCGAAGCACGATGAATGCAGAGCGGAGTCGGATGATGCGTACGCGACCGCTGAAGGTGGCGTTGCTGGGTTGTGGTGTGGTGGGCTCCGAGGTGGCGCGCATCATGACGACGACGGCCGACGACCTCGCCGCTCGCATCGGTGCCCCGGTGGAGCTGGTCGGGATCGCGGTCCGCCGGGCCGGGCGGGTGCGCCCGGGTGTGCCCGAGCACCTGATCACCACCGACGCCGAGGCCCTGGTCAACCGGGGCGACATCGACGTGGTGGTCGAGGTCGTGGGCGGCATCGAGCCCTCCAAATCCCTGCTCCTGTCCGCGTTCAAGCAGGGTGCCTCGGTGGTCAGCGCCAACAAGGCGCTGCTCGCCCAGGACGGCACCGAACTGCACGCCGCGGCCGCCGAGGCCGGGGTGGACCTGTACTACGAGGCCGCGGTGGCGGGCGCCATCCCGCTGCTGCGCCCGCTGCGCGAGTCCCTCGCGGGCGACAAGGTCGACCGGGTGCTGGGCATCGTCAACGGCACCACCAACTTCATCCTCGACAAGATGGACACCACCGGCGCCGGCTACTCGGAGGCGCTGGAGGAGGCCACCGCGCTGGGCTACGCCGAGGCCGACCCGACCGCCGATGTCGAGGGCTTCGACGCCGCCGCCAAGGCCGCGATCCTGGCCGGCATCGCCTTCCACACCAAGGTCACCGCGGCGGACGTCTATCGCGAGGGCATCACCGAGGTGACCGCCGCCGACATCGCCTCCGCGAAGGAGATGGGCTGCGTGGTCAAGCTGCTCGCGATCTGCGAGCGGGCGTCCGACGGCGAGTCCGTCACCGCCCGCGTCCACCCGGCGATGATCCCGCTCTCGCACCCGCTGGCCTCCGTCCGCGAGGCGTACAACGCGGTGTTCGTCGAGGCCGAGGCGGCCGGCCGACTGATGTTCTACGGCCCGGGCGCGGGCGGCTCGCCGACCGCCTCCGCGGTGCTCGGCGACCTGGTCGCGGTCTGCCGCAACAAGCTGGCCGGCGCCACCGGCCCCGGGGACTCGGTGTACACCCGGCTGCCCGCCAAGCCGATGGACCAGGTGGTCACCCGCTACCACGTCAGCCTGGACGTGGACGACCGTGCGGGTGTGCTCGCCCAGGTGGCGTCCGTCTTCGCCGAGCACGGCGTCTCCATCGACACCGTGCGCCAGCAGGGCCGCGACGGCGACGCCTCGCTCGTCGTGGTCACCCACCGTGCCACCGACGCCGCGCTGTCGGCGACGGTCGACAAGCTCCGCGCGCTGGACAGCGTGCGGGACGTGGCCAGCATCATGCGGGTCGAAGGGGAATAAGGAACAGCCATGAACGCCGTTGCCGAGAACGTCGTCCGAGGCGCGCACACCCACCAGTGGCGCGGCCTGATCGAGGAGTACCGGGACCGCCTGCCGGTCACCGCGGCCACCCCGGTGGTCACCCTGCTGGAGGGCGGTACGCCCCTGGTCCCCGCCCAGGTGCTCTCCGAGCGCACCGGCTGCGAGGTCTACCTCAAGGTCGAGGGCGCGAACCCGACCGGTTCCTTCAAGGACCGCGGGATGACGATGGCCATCTCCAAGGCCAAGGAGGAGGGCGCGCAGGCGGTCATCTGCGCGTCCACCGGCAACACCTCGGCCTCCGCCGCCGCCTACGCGGTGCGGGCCGGGATGGTCTCCGCGGTGCTCGTCCCGCAGGGCAAGATCGCCCTCGGCAAGATGGGTCAGGCGCTGGTGCACGGCGCCAGGATCCTGCAGGTCGACGGGAACTTCGACGACTGTCTCACCCTTGCGCGTGAACTGTCCGAGAAGTATCCGGTGGCCCTGGTCAACTCCGTGAACCCGGTGCGGATCGAGGGCCAGAAGACCGCGGCCTTCGAGATCGTCGACATGCTCGGCGACGCCCCGGACATCCACGTCCTGCCGGTCGGCAACGCGGGCAACATCACCGCGTACTGGAAGGGCTACCGCGAATACGCGGCGGACGGCCTGGCCTCGCGCACCCCGCGGATGTGGGGCTTCCAGGCCTCCGGCTCGGCCCCGATCGTGGACGGCGCCCCGGTGCTCAAGCCGCAGACCATCGCCACCGCGATCCGGATCGGCAACCCGGCCTCCTGGGACTTCGCGCTCGCCGCGCGGGACGAGTCCGGCGGCCTCATCGACAAGGTGACGGACCGTCAGATCCTGTCCTCCTACCGGCTGTTGGCCTCGCAGGAGGGCGTCTTCGTGGAGCCCGCCTCGGCCGCCTCGGTGGCCGGCCTGCTGGCCAAGGCGGAGGCCGGCCTGGTCGACCCGGGCCAGCGGATCGTCTGCACCGTGACCGGCAACGGCCTCAAGGACCCGGACTGGGCGGTGGCCGGCGCGCCGCAGCCGCAGATCGTCCCGGTCGACCCGGAGGCCGCGGCCCGTAGCCTCGGCCTGCTCGACCGGTAACGGGGTCTGACACTGCGACGGGCCGACCCTTTCGGGGGTCGGCCCGTCAAAGTTCTTCCCTGACACTTTTGTGTCAATTCTGCTTCGCATTCCGCTCCGATTTCAGCCCGCTCTTTGACAGAGAGGGGTGCGCATTCCGGCCAGAACCGGCAACACACCAGATCGAAGGCCCACGGGGTGTACCGCTCGGGAACCTCTCTTCGATACTCTGGCTTCGGCCGTGTGGCACATGCCCCGGGCCCGGCGCCGTCCGGGCCGCGCCGACGACTGTGACCGCCCGCCCCGAGGGGCCTGCGGCCCTTTCCCCCACCCTCGTATACGACGACGCGCTCCGCGCCGCCCGATTTCCCCAGGAGAGTCCACCGCATGGCCGGTCCTGCGTTCCGTGCCGCCGCCGTCCGGGTCAGGGTTCCCGCGACCAGCGCCAACCTCGGCCCGGGCTTCGACGCCTTCGGACTCGCCCTGGGTCTGTACGACGACGTGGTCGTCCGGGTCGCCGATTCCGGTCTCTCCGTCGACATCGCCGGCGAGGGCGCCGAGACGCTGCCGCGCGACGAGCGCCACCTGCTGGTCCGCTCGATGCGCGCCGCCTTCGACCGGCTCGGCGGCCAGCCGCGCGGCCTCGAAGTGGTCTGTGCCAACCGGATACCGCACGGCCGGGGTCTCGGCTCCTCCTCCGCCGCCATCTGCGCCGGCATCGTGGCCGCCCGCGCGGTCACCATCGGGGGCCCGTCCGCGCTGGACGACGACGCGCTGCTGGCCCTCGCCTCCGAGCTGGAGGGCCACCCGGACAACGTCGCGGCCTGCCTGCGCGGCAACTTCACCATCGCCTGGACCGACGAGGAGTCCGCCAAGGCGGTCGCCCTGGAGCCCGTCGCGCAGGTCGTCCCGGTGGTGTTCGTCCCGGCCGGCGAGGTGCTCACCGAGACCGCCCGCGGCCTGCTGCCGAAGACCGTCCCGCTGGCCGACGCCGCGGTCAACGCCGGCCGCTCCGCGCTGCTGGTGGAGGCGCTGACCAGGCGCCCTGAACTGCTCCTCGCCGCCACCGAGGACCGCCTGCACCAGGACTACCGCGCCTCCGCCATGCCGGACAGTGCCGCACTGGTCGGCGTACTGCGTGCGGAGGGTGTCCCCGCGGTCATCTCCGGGGCCGGCCCGACCGTCCTGGCGCTCACCGACGAGGCGAACGCCGACAAGGTGCTCGCCTTCGCCGGGCACCACGGCCACGGCGGCGATCCGGCGTTCGCCGCGCACCGGCTGGACGTCGACCGGACCGGGGCCGTCGTGCTCCCACTGGACGCCTGAGCAGCACGGACGTGCCCGCCCGGGCCCGGCACCGGCCCCGCGCCGAGCCGGGCCCGCCGGACACGATTGGCAAGCACCAGGCTGGGGAATGTCTGAGGGGGTCGGTAGTGTTAACCTCATTGCTGCACCAGGTGCCCTCCGGGGCTCGGTGCGCCGCGTCCCGATCCCAGCACTCCACTGCCGTGGAGTCGCGGCGATGCACGGGGCGACGATTCTCCGGGAGCCCACCGCAGCGCGTACGCAGCCTGCCTGCGCGACATGCGGCCGCATCCCGAAGCCGTGACGGCACCTGACTCCCACCCGCGGCCTCCCACCTCGAGGCCAGGACGGGCGGAGCGCGGGCCACCGTCACGCGACGGGGGCCCGGGATTCGCAGGCAGCGTGGGGTTACGCCCTCAGGGGAGGTCGACACACGACCGGCCCACGCGCCACTCAGCACCACCGTGCTTCACGCACCGCACCTCGCAGCCCTCCCTCGACAGGCTCCCGCCGTTCGAGGGATCACCGCCTCGGACCGACGCAGTCGAGCGTTGGTCAGGACAGCACAACCGGTCGCCGAGCCAGACAGGCCGACGTCCGCTCCAGGGAAGGACCCTTAGTGAGCGACTCCACCGATCTGATGGGCGCGCGCCCGGACGCCGACGCGTCGGACGCAGCCGCCGCCCCCGCCGCCCCGGCACGGCGCCGCCGCAGCGCCGCCGCGGGCCTGGACGGCATGGTCCTGGCCGAGCTGCAGAAGCTCGCCGCGGACCTTGGCATCACCGGTACCGGACGCATGCGCAAGAGCCAGCTGATCGAGACCATCAAGGAGAAGAGCGGCGGGGACCCGCTGCTCGCCGCCGGTGGCGCCCCGGCCGCCAAGCGCACCGCCGCCAAGGCGGACGCCGAGGCCCCGGCCGAGAAGCCCGCCCGCCGCACCAAGGCCGCCGCCAAGGCGGCGGAGGCCGAGACCCCGGCCGCCGCCGAGGCGGCCCAGATCGAGATCCCGGTCCAGGCCGCCGCCGAGACCGCCGCGCCGGCCCGTACCGAGCGCACCCGCCGCCGTGCCACCTCGGCCGCCGGCGCGCCCACCGCCCCGGCCGGCGAGGCTTCGGCCGAGGCCGCCACCGTCGCGGTCGCCGAGCCGAAGCAGGCCGAGGCCCGCCCGGCCGAGACCCGCGGCTTCGAGGGCCGTGAGGACGGCCGCGAGAGCCGCCGCGACCGCCGTGAGCGCCGTGACCGCCGCGACACCGGCGAGCGCACGGAGCGCGCCGACCGCCAGGAGGGCGGCGAGGCCCAGGACGGCGACTCGCGCGAGTCGCGTCGCGACCGCCGCAACCGCCGCGAGCGCACCGACCGCCAGCCCCAGCAGGGCCAGCCGCAGGGCGGTGGCCAGGGCGACCAGCCGCAGGGCCGCCAGGCCCAGCCGGCCCAGCAGCCGCAGGTCCAGCAGGGCGGCTACGACGACGACGAGTTCGGCGAGGGCCGTCGCGGCCGTCGCGGCCGTTACCGCGACCGCCGGGGCCGTCGTGGCCGCGACGGCTTCGAGGCCGGCCCCGTCGAGACGCAGATCGGCGAGGACGACGTCCTGATCCCGGTCGCGGGCATCCTCGACATCCTCGACAACTACGCGTTCGTGCGCACCTCCGGCTACCTGCCGGGCCAGAACGACGTCTACGTCTCGCTCGCCCAGGTCCGCAAGAACGGCCTGCGCAAGGGTGACGCCATCACCGGTGCGGTGCGCCAGCCGCGCGACGGCGAGCGCCGCGAGAAGTTCAACGCCATGGTGCGGCTGGACTCCGTCAACGGCATGGACCCGGAGAGCGGCCGGGGCCGCCCCGAGTTCAACAAGCTCACCCCGCTCTACCCGCAGGAGCGGCTGCGCCTGGAGACCGACCCGGGCGTGCTGACCACCCGGATCATCGACCTCGTGTCGCCGATCGGCAAGGGCCAGCGCGGTCTGATCGTCGCGCCGCCGAAGACCGGCAAGACGATGGTGCTGCAGGCGGTCGCCAACGCGATCACCCACAACAACCCCGAGTGCCACCTGATGGTCGTCCTGGTCGACGAGCGTCCGGAAGAGGTCACCGACATGCAGCGGTCGGTGAAGGGCGAGGTCATCTCCTCGACCTTCGACCGCCCGGCGGAGGACCACACCACCGTCGCCGAGCTGGCCATCGAGCGCGCCAAGCGCCTGGTGGAGCTGGGCCACGACGTGGTCATCCTGCTGGACTCGATCACCCGCCTGGGCCGTGCCTACAACCTGGCGGCGCCGGCCTCCGGCCGCATCCTGTCCGGTGGTGTCGACTCGACCGCGCTCTACCCGCCGAAGAAGTTCTTCGGTGCCGCGCGCAACATCGAGAACGGCGGCTCGCTGACCATCCTGGCCACCGCGCTGGTCGAGACCGGTTCGCGCATGGACGAGGTGATCTTCGAGGAGTTCAAGGGCACCGGCAACATGGAGCTCAAGCTCGACCGGAAGCTCTCGGACAAGCGCATCTTCCCGGCCGTCGACGTGGACGCCTCCAGCACCCGCAAGGAGGAGATCCTGCTCGGCAGCGAGGAGTTGGCCATCGTCTGGAAGCTGCGCCGGGTGCTGCACGCGCTCGACTCGCAGCAGGCGATCGAGCTGCTCCTGGACAAGATGAAGCAGACCAAGAGCAACGCCGAGTTCCTGATGCAGATCGCCAAGACCACCCCGGGCTCGGGCGACTGACCGTAGCCGGACGGCTGTCGAAGCACGGAACCCCGGATCGCGCGAGCGGTCCGGGGTTCCGTGCGTCCACCGCCGGGTTGTTCCAGAGTTGGGACAACTTGGGGGTCTTTGGATCATGTTGTCCGATTTACTCTGGACCGTATGGCCGAGCACAAGAGGATCCCGAGTCGCCGCCGCAAGGTCCTGCGGACGGCCGCATGCGCGTTCGTCGCGCTCGTCGTCCTCGGCACCGGAGCGGCCGTCTACGCGTACGTGAAGCTCAACGACAACATCAAGAGCGTCGACATCGACGGCCGCCTCGGCGGCGCCCGCCCGCCGGCCGCCACCGACGGCTCCTTCAACATCCTGGTGCTGGGCTCCGACTCGCGGAACGGCGAGAACGGCGACCTGGCCGGCGGCAACACCGGCGACACCGCCCGCTCGGACACCGCGATGGTGGTGCACGTCAACCAGGACCACTCGCGCGCGCAGATCGTCTCGATACCGCGCGACACCCTGGTCGCCCGCCCCGACTGCACCGACGCCAACGGCAGGACCGTCCCCGGCGTGAAGCGCGCGATGTACAACAGCGCCTTCGAGAGCGGCGGCGCGGCCTGCGCCGTCAAGACCACCGAGCAGCTCACCGGGCTGCGGATGGACCACTACCTGCAGATCGACTTCGCCGGCTTCGCCCGGGTCGTGGACGCGATAGGCGGGGCCACCGTGACCACCACGGTGGCCATCCACGACAAGGACAGCGGGCTCGACCTGCCGCCCGGGCAGCACCACCTGGACGGAAAGCAGGCACTGGCCTTCGTCCGTACCCGGCACGGCGTCGGCGACGGCAGCGACCTCGGCCGGATCGAGCTGCAGAAGCAGATGGTGAAGTCGCTGCTCCAGCAGGCCGGCGGGGCCGACCTGTTCACCAACCCGGTCAAGCTGTGGTCCCTCGGGGACACCGTGACCAAGAGCATCACCACCGACTCCGCGCTCGGCTCGGTGAACTCCCTGGTGGGGCTCGTCCAGGAGCTCAAGGGGATCGGGCCGGACCAGCTCGGCATGGTCACCCTGCCGGTGGAGACCGCCCCCGGCGACCCGAACCGGGTGGTCGAGCAGCAGCCGCAGGCCGACCAGGTCTGGGCGGCACTCAAGGCCGACCGGGAGTTCCCCCCGGAGGTCGTCTCCGCGCAGCCGGAGAACCCCGCCCAGGCGGCCCCCACGGCCACTGCGTCGGCCCCCGCGCGGACCGCGGGGAAGCAGACCGCGAAGGCCGGCGCCAAGGCCACCACCGCGCGCTGAGCGGGCCCGGAATATCCCGGAACGCGACCCGGTTTGGGAAGATGCGGCCGGTCCTGGCAGACTGGTCCGTCGGTCCCGGTTCACGTGCGGCGCTCCAGCCGCCGACCCGGTGCCCTCCCGAAACCTAGGAGAACCCCTTGAAGCCCAACGTTCACCCCGAGTACGTGGTCACCCGTGTGACCTGCACCTGCGGTGCCGAGTTCACCACCCGCTCGACCGAGACCAGTGGCGAGATCCGCGCCGAGGTCTGCTCGCAGTGCCACCCGTTCTACACCGGCAAGCAGAAGATCCTCGACACCGGTGGCCGCGTGGCCCGCTTCGAGGCCCGCTTCGGCAAGCAGCACAGCGCGAAGGCCTAGCGCTCCCTCGGCGCCGGTTCCCGGCGCCCCCGTACTTCGTTGTCGGGGGCGCAGGGGGCCGGCGCCGTTCGCGTCCCCCCGCACGTTCCCCCCTCCCCAGCAGATCTCCCCAGCAGATCTCCACCCGATCCGAGCCCCCGGGAAGAAGGCCACCCCATGTTCGAGGCAGTCGAAGAGCTCCTCGTCGAGCACGCCGACCTCGAGACGAGGCTGGCCGACCCGTCCGTCCACGCCGACCAGAACAACGCCCGCAAGCTGGCCAAGCGGTACGCCGAGCTGACCCCGATCACCCGCGTCTACCGGCAGTGGCGGCAGGCCGGCGAGGACATCGAGGCTGCGCGCGAACTCGCTGCCGAGGACCCGGAGTTCATCTCCGAGGTGAAGGACTCCGAGGCGCGCCGCGACGAGCTCACCGAGGAGCTGCGGGTCCTGCTGGTGCCGCGCGACCCGAGCGACGACAAGGACGTCATCCTGGAGATCAAGGCGGGCGAGGGCGGCGAGGAGTCCGCGCTGTTCGCCGGTGACCTGCTCCGGATGTACCTGCGCTACGCGGAGCGGGTCGGCTGGAAGACCGAGCTCATCGACTCCAACGAGTCCGACCTCGGCGGCTACAAGGACGTCTCGGTGGCCGTGAAGACCAAGGGCAGCACCGAGCCCGGCCAGGGCGTCTGGGCGCGGCTGAAGTACGAGGGCGGCGTGCACCGCGTGCAGCGCGTCCCCGCCACCGAGTCCCAGGGCCGCATCCACACCTCCGCGGCGGGCGTGCTGGTCACCCCCGAGGCGGAGGAGGTCGAGGTCGAGATCCTCGCCAACGACCTGCGGATCGACGTCTACCGCTCCTCCGGCCCCGGCGGCCAGTCGGTCAACACCACTGACTCCGCGGTCCGGATCACCCACCTGCCGACCGGTATCGTGGCGTCCTGCCAGAACGAGAAGAGCCAGCTGCAGAACAAGGAGCAGGCGATGCGCATCCTGCGTTCGCGGCTGCTGGCCGCCGCGCAGGAGGAGGCCGAGCGCGAGGCCTCGGACGCGCGCCGCAGCCAGGTCCGCACGGTGGACCGCTCCGAGCGGATCCGGACGTACAACTACCCCGAGAACCGCATCTCGGACCACCGCACGGGGTTCAAGTCGTACAACCTGGACCAGGTCCTGGACGGTGACCTGAACGCGGTGATCCAGTCCTGCGTGGACAAGGACGCGGCGGCCAAGCTCGCCGCGGCCCAAGAGAACTGAGACCGGCGCGCCCCAGCCCACGCGCAGTCCGAAGCCGGAGCGCAGAAAACATGAGGTCGTACGGATGAACCTGCTGCTCGCCGAGGTGGCCCAGGCCACCCAGCGGTTGGCCGCGGCCGGCGTGCCGTCGCCGCGCTTCGACGCGGAGGAGCTCGCCGCCTACGTCCACCACGTCAAGCGCAGCCAGCTGCACACGGTGAAGGACGCCGACTTCGACGCCCGCTACTGGGAGGCCGTCTCGCGCCGCGAGGCGCGCGAGCCGCTCCAGCACATCACCGGGCGGGCGTTCTTCCGCTACCTCGAACTGGCGGTCGGCCCCGGCGTGTTCGTGCCCCGGCCGGAGACCGAGACGGTCGTCGAGTGGGCCATAGACGCGGTGCGCGACATGGACGTGGCCGAGCCGCTGGTGGTGGACCTGTGCTCCGGCTCCGGCGCGATCGCCCTCGCCCTGGCCCAGGAACTGCCGCGCTCGACCGTGCACGCCTTCGAACTGGACGAGGGAGCGCTGGAGTACACCCGGCGCAACATCGAGTCCAGCCCGGACCGCGCCCGGGTCACCCTGCACGCCGGGGACGCCACCCGGGCCTTCGAGGGCGACCACTCCTGGGACGGCCGCTTCGACCTGGTCATCTCCAACCCGCCGTACATCCCGCTCACCGAGTGGGAGTACGTCGCGCCGGAGGCCCGCGACCACGACCCGCAGATGTCGCTGTTCTCCGGCGAGGACGGCCTGGACACCATCCGCGGCATCGAGCGGGTGGCCGCGCGGCTGCTGCGCCCGGGCGGCGCGGTGGTGATCGAGCACGCCGACCAGCAGGGCGGCCAGGTGCCGTGGATCTTCAACGAGGAACGCGGCTGGACGGACACCGCCGACCACCGCGACCTGAACAACCGGCCGCGCTTCACGACCGCCCGGAGGGTCGGGTCGTGAACGTCAAGCGCCGTACGACCGCCCGGAGGGTCGGGTCGTGAACATCAAGCGCCGTACGACCGCTCGCAAGGCCGCCTTGTAACCGCCATGAGCCACTTCGGAAGGGGACCGCACCGATGAGCCGCCGCTACGACTGTGCCGATGCCGGGGACCGCGCCACCGGTCTGCGCGAGGCCGCTTCGGCCGTCCGCCGCGGCGAACTCGTCGTGCTGCCCACCGACACCCTGTACGGGGTCGGTGCGGACGCCTTCTCCCCGGAGGCCGTCGGCGAGCTGATGACCACCAGGGGCCGCGGCCGCAACACGCCGTCGCCGGTGCTGGTCGGCTCGCCGACGACGCTGCACGGCCTGGTCACCGACTTCTCCGAGCAGGCGTGGGAACTGGTCGACGCCTTCTGGCCGGGCGGGCTCACCCTGGTCGCCCGGCACCAGCCCTCGCTGCGCTGGGACCTCGGCGAGACCCGCGGCACCGTCGCGGTCCGGATGCCGCTGCACCCGGTCGCCATCGAGCTGCTGAACGTGACCGGCCCGATGGCCGTCTCCAGCGCCAACCGGATCGGCGGGGAGTCCCCGCTGACCTGTGACGAGGCGCAGGCGCAGCTCGGCGACGCCGTCTCGGTCTACCTGGACGGCGGGTCGGCCGACCACTCCGCCGCCTCGTCCATCGTCGACGTCACCGGCAAGGTCCCGGTTCTGCTGCGGGCCGGCGCGATCAGCGTCGAGCAGCTGAGGGAGGTCGTCCCCGACCTGGAGGCCGGCAGTTGACGCCCACCGCCTCGCTCCATGCCGGGCCCGGCATAGCGCCGTACCTGAGCGTGGGCCCCAGGCCGCTGGACCACTTCCGGATCCTGTTCGTCTGCACGGGGAACATCTGCCGCTCGCCGATCGCCGAGCGGCTCACCCGGCGTGAGCTGGACACCCGGCTGAGCCCCCGGGTGGCCGGGCGGATCCTGGTGGAGAGCGCCGGTACCTGGGGCCACGAGGGTGCGCCGATGGAGGACCACGCGGCGACCGTGCTCGACGAGTACGGCGCCGACAGTGGCGGCTTCACCGGCCGTGAGCTGCTGGACGAGCACGTGGTGGAGGCCGACCTGGTGCTCACCGCGACCCTGGACCACCGCGCCCAGGTGATCTCGATGGGCCACGAGGCGGGGCTGCGCACCTTCACGCTGAAGGAGTTCACCCGCCTGGTGCGGACGATCGACCCGGGCACGCTGCCCGACCCCCGGCGCGGTGCCGACGTCACCGAGCGGGCCCGCGCGCTGGTCCGGGCGGCCGCCGCGCTTCGCGGCTGGCTGCTGGCGGCCACCCCGGAGTCGGACGAGGTGGACGACCCGTACGGGGCGCCGATCGGCATGTTCCGCAACTGCGGCGAGGAGATATTCCACGCGGTCGACCCGGTGGTCACCGCGCTCACCGGCGTGTCCGCGCCGCGCTGACGCCCCGCCCCGCGAGCGAGCCGAAGGGCCGCGCCGGTGCCGAAAGGGAGAATGGCCAAGCCGCCGACGAAGGAGGTGGCGCAGTGCCCGCCGACCGTCGCCTCCGGGTCAGGAGCGGCCCGGAGGCGAGCCGAGCGGCCTACAGAGGACTGGCGGCAATACAGAGGGCCCGAACGGCCGCGTCCCGACGGGCCGGGCGGCGGCGGCCGTCCTACGCTGGTCTGACCGGCCCCCAGCCTCCGGCTGGGAGGTGCCCCCACCCGCAGCGCCCGGGAGCCCCGCCATGACCGTCACCGATGCCGCGACCGGTTCGACCGCGACGAGGGGGCGCCCGTGGGCGTCCGAGGCCCTGCACCGGGCGGATCCGCAGCTGGCCGACCTGCTGGCCGCGGAGGCCGAGCGGCGCGCCGAGACGATCCAGCTGCTGGCGGGGGAGAACCTCACCACCCCGGCCGTCCTGGCGGCCCTCACCGGCCCGCTGATCGACAAGTACGCCGAGGGCTACCCGGGGCGCCGGCACCACACCGGCTGCACGCTGGCGGACGCCGCCGAGCTGCTGGCGATCGACCGGGCCCGCGAGCTGTTCGCCGCCCCGCACGCCAACGTCCAGCCCCGGTCGGTGACTTCGGCGATGCTGGCGGCGTACGCGGCGCTGCTGAAGCCCGGTGACGGGGTGCTCGCGATGTCGCTGGAGCACGGCGGTCACCTCAGCTGCGGCTCGCGCGCCAACTTCTCCGGCCGCTGGTTCGCCTTCACCGGCTACGGCGTGCGCGAGAGCGACGGGCTGATCGACCTCGACCAGGTGCGCGAACTGGCCCGGCTGCACCGCCCCAAGGCGATCGTGGCGGGCTCGATCTCCTACCCCCGGCATCCGGACTGGGCGGCCTTCCGGGAGATCGCCGACGAGGTGGACGCCTACCTGATCGCCTCCGCGGCGCAGACCACCGGTCTGGTCGCGGCCGGGGTGGCGCCCTCCCCGGTTCCGTACGCGGACGTCACGGCGGCGGCCACCCACAAGCTGCTGCGCGGTCCGCGCGGTGGCCTGCTGCTGTGCACCGCAGAGTTGGCCGAGCGGATCGACCGGGCGGTGTTCCCGTTCAGCCAGGGCGGCGCGGCGATGAACGAGGTGGCCGGCAAGGCGGTCGCCCTCGCGGAGGCCTCGACGCCCGCCTACCGGGCGTACGCGGAGCGGACGGTGTCCGGGGCGCGGGTGCTGGCCGAGGGGCTCGCGGAGGCCGGAGCGCGCCCTCTGACGGGCGGGACCGACACCCATCTGGTGACGGCGGACGTGAGCCCGCTCGGCGTGACCGGCGCGGAGGCCGAGCGGCGCTGCGCGGCCGCCGGGCTGCTGCTCGGCAAGTGCGCACTGCCGTTCGACCAGGCGCCGCCCGCCGAGGCCTCCGGGATCCGGCTGGGGACGGGCACCGTGACCAGCCAGGGGATGGGCGGGGCGGAGCTGTCCGAGATCGCCGGGCTGATCGCGCGGGTGCTCGCCGGGGGAGCCGTCGCCCCGGCCGCGGTGCGGGTCCGGGAGCTCGCGCTGGCGTTCGCCGACCGGTCCTGACGGCGGTCCGTCCACGGGCATCCGGATCTCCTACCCGGGAGAGCGAACCGCGATGCACGTCCCGGGCGTCCGACTCAATAAGGTGGGTGCCGTGGCGACGCACCTCGAACCCCGGGAAGGCAGGGGAGTACCTTCGGTACTTCCCCGTTCGACAGTGATGCAGGAGGCCAGTGGTGCGTGAGTATCTGCTGGTGCTGTTCTGCACCGCCGCCGTCACCTACCTGCTGACCGGCCCGGTCCGGAAGTTCGCCATCGCGGCCGGCGCCATGCCGCCGGTGCGCGCCCGTGACGTCCACCGCGAGCCCACGCCGCGGCTCGGCGGCATCGCGATGTTCGGCGGGCTGTGCGCGGGCATCCTCGTCGCCTCGCAACTCGACAACCTGAGCAAGGTGTTCACCCAGGGCACCGACATCCGCGCGCTGCTGTCCGGCGCCGGGATCATGTGGCTGCTCGGCGTGCTCGACGACAAGTGGGGCGTGGACGCGCTGGTGAAGCTCGGCGGCCAGATGATCGCCGCCGGTGTGATGGTCTGGCAGGGTGTCACGGTCATCACCCTCCCGGTGCCCGGTGTCGGCGCGGTCGCGGTGAGCCCGACCCAGGGCATGGTCATCTCGGTCACCCTGGTCGTCGTCATGGTCAACGCGGTGAACTTCATCGACGGTCTGGACGGCCTGGCCGGCGGCATGGTCTGCATCGCCGCGATGGCGTTCTTCCTGTACAGCTACCGGCTCTGGTACGGCTACGCGATCACCGACGCGGCCCCCGCGGTGCTGTTCAGCGTGCTGCTGATCGGCATGTGCCTGGGCTTCCTGGCGCACAACATGCACCCCGCGCGGATCTTCATGGGCGACTCCGGCTCGATGATGCTGGGCCTGATGCTGGCCGTCGCCGCGATCTCCATCACCGGCCGGGTCGACCCCGACCTGATCAACAACGAGACCGGTTCGCAGACCGCCACCGTGCACGCGTTGGTGCCGATCTACATCCCGCTGCTGCTGCCGCTGACGGTCATCGCGCTGCCGCTGGCCGACCTGCTGCTCGCGGTGGTGCGTCGCACCTGGGCCGGCCAGTCGCCGTTCGCCGCGGACAAGCGCCACCTGCACCACCGCCTGCTGCAGGTCGGTCACTCGCACAGCCGGGCCGTGCTGATCATGTACTTCTGGGCCGCGCTGATCGCCTTCGGCACGGTGGCCTTCTCGGTCAGCAACACCGGCCGCACCGTGGTCCTGACGCTCGCCGGGCTCTGCCTGCTCGGCCTGGTGGTGCTGCTCACTCCGCGGTTCCGGCCGCGCGCCCCGCGGGCGGTGCAGTCCTTCGTCCCGCCGCGGTACCGCCGGCAGTCCTCGGGTCCGATGGCCGAACTGTCGGCGAAGGACAAGCAACTTCTGGGTGAAGCCAGCCGGGACTCGTCCGAGCGGGCCGACCACGGACCGGCCAGCGGCCGCCACTGACAAGGGAGTTGGCGATCCGTCAAATGGCTTCACCCATACGGCGGATTCGCTGAGCCGTTGGTGTGACAGGTGCCACACAATCATGGTAAAGCTCTCATCAAATAGTTTGTGATACCGTTCACGAGTACCGAGAACACGCCGAAAGTCCTGACAGGTGGATGACTTCCGTCCCTGTCGGTCTCCCTTGACGGGCCCGCCGTTCCAGCGGGCGGCCCGACGGCGATGCCTCGGTCGGTGTCACTTCACCACCGTCTGTGCCCGTCCCCCGCCACATCGACATGCCGCCGGAGCTGCCGACATGCCGTCCACCGACGCCCGGATCCTCCGAGGCGCCGCGATTCCCACTGCGGTCGCCGGGATCATCGCCATGGCGATCTCGTTCGCTGTCGCCGGCGGGAAGGGCCTGCTCGGCGCCCTCTTCGGCGCTCTGCTCGTGATGGCCTTCTTCAGCTTCGGCCAGGTCGCGCTCGACCGGCTGACCCGGTCGAACCCGCAGATCATGATGGCCGCGGCGCTCCTGGTGTACACCACGCAGATCCTGCTGGTCGGCATCGTCCTGGCCGTCTTCAAGGACACCACGCTGTTCAACCGGCAGGCCTTCGCCTTCACCCTGCTCGGCTGCGCGCTGATCTGGACGGGCTTCCAGGTGCGCGGCGCACTCAAGGCCAAGACCTTCTACGTCGACCCCGACGCCTCGGAAAAGAAGGGCGACAAGCCCTCCGACTCCGGACGTCAACAGTGACGAGGCCCGGCTGTCCCCCCAACGAGGGGGGCGGTGTTTATGCCGCACTGACGGCCTGCTATCGTCCGTCGCAACAACGGAGTACGGGAAGAGGCCTGGTCTGTCCGGACAGCGGACTGATCGCCCCCCGGACCCGCGCAGTCTTCGATGATCCCGCAGTCGCGCAGCGCGCCGTCGAGCGGGGTCGGCGAGAAACCCATCAAGTTCCAGTGCCGCTCCGTGGCCGTAGGCCACGCCGACACACCGAGGTTGCCGTATCCATGCGTCACGACGAAGGAGTCCGTGGTGAGTGCTGAACTCACGTCGTCCCTCGCCTCAGGCAGTTGCCACTTCGGGGACGCTGGCTGCGGCTTCCCGGCCCCGGGTCTGAACGAATTCGACTTCAAGCCGATCTTCACCATCGGCAGCTTTTACTTCAACAAGCCGATGCTGCTGTCGATGATCGTCGCAGTGTTGGTGGTCGTCTTCTTCTGGGCCGCCTTCGCCAAGCCGCGCCTGGTCCCCGGCAAGCTGCAGCTGGTCGCCGAGATCGGCTACGACTTCGTCAAGCGCTCCATCGTGCTCGAGACGATCGGCAAAAAGGGCGAGAAGTACGTCCCGATGCTGGTCTCGATGTTCTTCTTCATCTGGTTGATGAACATCATGTCGGTCATCCCGTTCGCACAGTTCCCGGTGACGGCGGCGATCGCGTTCCCGGCCGGCCTCGCGGCGGTCGTGTGGGTCACCTACATGACGCTGACCTTCAAGAAGCACGGCTTCGTCGGCGGTTTCAAGAACCTCTGCTGGCCCTCGGGCATCCCCGGCTGGGTCATGTTCATCCTGGTGCCGATCGAGTTCTTCTCGAACATCTTCGTGCGCCCGTTCACGCTCGCGGTCCGAGCCTTCGCGAACATGTTCGCCGGCCACCTGCTGATCGTGATGTTCTCCATCGCCTCCTGGTACCTGCTCAGCCCGACCCTGGGCGCGCTGTACGGCTCGGCCTCGTTCGTCGTCGCCGTCGCGCTGACCGCCTTCGAGCTGCTGGTCCAGTTCCTGCAGGCCTACATCTTCGTGATGCTGGCCAGCAGCTACATCGCCGGTGCCCTCGAAGAGTCGCACTGAGCCAGGGGCTCAGCCCCTCCCCAGAACCACCTCCCGGATCGCCCGGTGGCCAATCACCACCGGTTCACCACCCTGCAAAGGACAACGTCAATGAGCATCCTCGCTGAGGGCACTGTCTACGGTTCCGTCGCCTCCATCGGCTACGGCCTCGCCGCCATCGGCCCCGGCATCGGCGTCGGTCTGATCTTCGGCAACGGTGTCCAGGCGATGGCCCGTCAGCCCGAGGCTGCCGGTCTCATCCGTTCCAACATGTTCATCGGCTTCGCGCTGACCGAGGCGCTGGCCCTCATCGGCATCGTCATGCCGTTCGTCTTCGGCAACAAGTAATCCTGCCGCAGACCCTTTCGAGGAAGGTCCAGATATGAGCATGTTGGCTCAGCTCGCGGCCGAGGAGAAGATGAACCCTCTCCTCCCCAACTGGCCCGAGATCATCATCGGCCTGCTCTGCTTCTTCATCGTCTTCGGTCTGCTCGGCAAGAAGCTTCTTCCCAGCATCGAGAAGGTGCTGTCGGAGCGCCGGGACGCCATCGAGGGCGGCATGGAGCGCGCCGAGGCCGCTCAGGCCGAGGCCCAGGTCGTGCTCGAGCAGTACCGCGCCGAGCTTGCCGAGGCACGTCACGAGGCTGCCCGCATCGTCGAGCAGGCTCGTGAGCAGGGCGCTGCCCAGCTCGCCGAGATGCGCGAGGAGGGCCAGCGTCAGCGCGAGGCCATCGTCGCGGCCGGTCACGCCCAGATCGAGGCGGACAAGAAGCAGGCGACCACCGCCCTGCGCCAGGACGTGGGCTCGCTGGCCACCCAGCTGGCGTCCCGCATCGTGGGTGAGTCCCTCGAGGACCACACCCGGCAGAGCGGCGTCATCGACCGTTTCCTGGACGAGCTGGAGGCCAAGGCCGCCGTTGCTCAGGGCGCGGCCAAGTGATCGGCGCCAGCCGTGAGGCCCTCGTCGCCGGCCGGCGGAACCTGGAGAGCCTGACCGACTCCACCTCGGTGGACGCGGCCAAGCTCGCCGAGGAGCTCACCGCCGTCACGGCCGTGCTGGACCGCGAGGTGTCGCTGCGCCGAGTCCTGACCGACCCCTCCCGGTCGGGCCAGGACAAGGCCCAGCTGGTCAGCTCGCTGCTGACCGGCCAGGTCTCCGGCGAGGCCGTCGACCTGGTCTCCGGTCTGGTCCGCTCCCGCTGGTCGGGCTCGCGCGACCTGGTGGACGCGACCGAGGAGCTCGCCGCGTACGCCGAGATCATCGCCGCGGACAGGGCCGGCGCCCTGGACGACGTCGAGGACGAGCTGTTCCGCTTCGGTCGGGTGGTGAGCGGCTCGCACGAGCTGCGCGCCGCGCTGACCGAGCCGAAGGCCGGTGCCGTCGCGAAGGCCGAGCTGATCAAGAAGCTGCTCGGCGGCCGCGCCAACGCCGGCACCGTCCGGCTGGTCACCGCCGTCGTCAACGCGCCGCGTGGCCGTAGCCTGGAGCAGGGCCTGGAGTCCTACTCCAAGCTCGCCGCCGCACGCCGCGACCGCATGGTGGCCCTGGTCACCACCGCGGTGCCGCTGTCGGACACCCAGAAGGAGCGCCTGTCCGGCGCTCTGGGCCGGATGTACGGCCGCCAGGTCCACCTGAACATCGACGTCGACCCCGAGGTCGTCGGCGGTGTCCGGGTGCAGATCGGCGACGAGATCATCAACGGCACCGTGTCGAGCCGCCTTGAGGGCGCTCGCCAGTCGCTCGAAGGCTGAGCACCGAAGCAGCACATCCGACCCTCGGTCGGGAAACCGGCTCCCCAAGGAGCCGGCACATCGTACGGCCGGTTCGAAAGACCCGGCCGAGAGTCGAATACTTGCGGCCCTCAATGGCGGGCCGAGGATCGCAAACTAGGAGAGCAGGGAAGCCTGATGGCGGAGCTTACGATCCGTCCGGAGGAGATCCGGGACGCGCTGGCCGACTTTGTCCAGTCGTACCAGCCGGACGCCGCTTCTGTGGAAGAGGTCGGTACGGTCACTGACGCAGCGGACGGCATCGCGCATGTCGAGGGCCTGCCCTCGGTCATGGCGAACGAGCTGCTGAAGTTCGAGGACGGCACGCTCGGCCTCGCGCTGAACCTCGACACCCGCGAGATCGGTGTCGTCGTCCTCGGTGAGTTCGGCGGCATCGAAGAGGGCCAGACCGTGCGCCGCACCGGCGAGGTCCTCTCGGTTCCGGTCGGCGACGGCTACCTCGGCCGCGTCGTGGACCCGCTGGGCAACCCGATCGACGGCCTGGGCGACATCGCCTCCACCGGCCGTCGTGCCCTGGAGCTGCAGGCCCCCGGCGTCATGGCCCGCAAGTCGGTCAAGCAGCCGCTGCAGACCGGCATCAAGGCCATCGACGCGATGACCCCGATCGGCCGTGGCCAGCGTCAGCTGATCATCGGTGACCGCCAGACCGGCAAGACCGCGGTGGCAGTCGACACGATCATCAACCAGCGTGACAACTGGCGCTCGGGCGACCCGGAGAAGCAGGTCCGCTGCATCTACGTCGCCGTGGGCCAGAAGGGCTCCACCATCGCGTCCGTCCGCGGCGCCCTGGAGGAGGCCGGCGCGCTGGAGTACACCACCATCGTGGCTGCTCCCGCCTCCGACCCGGCCGGCTTCAAGTACCTCGCCCCGTACACCGGTTCGGCCATCGGCCAGGAGTGGATGTACGACGGCAAGCACGTCCTGATCATCTTCGACGACCTGTCGAAGCAGGCCGAGGCCTACCGCTCCGTCTCCCTGCTGCTGCGCCGCCCGCCGGGCCGCGAGGCCTACCCGGGTGACGTGTTCTACCTGCACTCCCGCCTGCTGGAGCGCTGCGCCAAGCTGAACGACGCCCTGGGCGGCGGCTCGATGACCGGTCTGCCGATCATCGAGACCAAGGCCAACGACGTCTCGGCGTACATCCCGACCAACGTCATCTCCATCACCGACGGCCAGTGCTTCCTGGAGTCCGACCTGTTCAACGCCGGCATCCGCCCGGCCGTGAACGTCGGTATCTCGGTCTCCCGCGTCGGTGGCTCCGCCCAGATCAAGGCCATGCGCTCGGTCGCCGGCCGTCTGCGTCTGGACCTCGCCCAGTACCGCGAGCTGGAGGCCTTCGCCGCCTTCGGTTCCGACCTGGACGCGGCCTCCAAGGCCCAGCTGGAGCGCGGTGCGCGCATGGTCGAGCTGCTGAAGCAGGGCCAGTACCAGCCGTTCCCGGTCGAGGAGCAGGTCGTCTCCATCTGGGCCGGCACCACCGGCAAGCTGGACGACGTCCCGGTCGCCGAGATCCGCCGCTTCGAGCGTGAGTTCCTGGACCACGTCCGCCTGCAGCACAAGGACCTGCTCGCCGGCATCGTCGAGACCGGTCTGCTCGCCGACGGCACCGTCGACGCGCTGACCACGGCGATCGACGCGTTCAAGCAGGGCTACCAGACCGCTGACGGCAAGCTGCTCTCCGAGCAGGCCTGAGTCCGGTAGCGAGGGAAAGGACGTAACGACCCATGGGAGCACAGCTTCGGGTCTACAAGCGCCGGATCCGCTCTGTCACCGCGACGAAGAAGATCACCAAGGCGATGGAGATGATCTCCGCGTCGCGCATCGTCAAGGCGCAGCGCGCGGTGGCCGCCTCCACTCCGTACGCCGATGAGCTCACCCGGGCGGTGACGGCGGTGGCCACCCGGTCCAACGCCAAGCACCCGCTCACCACCGAGAACCCGAGCGCCTCGCGCGCCGCCGTGCTGATGATCACGGCGGACCGCGGTCTGGCGGGCGGCTACTCGACCAACGCCATCAAGGCCGCCCAGGTGCTCACCGAGCGCCTGAAGGCCGAGGGCAAGGACGTGGTGACGTACATCGTCGGCCGCAAGGGCGTCTCGTACTACACGTTCCGCGGTCTCGCGATCACGGGCTCGTGGACGGGATTCTCCGACAAGCCGACCTACGGTGACGCGAAGACCGTGGCCGCCGACCTGATCGAGGCCTTCACGGCCGAGACGGGCGGCGTGGACGAGCTCCACCTGGTCTCGACCGAGTTCGTGTCGATGCTGACGCAGAACGCGGTGGAAGCCCGGCTGCTGCCGCTGAAGCTGGACGAGGTCCAGCTCAGCGACCAGACGCCGGCCAAGTCGGAGATCTTCCCGCTGTACGACTTCGAGCCGTCGGCGGAGGGCGTCCTGGACGCGCTGCTGCCGCGGTACGTCGAGAGCCGGATCTACAACGCGATGCTGCAGTCGGCTGCCTCCGAGCACGCCGCTCGTCGTCGCGCGATGAAGAGCGCGACGGACAACGCCGGCGAGCTCATCAAGTCGCTCACGCGGCTTGCCAACTCGGCCCGTCAGGCCGAGATCACCCAGGAAATCAGCGAGATCGTCGGTGGCGCCAACGCGCTGGCCGACGCTAGCCGCGGGAGCGAATGAGTATGACCACCACTGTTGAGCCGACCACGGCGACGGGCCGCGTCGCGCGGGTCATCGGCCCGGTCGTCGACGTGGAGTTCCCCGTCGACGCGATTCCGGAGATGTTCAACGCCCTGCACGTCGAGGTGGAGAACCCCGACGGTTCGGGCAAGAAGATCCTTACCCTCGAGGTTGCCCAGCACCTCGGCGACGGCATGGTCCGCGGCATCTCGATGCAGCCGACCGACGGCCTGGTCCGTGGCGCGCAGGTCACCGACACCGGCTCGGCCATCTCGGTGCCCGTCGGCCAGATCACCAAGGGCAAGGTCTTCAACGCCCTCGGTGACGTGCTGAACGTCGACCAGGAGGAGTTCGACCAGCAGGTCGAGGTCCGCTGGCCGATCCACCGCAAGGCGCCCGAGTTCAAGGACCTCGAGTCCAAGACCGAGATGTTCGAGACCGGCATCAAGGTCATCGACCTGCTCACCCCGTACGTCACGGGTGGCAAGATCGGTCTGTTCGGTGGTGCCGGTGTCGGCAAGACCGTTCTGATCCAGGAGATGATCTACCGCGTCGCCGAGAACTTCGGTGGTGTGTCGGTGTTCGCCGGCGTCGGCGAGCGCACCCGTGAGGGCAACGACCTCATCGACGAGATGGTCGACTCGGGCGTTCTGGACAAGACCGCGCTGGTCTTCGGCCAGATGGACGAGCCGCCGGGCACCCGTCTGCGCGTCGCGCTCTCCGCGCTGACCATGGCGGAGTACTTCCGTGACGTCGAGAAGCAGGACGTGCTCCTCTTCATCGACAACATCTTCCGGTTCACCCAGGCCGGTTCCGAGGTGTCGACCCTGCTCGGCCGTATGCCCTCCGCGGTGGGCTACCAGCCGAACCTGGCCGACGAGATGGGCCTCCTGCAGGAGCGCATCACCTCGACCCGCGGTCACTCGATCACCTCGATGCAGGCGATCTACGTCCCCGCGGACGACCTGACCGACCCGGCGCCGGCCACCACCTTCGCCCACCTGGACGCGACGACGGTTCTGTCGCGTCCGATCTCGGAGAAGGGCATCTACCCGGCCGTCGACCCGCTGGACTCCACGTCCCGCATCCTCGACCCGCGGTACATCGCGCAGACCCACTACGACACGGCCCTCCGTATCAAGGGGATCCTGCAGAAGTACAAGGACCTCCAGGACATCATCGCGATCCTCGGTATCGACGAGCTGTCCGAAGAGGACAAGATCACGGTGCACCGTGCCCGTCGCATCGAGCGCTTCCTCTCGCAGAACACCTACGTGGCGAAGCAGTTCACCGGTGTCGAGGGTTCGACCGTGCCGCTGTCGGAGACCATCGAGGCCTTCAACGCGATCGCGGACGGCAAGTACGACTCCGTCCCGGAGCAGGCCTTCTTCATGTGCGGTGGCATCGAGGACCTCGAGAAGAACGCCGCCGAGCTGGCGAAGAAGTAATCGCGGCCGGTAGCAGCTGAGTGACCGTGAGGGGTGGCCCCCGAGCCTGGGAGCCACCCCTCGCGTCGCATCGGCTGTGATTCCGGTCAAATCCGTGCCGCCGGTTTCATCCCGGAGGCACGGGGCCGTTATTCTTACCGAAACTCCCGAGTAATCGGGCGTTGCATGAGCCTAGGAGCCCACGTTGGCTGAGCTGCACGTCGAGCTGGTCGCAGCCGACCGCAAGGTGTGGTCCGGTGCGGCCACCATCGTCGTCGCCCGTACGGCCTCCGGTGACACCGGCATCATGCCGGGTCACACCCCGGTGCTGAGCGTGCTGGAGACCGGCCCGGTCACCATCCGCACGGTGGACGGCGGCACCGTGATCGCCGCGGTGCACGGCGGCTTCATCTCCTTCGCCGACAACAAGCTGTCTCTGCTCGCGGAGATCGCCGAGCTGGCGGACGAGATCGACGTCGCGCGTGCCGAGCGCGCACTGGAGAAGGCCCAGTCGGACCTGGACGAGCACGCCGAGCGGCGTGCGGAGGTCCGTCTGTTCGCGGCGCGCGGCCTCAAGGTCCACGCCTGAGTGTGCCGGACCCCGGCTTGGCGGGGTCGACCGACGGTCCCGGGGACGCGCGAGCGTGACCCCGGGACTGTCGTCGTAGTTGGTAGGTCAGCGCGGTCGCTTGATACGACCGCTACGGGGAACGCGGGTAGCGAGGAGGTAGGTGAGCATGGTCCTCGCGCTTGTGGTGTGTGCGGCGGTCGTGGCGCTGGGTGTGATCGGCCTGATGGCCTTCGCCGTCCGCCGCCGCTTGATCCAGCGGGTAGGCGGTACGTTCGACTGCAGTTACCGGCTCAAAATGCCCGCCGACGCCTCGACGCAGCCCGACCTCGACGAGAACGGCAAACCCACCTCCGCCCCGGTCCCCCCGACCGACGGCAAGGGGTGGGTTTTTGGTATCGGCCGGTACAGCGGTGACTCGATCGAGTGGTTCCGGGTCTTCTCCTACGCCCCGCGTCCGCGCAAGGTGCTGCCGCGCCGGGAGATCGAGGTCCTCGGCCGGCGCTACCCGGAGGGCCAGGAGGAACTGGCACTGCTCTCCGGCTCGGTGGTGCTGCGCTGTCTGCACAACGGGGCGCCGCTGGAGCTGGCGATGAGCGACGACGCGCTGACCGGCTTCCTGGCCTGGCTGGAAGCGGCCCCGCCCGGGCAGAGGGTCAACGTCGCCTAGGGTCGTTGCCGGGGTTAACGCGGCCTAACCTGCCCGGCTAGGGTGGCCGCATGGTCAATCTGACGCGCATCTACACCCGTACCGGCGATGACGGCACCACCGCGCTCGGCGACATGAGCCGGACCACCAAGACCGACCCGCGGCTGATCGCGTACGCGGACGCCAACGAGGCGAACGCGGCGATCGGGGTGGCGCTCGCGGTCGGGGCGCTGCCCGAGGACGTGGCGGCGGTGCTCGTCCGGGTCCAGAACGATCTGTTCGACGTCGGCGCCGACCTGTCCACCCCGGTGGTCGAGGACCCGAAGTACCCGCCGCTGCGGGTGCTGCAGTCCTACGTCGACCGGCTGGAGGGCGACTGCGACCACTACCTGGAGCAGGTGGAGAAGCTGCGCAGCTTCATCCTGCCCGGCGGCACGGCCGGCGCGGCTCACCTGCACCTGGCCTGCACGGTGGTGCGGCGGGCCGAGCGCTCCACCTGGGCGGCGATCGCGGAGCACGGGGACACCGTCAACCCGCTGACCGCGAAGTACCTCAACCGGCTGTCCGACCTGCTGTTCATCCTGGCCCGGGTGGCCAACAAGGAACGCGGCGACGTGCTCTGGGTGCCGGGCGAGAACCGCTAGAGCTGCTTGGCCGGGGCGTCCCCAGCCGGGGCGTGCCCGGCCGGGGTCTGCTCCCTCACCACGCGGCCGTTCTCGACCCGGACACCGGCCGGCGGCTCCTTGGGCCAGCGCGAGAAGCAGCCGGCCACGATGACGTTCACGACGGCCGTGATGCCCAGCCGCCAGTACCACTGGGCGAAGGTGCCGTAGTGGGCGGAGCCCCCGGAGAGCGGGACGAGCAGGGTGATCAGGGTGAGCGTGATCGCCGCCGAGACGGTGGTGCGCCCGGCGATCTGCCACTCGTACCTGGTCCGCTCCGGGCCGTACTTCGGCGAGGGCAGCGGCTTGGGGCCGCCGGCGAAGCGGTGCTGGAAGTGCCGGTCGGCCCAGCCGACCAGCGAGGGGCCGTACCCGACGGAGAATCCGGCGTAGCTCGCGGCGAGCGCGTGCGTCCAGCTCGCCTCGGTGCCGCCGCGCAGGTCGAGCACGGTGAGCGCGTACAGGGCGAGGTCGACGGCCGGGAGGCCGAGCAGCAGCACGGTGCTGGTGCGGCGCCAACGCAGCAGGTAGCGGGCGGAGAGGGCCAGGCCGAGCACGATCCACCAGGAGATCTCGGCCGCGACGATGAGGGTGACGATCACGTTCTGCTCCCGGACGTTCGGCGGTGTGTCCAGCCTGGCGCGGGGGTGCGCCGGTGTCGTCGTCGCGCGGTGCCGTCCGCGTCTGCATCTTTCGATGTAGCGGGCTCCTCCGCGGACCGGAGCCGGACGGGCCGCCGGGGATGGTGAGATGGGGGTGTGCCCGTTCCGTCCCTCTCCCCGCGCCGGCTCGACCGGCTGATCGCCCTGTGCGGGCTGCTCGGCGGCACCGTGCTCATCGTCTTCCGGGTGTACGAGAACGTCGACCGCGTGCCGCTGTGGGCCGTGGTGCTGCCGATGCTGGTGATGGCCGGGCTGGAGTTGTGCCGACGCACCAGACCGGTGCTCGCGGTGTCGCTCGGCGGGCTGGCCTTCGCGGCCAGCCTGTTCACCGGCAGCCTGCTGGCGACCCTGATCATGTACACCGATCTGCTGTACGCGGCGGTGACCTACGGCAGCCGCCAGATGTCGCGGGTGCTGCACCTGGCCGGCGGGGCCACCGTGCTGGTGCTCTCCAGCCTGGCCTGGTACGCCGGCGGCACCCCGGCCGGGCTGCTGATCGCGGTGATCAGCGCGCTGGTCTTCCTGGCCCCGGTGTGGACCGGCGACGTGGTGCGCAAACACCGGCGGGAGGCGGAGACCGAGCGGCTGCGGGCCGAACAGACCGCGCTGCTCTCGGAGATGGACCGGCGCGAGGCGGTCGGTGCCGAACGGGCCCGGATGGCACGGGAGTTGCACGACGTGGTGGCCAACCACCTGTCGGCGATCGCGATCCACGCCACCGGTGCGCAGTCCGTCGCCAAGCGCCGGAGCCTGCCCGCGGACGACCCGCTGGTGGAGGTGCTGGCGGTGATCCGGGAGAACAGCGTCCAGGGATTGGCCGAAATGCGTCGCATGATCGGACTGCTCCGGGACAGCGGCGGCGGAGAGGTCGACGAGTCGTACGCGGCGCCCGACCTGGCCGCGGTGGACGCCCTGGTGGCCAAGGCCCGGGCGGCCGGCCAGGACGTCGGGCTGGACTTCGAGCTGGCCGAGCACGGCGAGCGCGGGGAGGTGCCGGTGCCGGTCGGGCTGGCCGCGTACCGGATCGTCCAGGAGTCGCTGACCAACGCGCTCAAGCACGCCGGGCCCGGACTGGTCCGGCTGCGGCTGGAGTTCGGGGCGGAGGACCTTCGGATCGCGGTCGACAGCCCGTACCGGGGAGAGGCGGGCCGCGGACTGCCCGGCGCCCGGGCCGGGCTGGTGGGCATGGCGGAGCGGGCCGGACTGCTCGGCGGCAGCTTCCAGGCCGGGCCGAAGGACGGAAGCTGGAGCGTGCGCGCGGTGCTGCCGCGCGCCCAGGGAAGTGAGGGGCGGGCATGACGATCCGGGTTCTGGTGGCGGAGGACCAGGCGGCGGTACGGGCGGCGCTGGTGATGATCCTGCGCGCCGAGCCGGAGTTCACGGTGGTGGGGCAGGCCGCCGACGGTGAGGAGGCGGTCCGGCTGGCGCTGGAACTGCGGCCGGACGTGGTGCTGATGGACGTGCAGATGCCCCGGCTGGACGGCGTCTCGGCGACCCGCGAGGTGGTCGCCGCCGGGGCCGCCCAGGTGCTCGTGCTGACCACCTTCGACCTGGACGAGTACGTCTACGGCGCGCTGCGGGCCGGCGCGGCCGGGTTCCTGCTCAAGGACCTGGAGGCGGACACCCTGATCGAGGGCATCCGGACGGTGGCGCGCGGGGACGGCATGCTGGCACCCTCGGTGACCAGGCGGCTGATCGGCGCGTTCGCCCGCCCGGACCGGCTGGTCCTGCCCGAGGCCCGGGAGGCGGTGGCCGGGCTGACCGTCCGTGAGCGGGAGGTGCTGGCCTGCATCGGGGCGGGGCTGTCGAACGGGGAGATCGCGGCCCGGCTGACGATGGCGGAGGCGACCACGAAGACGCACGTCAGCCGGATCCTGGCGAAGCTGCGGCTGCGCAGCCGGGTGCAGGCGGCGATCCTGGCCCAGGACCTCGGTCTGACCGTCTGACCATCCGAGCGTCTGACCATCTGAGCGTCGGCCCGGCTGACTGTCTGACGAGCTGCTTGGGCAGCTGACCGGGTCGGTTGCAGATCACACTCTCGATTGCTACTGCGTGAGCGATTTGGGCACTAGAGTCCCGGAAACGAGCGATGCGGCTCCACACGGCGGTCACCCCTGCCCTGAGCCGCCTTCAGGGCCCGCCCGCGGGGCGGCGACGGCATCGGGAGACCCAGCCATGAGCAACGCGTCCAGCAAGCAGATCGCCGTCATCGGTGCCGGCCTGATGGGCGCCGGCATCGCCCAGGTGTCCGCGCAGGCCGGCCACCCGGTGGTGCTGCGGGACGTCACCGAGGAGGCGCTGCAGCGCGGCCTCGCGGGCATCCGCGCCTCGTACGAGAAGTTCGTCGCCAAGGGCAAGCTGAGCGCCGAGGACGCCGAGGCCGCGCTGGGCCGGATCACCACCACCACCGACCTGGGCGCCGTCGCCGAGGCCGACATCGTGGTCGAGGCCGTGTTCGAGAAGCTGGAGGTCAAGGAGGCCGTCTTCCGCGAGCTGGACAAGCTCGCCAAGGACGGCGCCGTGCTGGCCTCCAACACCTCCGCCATCCCGATCACCCGGATCGCCGCCGCCACCCAGCGCCCGGAGTCGGTCGTCGGCGTCCACTTCTTCTCGCCGGTCCCGATGATGAAGCTGGTCGAGCTGGTCCGCGGCTACAAGACCAGCGACGAGGCGCTGGCCACCGCCCGCGCCTACGCCGAGGGCGTCGGCAAGGAGGTCGTGGTGGTCAACCGCGACGTGGCCGGCTTCGTCACCACCCGACTGATCACCGCGCTGGTCGTCGAGGCCGCCAGGCTGTACGAGTCGGGCGTCGCCACCGCCGAGGACATCGACACCGCCTGCCGCCTCGGCTTCGGCCACGCGATGGGCCCGCTGCAGACCGCCGACCTGACCGGCGTGGACATCCTGCTGCACGCCGCCCGCAACATCTACACCGAGACCCAGGACGAGAAGTTCGCCGCCCCGGAGATCATGGCCCGCATGGTCACCGCCGGCGACCTGGGCCGCAAGAGCGGCCGCGGCTTCTACCCGTACGAAGGCAAGTGAGCCGACCGGGCTGAACGACCCTGCGGGCCGTGCGATCGGAGCATCGTACGGCCCGCTCCGCCGGGTCTGGTGAGTTTCCTCACGCCGGGTGCCGCAGACGGGTGATTTGGGCGGTAATCGAGCGTAGGTGTGGAGACTTCCTGCGTATATTCCCTCGGACGAGTGAAGTTGCTTCAGATCCGGCCGGAAGCAGCAACCTGCGGAGCAGCTACGCCGTCAGATGAGGGAACCCGGCAGTCCGACCGGGTCCGGGCGTGGGGCTGCGGCCCGCCCGGACGCACACCCCGCTCCCGCACCCGGTACGCCCGGGGCGGCCCCACCCCGCACCAGGCCGTCCAGGCGAAGGAGGAGAGCGTGCGCATCACCGGTGACCACACGGCGCTGGCCATCGAAGGCCGCCTCGACGTGCGCACCGCCGCCGACGCGCGGGCCCGGCTGCACCATGCCGTGGACGGCGGCTACGGCGACCTCGTGCTCGACCTCGCCCGACTGGAGTTCTGGGACGCCACCGGCCTCGGCGTGATCATGGGCACCCACCGACGGGCCGGCCGGATCGGCCGCCGCCTGGTGCTGCGCTCCGTCCCGGCCCAGCTCCAGCGGCTTCTGGTGGCCACCAAGCTGCACCGCATCCTGGCCGTCGACGGCGGCATCGCCGAGGCGCACGGCATCGTCCTGTAACGCGCCCGGTCAGCCAACACGCCTGGTCAGCGCTCCGGGACAGCCCCTGGCCCCGGACCGCCCTGCACGGGCGGGCCCGGATGTGCGAGAGTCTGCCCGTCAGAAGACGGCCGCCGGGGCTGCCCCCAGACCGCCCGCGGCCGCGACCGGGACGTCAGCCGGTCGGCGCGGGGCGCCGGCGGCCGAGCACGATGCGGAGCAGAACGTGGCACAGCCATCCGGGGAGATCAGGCAGGAGGCCGCCCGCACCCGCGGCGGCGAACTGGTCTCCGGCGCCCTGCTGGTGGGAGTCGGCGCCCCGGACGGCTCCGAGGCCCGGCCCTGCCCCGAGGAGTGGCGGCCCCGCCCGCGCCGGATCGAGCGCAGCGAGCCCGCCCGCGGCCCGGTCGGCGGCGTCGGCCGCGCGGTCGGCCCGCTCGCACTCGGCGCCGGACCCGCCGACCTGCCGCTGCTGGACCGCGAGGCGGATATCGCCGAGCTGCTCGGCCTGCTCGCCGAGGGCCGCTCGATACGCCTGGTCGGCCAGGCCGGCTCCGGTCGCAGCGCACTGCTGTCGGCCGTCGCCGAGGCCGCCGCCGACCTCGCCCCCGGGGGTGTCGTCCAGCTCTGCGGCCACCGCCGTACCGTCGCCGACCTGCTCCAGGGCCTCTTCGCGGCCACCCACCAGGCCCCCGGCTACCGGCCCGATCCCGGCGGGCTGGCCGCCCACCTCGCCGAGGTCGGCGCCGTCGTGGTGATCGACACCGCCGAGCTCTCCGGCGACGAGCTGGAGCACCTGCTCGCCGTCGCCCCCGGCTGCGCCTTCCTGGTCTCGGTCGCCCCGGACAGCCCGCCGCTGTCGGCCGGCTCCCGGATGCAGGACCACCTCGTCGCCGGGCTCTCCCGCGCCGCCTGCCTCGCCCTCACCGCCCGGCTCGCCGGGCGGCCGCTGGACGTCGCCGAGAAGGCCTGGGCGGTGGACCTCTGGTTCGAGTCCGAGGGCCTGCCGCTGCGCTTCGTCCAGGCCGCCGCGCTGCTGCGCCAGCGGGACGTCTCGGTGGACGCGCTGGTCGCCGCCGAGGACGACCGGATGGACGTCTTCGGCGCCGTCGAGGGGCCCGTCCGCGACCCCGACCCGGCGATCCGCGAGAACGCCCTGCGCCGCACCGTCCCGCTGCCCTCGGTCGCCGAGACCGCCTCGCCCGCCGTCCGGCTCGCCGAGGGGCTGAGCGAGCCCGCGCAGGCCGTGCTGCGGCTTGCCGTCGCCCTCGGCGGGGAATGCCCCACCGCGCCGCACCTGCCCGCGCTGATCGACGTCGGCCTGGGCGAGGCCGCCCTCGCCGAACTCGCCGACGCCGGACTGGCGGTGTCCATCGGCGGGCACCACCGACTGACCGCCGGCGCGCTCGAGCTGCTCCTCCCGCACTGGCCGGCGCTCGGCTGCGTGGACGGCGCCGCCCAGCACTTCGCCTGGTGGGTCGGGCACAGCTCGGTGACGCTGGACCAGATCGCCGCCGAGGCCGAGGTGCTGATCGGCGTCCTGCTCGCCGACCGGGCCGCCGGACGCCACGACGCGGTGGTCCGGCTCGCCCGGGCGGCGGCGCCCGCGCTGGCGCTGGCGCTGCGCTGGGGGGCCTGGGAACGGGTGCTGCAGCTCGGCCTGGAGGCGGCCCGCCGGGCCGGCTCGGCGAGCGACCAGGCCTGGTTCCACCACGAGTCGGGTGTGCACGCGATCTGCGTCCAGCAGCCGTCCCGGGCCGTCGCGGAGCTGGAGACCGCGCTCACCCTGCGGGTGTCCGCAGGGGAGCAGCGCGGGGTGGCCTCCGCGCGCCGGATGCTCGACCTGCTGCGCGCCGACGGGCGGCAGCTGCCGGCCGCCGCGCCCGCGGGGCCCGGTCGCGCGCCGGTCATCCGCAAGATCGCCGCCCGGGTGCCGGCCCGGTTGAAGTCCAGCAAGCGGCGGCGGGTGGCCGTGGTCACCACGGTCGTGCTGACCCTGGGAGTGCTCGGGACGGCGGTGGCGATGAGCCTCACCGGGCCGGACGAGCACACGTCGAAGGACCCGCACAGCGGCCGGCTGGACGAGGGCGGCGGCGCCCAGGACGCGCCGTTCCCGCAGCCTTCCGGCAGCGCCTCCCCGAGTGCGGTCGCAACCGCGCCGGGCAGCCCGGCGACGCAGAGCGGCAGCCCGGAGCCGACGGCGAGCGGCAGCGCCTCGCGCTCGGCGAGCGCCTCGCCGACGAAGAAGCCGAGCTCCTCGCCGGGGGCGACCGGGTCGCAGGCCCCGCAGCCGCCGCAGCCGCCCGTACCGGGACAGCCGCAGCCGCCGGCGCCACAGCCCCAGCCGCCCACGCCTCAGCCGACGTCGCCCAAGCCGACCGGCAGCACGCCCACGCCGACCCCGAGCGCCACGCCGACCGCGACGGCCACCCCCACCGGGGTGCCCAGCCCGTCGGCTTCGAAGTCGTCGGGCTGACCGGTCAGAACAGCTTGAGCTTGTCGTCGTCGATGCCGCGCAGCTCGTCGTAGTCCAGCACCACGCAGCCGATGCCGCGGTCGGTGGCCAGCACGCGGGCCTGCGGCTTGATCTCCTGCGCGGCGAAGACGCCCTTGACCGGGGACAACAGCGGGTCCCGGTTGAGGAGTTCGAGGTAGCGGGTGAGTTGCTCGACGCCGTCGATCTCGCCGCGGCGCTTGATCTCGACGGCCACCGTGGCGCCGTCGGCGTCGCGGCAGAGGATGTCGACCGGGCCGATCGCGGTCGGGTACTCGCGGCGGATCAGCGACCAGCCGGCACCGAGCACCTCCATCCGGTCCGCGAGCAGCTCCTGGAGGTGTGCTTCGACGCCGTCCTTGATCAGGCCGGGGTCCACCCCCAGCTCGTGGGACGAGTCGTGCAGTACCTCCTCCAGCGTGATGATGAGCTTCTCGCCGGCCTTGTTCTCCACCGTCCAGACCCCGTCGGCCTCCTTGAGGGCGCACGGCGGGGACATCCAGTTGAGCGGCTTGTAGGCGCGGTCGTCGGCGTGGATGCTGACGCTGCCGTCGGCCTTGACCAGGATGAGCCTGGTGGCGGAGGGCAGATGGGCGGAGAGCCGACCGGCATAGTCGACTGAGCAGCGGGCAATTACGAGACGCACGGTCGACCACGCTAGCCCACCGGGGCCAGTTGATGCGATTCCGCGACGACGGGGTGAAGAAGGCGCGAACCCCGCGAACATTGTGGTTCGGCAATTCCGCTCCCGCTCGTCGCGGTCTGGCGCCCATCCCATCTGGTCGCTACGGTGTGTGACGGCACGCTCGCGGGATCGCTGTCAACGGGGATGGAGACTTCAGATGAACGATCCGACAGGATCCGGCCAATCTGGTGCACCGCAGCGTATTTCCGAAGCAATCCGCAGGAATGACCGGCCTGCCCCGTCGTTGACTGCCACGCTGTTCTGAGCGCGGTCGGTGTTCGGGGCGTCACGTCCCGTGCCGCCACCGCTGGTCGCGAAGGTGCCGGCAACCCCCGTCCCACGGTGTTCCGGACACCACACGCGATTTCGCTCACCCTCACCTGAGCTTGGACTACGCACGACCACCCGGGCGCCGCGCGGGTGGACCGCGAGAGGAGAATCCATGTCGCTCGACGTCTCACCGGCCCTGCTGGAGAAGGCCGAGCGGGGCGAGGTCGACGAGCGGGAATTCGTCGACTGCGTCCGCGTCTCCCTGCCGTACGCCTGGGACCTGATCAGCTCGCTGGTCGCCCAGGCGAAGGTCGACGGCACCGACTTCGCCGACAACCACGTACCGCCGCCCAGCGAGCAGGCCCGTGGCCAGCTGCTGCGCGCCTTGGCCAGCGACGCCATCCGGGGCGCCCTGCAGCGCCACTTCGGCGTACGGCTGGGCTTCCAGAACTGTCACCGGGTGGCGGTCTTCCTGCCCTCGGACGCCAACGAGGCGCGGTTCACGCGCTTCACCTCCGTCCGGGAGCAGCTGCTCAACCAGTCCGAGGAACTGCGGGACTGCTGAGTGGCGGTACCGCCGCCGCGGCGCCGGCCGCCCCCGTCCTCCGCATCGGAGGGCGGAGGCGGCCGGCGCCGCGGCGGCGCGGGGCCGGTCGGTGACGGGCCCCTTTTCGGCGGGCCCGTTTTCGGCGGGGCCTCAGCCCAGCTGCGGCAGCACCTCGGAGCCGAGCCGGGCGATGTTGTGCAGGGTCGCCTCGTGGTCGCCGCTGCCCTCGGCGAGCAGGGCGAACCGGCGGATGCCGGTCCGCTCGGCGGTGGCCAGCAGCCGGTCGGCGCACTGCCGCGGGGTGCCCACCGCGTGCAGGTCGCAGAGGAGTTCGGTGTACTCGCGCGGGTCGCGCATCTTGCGCTCGCGGCCGTCCACCGTGCGGTGGGCGCCGAGCCCGTACTCGAACCAGCCGGGCATCGAGCCCAGCAGGGTGGACCGGGCCGCCGCGGCGCGGTCGTCGACCTGGGCCACCCCGGCCGCCACGTGCGCGCGGCCGACCCGGCGCAGCTGCTCCTCGCTGCGCCCGGCGGCCAGCCAGGCGGTGCGGTACAGCTCCAGCATCCGCAGCTTGTCGTCGTCCCCGGAGTGCATGCCGAGCAGCATCGGCAGGCCGCGCTCGGCGGCCAGCTTCACCCCGCCCGGCGAGGTGCAGGCGACCACCACCGGCGGTCCGGCCACCGGCTGCCCGGTGGCGGTGAGTTCCTCGCCGAGGCCCTCGGCGTCCTGGCGCTGGCGCGGGAAGCGCACCGGGCCTGACTGCTCGTCGAAGCCGAGCCAGCTGCTCAGACCGGGCCGCCGCAGCGGTTCGGTGGCCCGCGGCACCACCGCCACCTCCGGGAAGGCGAACTGCGGGCCGTCCGCGCCCACCCGGGAGCCGCGCAGCCAGCGCAGCAGCAGGTCCAGCCGCTCCGGGAAGCCGTTCTCGAAGGCGCCCACGCCGTCGCCGAAGATGTCCAGGTCGATCCACGGCCCGCCGCGGCCGACCCCGAGCGTGAAGCGCCCGCCGGAGGTGAGGTGCAGCAGCGCGGTCTGCTCGCCGAGCGCCACCGGGTGGCGGGTGGACAGCACGCTGACCGCCGTGCCGACGCCGATCCGGCGGGTGCGGCCGAGCAGTAGGGCGGCCAGCGTCGCGGCGTCCGGGCAGACCCCGTACGGGACGAAGTGGTGCTCGGCCAGCCAGACGCTGTCCAGGCCCGCCCGCTCGGCCTCGACGGCGGACCGGACGGTGCGCTCCAGCGCCTCGCCGTGGCTCTGCCCGGGGAACTGCGCGGACAGCATGAACAGCCCGACCCGCACCGGCGCGGTGTTCGCCGGCAGCGCCCCCGCGCGCTGCGCGGTGGGCAGCGGCTCGCCCGCGACGGCCGTCACCGGGGGGACGGCGGTCAGCGTCGGGCCGGGGGCGGGCGGCCGGGCCCCGACGGGTCGGCGGGTCTCGGCACGGGCATCGGTCTTGGTCATCCTTGGGCCTCCTCGGGTGCGCGCAGGGTCTGCGGGCCCCGCCTGTTCCCCTTGTGGGTATCCGATGTCATGTGCCAATGGCACGCTGAACCCCGAATTTCCCCGATGATCGGGTGGATCTCGGCAAAAACACCGGAGCGTCGGGCGGGCCCGTGATAGAGGCCGTTCAGAAGGTCGGCCGGCCGTAGGCTTGAACGGCCCAGAGCCCCCGGAAGAGAGGCAGTCCACCGTGTCGCCGCGCCGCAACCGGATCAAGAGCGCCGCCCCGCGCGAGAGCGCCGCCCCGCGCGAGAGTGCCGGGCCGACCGCCCCGCTCGGTGGATCGCTGCGCCGTACCGAGAGCTACCAGGGCGACGACTGGGTGGTCCAGACGGTCGCGGGCACGGCGGGGCGGCCCTACCGCTGCCCGGGCTGTGACCAGGAGATCCCGGCGGGGGTGGGCCACGTGGTGGCCTGGCCGATGCACGGCGCCGGGGTGGACGATCGGCGGCACTGGCACCGCGCGTGCTGGGGAGCGCGGGAGCGCCGGGCCTCCAACATCCTGCGAGGCCGCGGCGCTCCGCGGTACTGAGGGCCCTTCGCGGGGGCCGGGCGGGCCGAACCGCCTTACGCGTCGCGCTTCTTGAGCACCAGCATGCCGCCGGCCAGGGCCGCGGCGGTCCAGGCGAGGCAGATGGCGAAGCCGGCCCACGGCCCGTACGGCTGGCCGTGCTGCTCGTACACCAGCAGCATCCGCGAGCCCGCGTAGTCGGGGAAGTAGTGGGCCAGGGTCTTGACCTTCGGCACCGCCGAGAGGATCGGCGAGAGCAGGAAGAAGAACGGGACCAGCACGCCCAGTGCGAGCGTCTGGTTGTGCAGCATCGTGGTGACGCCCGCCGAGAACAGGCAGAGCATCGTCAGGTACAGCGCGGCGCCGAACACCGCGCGCAGCACGTGCGGTTCGCCGAGCGTGGTGGAGTGCGAGCCGAGCAGTGACTGGCCGACGAAGAAGGTGACGAAGGCCGTCACCAGGGAGACCGCCAGGGCGAGCGCCCCGAGCACCGCCGCCTTGCCTCCGAGCAGGGTGGCGCGCTGTGGGACGGCGGCCAGGGTGACCCGGATCATGCCGCTGCTGTACTCGTTGCCGATCGCCAGCACGCCGAAGACGATGATGGCCAGCTCGCCGAGCATGATGCCGGCGAAGGCCGTCCCGGTGGCGTCGAACGGGGACTGCTCGTTGCGGCGGAACTCGGTGAAGTTGTTGTTGGTGAGCAAGGACAGCAGCGCGCCGATGCCGACGGTGACGACGAAGGCCAGCGCGAGCGTCCAGACCGTCGAGCGGACGCTGCGGATCTTCGTCCACTCGGAGCGCAGGATCGCCGGGAAGGACGTCATCTCAGTTCTCCTCCTGCCGTGCCGCGGCGGTCTGCCGGGCGCCGTCCGCCTTCCAGCCGGCGCCCCAGGCGCCGGGTGCGCCGGCCGCGTCCCGGCCCGGTCCGTCGCCCGCGTGGTACTCCACCGAGTCGGCCGTCATCTGCATGAACGCATCCTCCAACGAGGCCTGCTGCGGGCTGAGTTCGTGCAGCACGACGCCGTGTGCCGCGGCCAGTTCGCCGAGCCGGGCGAGGTCGCCGTCGACCACCTCGTAGGAGCCGTCCGGGCCCGGTTCGTGCTGCAGGCCGGCGTCGGCCAGCACGTCGAGCAGCCGCTCGGGTTCGGGGCTGCGCAGCCGTACGGCGGAGCGGGAGTTGTGCCGGATGAACTCCGGCATCGGCATGTCGGCGAGCAGCCGGCCCTTGCCGATGACCACCAGGTGGTCGGCGGTGACGGCCATCTCGCTCATCAGGTGGGAGGAGACGAAGACCGTCCGGCCCTCGGTGGCGAGGCGCTTCATCAGGTTGCGGATCCAGAGGATGCCCTCCGGGTCCAGGCCGTTGACCGGCTCGTCGAACATGACGATCTCCGGGTCGCCGAGCAGCGCGGAGGCGATGCCCAGGCGCTGGCCCATGCCGAGGGAGAAGCCGCGGGCCCGCTTGCGGGCGACCGGGGTGAGGCCGACCAGGGCGAGCACCTCGTCCACCCGTCGCTCCGGGATCCGGTTGCTCTGGGCGAGCCAGAGCAGGTGGTCGCGGGCGGTGCGGCCGGGGTGGACGGCCTTGGCCTCCAGCAGTGCGCCGATGTACTTGAGCGGCTCGCTGAGCTGTCCGTAGCGCTTGCCGTCGATGGTGACCCGGCCGCCGGTCGGGCGGTCGAGGTCGAGGATCATGCGCATGGTGGTGGACTTGCCCGCGCCGTTCGGGCCGAGGAAGCCGGTCACCACGCCCTGGGGGACCGTGAAGCTGAGCCGGTCCACCGCGAGCGTCTTGCCGTAACGTTTCGTCAGGTCGTGCAACTCGATCATTCGCGCTCCCTTACTCTCTGTCAGGCTAGGACAAAGCGGATATCGCGGCCCGCTGAGTGGGCCCGCCGGGCGCACCGGAATACGGTGGGCCCATGACCGAGCTCCCCTCCGCAGTGTCCGTCCGCGAGAGCGGTACCGGAACACCCCTCGTGCTGCTGCACGCCTTTCCGTTGAACGCCTCGATGTGGTCGTCCCAGCTGGACGCGCTGCCCGGCCTGACCGGGGACGGAGCCCGGGTGCTCGCCCCCGACCAGAGAGGGTTCGGCGGCACCGAGCTGGGCGTCGACGAGCCCTCGCTGGACCGGGTCGCGGACGACCTCGCACTGCTGCTGGACGCAGCCGGGATCGAGCGCGCGGTGGTCGGCGGGCTCTCCATGGGCGGCTACGTGGCGCTGGCCTTCGCCCGCCGCCACCCCGGACGGCTGTCCGGCCTGCTGCTGGCCAACACCCGCGCCACCGCCGACACCGACGCGGTACGGGCCAACCGGGAGCGGATCGCCGCCGCCGTCACCGCGCGGGACAGCGTGCGGCTGCTGCTGGACGAGCAGGTCGCGGCCGGGCAGCTCGGGCCCGACTCGCAGCACCTCGTGGAGCGGGTGGAGACGATGGTCGCCGCCGCCTCGCCGGCCGCCGTGGCCTGGGCCCAGCGGGCCATGGCGGCCCGTACGGACGCCCGGGACGTACTGGCCGGGCTGCGCGTGCCGGTGGCGGTCGTGGCGGGCGCCCAGGACCCCCTGGTGGCGCCGGTGGAGGCCGAACTGATGGTCCGGGCCCGCCCGGACGCCGAGCTGACCGTCATCCCCGGGGTGGGCCACCTGAGCGCCCTGGAGGCGCCCGACGCCTTCGACACCGCCGTCCGCGCCCTGCTCGCCCGGGTGGCCGGCGGATGAGCCAGGAGAGCCGGGACGCGGCGGCCTGGGACTTCTCGGCGCTGGAGGTCAGCGGTCGGATGCCCGTGACCAACCGGAGCGAGGGGCTGGTCGAGCTGACCCTGGAACCGCTCGGCGAGGACTACTGGATGCGCCCGGGGGAGACCTTCATCGTCACCTCCTACGGCGACTACGGGTCCGGCCACCCCTTCGAGGTGCAGTACTGGCCCGACTCGGTGTCGGTCTGGTGCACCTCCTGGTTCGGCACCGTCTCCGACGACGAGGGCAACCAGCTCAGCAGCGGGTACCAGCGGCCGGACGGCGCCTACCCCCGCTAGAAGACCCCCCGAGATGATGACGGGGCGACAGCCGACAGGCCCTCACCCGGGCGGGTGAGGGCCTGCGGTACGGCGGGGTACGGCGGGGGAGCCGGCGTCAGCGCGACTGCTGGGCGGGCACGCCCATGGTGTCGTCGTTCGGCAGCGAGGCGGCGGCCACGGCCGCGCCGGTCAGCGTCGCCAGCATCTCGCGGACGTTGGTCAGCTGGGCGTTGATGCTGTCGCGGCGGTTGGTGAGCGCCGCCAGCTCGCGCTCGGATTCGCTGCGGATGCGGTCGGCCTTGGCGTTGGCGTCCGCCACGATGTCCTCGGACTGGCGCTGGGCCGTCTCGACGGTCTGGCGGGCCCGGCGCTCGGCGTCGGTGCGCAGCTTCTCGGCCTCCAGACGCAGCTGCTCGGCCCGGTGCTCGATCTCGGCCAGACGCTTCTCGGCCTTGGCCTGACGGGCGGCCAGGTCGCGCTCGGACTGCTCGCGGCGCTTGGCCAGGTTGGTCTCGAACTCCAGCGCGGCCTGGGCGGCCTTGGTGCGGGTCTCCTCGAAGAGGGCGTCCGCCTCCTCGCGCTTGTTCTGGGCGTCCTTGTTGGCCTCGGCGCGCAGCTGGGCGGAGTCGCTCTTGGCCTTGTCGACGATCCGCAGACCCTCGTCCTCGGCCTTGGCCTTGCGGTCCTTGGCGTAGTTCTCGGCCTCGGTGCGGACCTGCTGGGCGGCGGCCTCGGCGAGCTCGCGGTGCTGCTCGGCGGCGCGGTGCGCCTCGTCGCGCAGGTCCTTGGCCTCCTCCTCGGCGAGCCGCAGGATCTTCTCGACGCGGGCGCCGAGACCGGCGTACGAGGGCTCCTGCTCGACGACCGCCGCCTGGGCGGTCTGCGTCTCCAGGTGGAGCTCCTCGATGCGCTTCTCCAGCGCACTGATCCGGGTCAAGGCACTGTCACGGTCGGCCACCAGCTTGGTGATCCGCTCGTCGACCTGGGCACGCTCGTACCCACGGCGCACCAGGTCGAAGCCGTGAGGGGAGTGACTGTCGCTCATGGGGTTCTGGGCTTCCTGTCGTCAAACCGCTGAGGTGGTTGAGGGAATCCTGACACGGTACCGGAGTGTCGACGGCGAAATGCCGTTCTCTCGCGGACAATGTCCGCTCAATCGGGTGGCGCGTTCTTGGAACGATTGCCACCCGAACGGGGAGAGCCGACTCCGGCACCGGCCTTGGCACCCCCGTCCTTCTTGGTGTTGCTTCCCCCGTTGGCCTGGGCGACCGGTGACGGTGCCTCGAAAGCCTCCAGCGCGGACAGCACGTCCTGCACCCTGGAGATCTCGGTGTTGATGTCCTTGCGGCGGCGCACCAGCTCGTCCAGCTCGCGCCGGCCCTCGTCGGTGACCCGCTTCGCCTCCGCCTTCGCCTCGGCGAGCATCCGCTCCGCCTCCGCCCTCGCCAGCTCGACCTGCTCGTCCGCGGCCTCGTCGGCCTCCCGCAGACGCTTCTCCGCCTCGGCCGCCGCCCGGTCCAGCTGCTCCTCGGCCTCGGCCTCGGCCGACCGCAGCTTCGCCTCCGCCTTCTCGATGAGCGCCTCGGCGCGGTCGGTGGAGTTGGCGAGCTTGGTCTCCGCCTCCTTGAGCAGGCCCTCGGCCTTGCGGACCGCCGACAGACGGACCTTGCTGGCCTCGGCAGAGGCCTCCGAGGTGAGCTCGCCCGCGCGGTCCTCGGCGGCCGCGACCAGCGCCGCGGCGCGGTCCTCGGCCTCGGCGACGGTGGCCACCGCCTGCTCCTCGGCCTCGGTCAGCTGCTCCTGCGCCGCCGTCACCAGGGCGTCCACCCGCTCGCCGGCCGACTTCATGGCCGCCGCGTTCTCCTTGCGGGCACGCTCGTGCAGCGCCTCCACCTCGGCGTCGGTGCGCTCGCGCAGCTCCTCCGCGCGCTCGCGGATCGCGGTGGCGTCCCGGCGGGCCTCGGCGAGCAGCGTGTCCGCGTCGGAGCGGCCCTTCTCGACCTCGGCCTGGCCGGCCGCCTCGCCGGCGAGGACCAGCCGGTCGGCCTCCTTGCGGGCGGCGGCGACCATCGCGTCCGCCTGCTCCTCGGCGGCGGCGGTGGTGGCCAGCGCGGTGGTCTGGGCGTCCTCGCCGAGCGCCTCGGCGTCGGCGAAGGCCTTCTCCAGGACCGACTTGGCGTGCTCGCGGGTGGCCTTGTCGAACTGCTCGGCGGCCTCCCGGGTCTCCGCGTCGTACGCATCGGCCCGGGCGTGGGCGGCGCTGTCGTACTCGTCGGCCAGCGTGCGGGTGGCGAGGGCGTACTCCTCGGCCTCGGCGCGCAGCCCGGCGGCCAGCTCCTCGGCGTCGGCGACCGTCCGGGCGCCCTGGGCCTCGGCCTCGGCCACGGTCCGGGCGGCCTGCGCCTCGGCGTCGGCGCGCAGCTGCTCGGCGGCCTCCTGGGCGGCGCGCAGCTCGGCCTCGGCGTCCGCGCGCAGGTGCTCGTCGTAGGCCTGGGCCTCGGCGCGCTGCCGGCCGAGCTCGGCCTCGACGGCCTCGCGTTCGGCGGCCAGCTCCAGCTCGGTCCGCTCGCGCAGCGCGGTGGCGTACTGCTCGGCGTCCGCGCGCTGCTCGGCGGTCTCGCGGTCGGCGAGCTCGCGGACCTCGGTGGCGTACTGCTCGGCGTCCGCGCGCTGCTCGGCGGTCTCGCGGTCGGCCAGTTCGCGCTGCTCGGCGGTCTCGCGCTCGGCGAGCTCGCGCAGCTCGGAGGCGGCCTGCTCGGCGGCGGCCTTGAGCGCGGCGATCTGCTCGGCGGCGGCCTCGTGCATGCCGGCCACCGACTGGCGGACCTCGGCGGCCTCCTCCTCGGCGACGGCGACCAGTTCGGCGCCCTCGGCCTTCGCGGCGGCGATCAGCTCCGCACGGTCGGCCTTGGCCTGCTCCAGCTCGGCCGAGGCCTCGGCGCGGATGCCGTCGGCGGTGGCGCGGGCCTCGGACAGCTCGCGGCCGGCCTCGGCCCGGACGGTCCCGGCCTGCTCGTTGGCCAGCGCCAGTTCGGCGGCGGCCTTCTCGCGGACGGCCTTGGCGTCCTTGGAGGCATCCGCCCGGCGCTGCTCGGCGGTGGCCTCGGCCCGCGCCAGCAGCTCGTCGGCGGCCTCGCGGACGTCGGTGGCGTACGCCTCGGCGGCCGTGCGGATCTCGGCGGTCTCGGCGGTGGTGCGTTCGGTGAGGTCGGTGGCGTGCTGTTCGGCCTCGGTGCGGACGCGGTCGGCGTAGGCCTCGGCGCTCTCGCGCTGCTGGGTGGTCTCGTGCCGGGCGAGGGCGCGCAGTTCGCCGGCGGCCTGCTCGGCCTCCGCCCGCACCTGCGCGGCGTAGGTGTCGGCGGCCGTGCGGATCTCGGCGGTCTCGGTGGCGGTGCGTTCGGTGAGGTCGGTGGCGTGCTGTTCGGCCTCGGTGCGGACGCGGTCGGCGTAGGCCTCGGCGCTCTCGCGCTGCTGGGTGGTCTCGTGCG